>QOPK01000002.1 GCA_003331685.1 Halieaceae bacterium | reverse complement strand
GTGACTCTGGCCTCGCCTGACCCCAGGCTGGTGGACAGATCCGTCTCATCGACCCAGTCCGCCCGGGCGGGGATGTCCCGGACCGGACTCAGGTCGGTGCGACGAAATACAATGCCGGTGTCCGCTGGTGCCGGACAAAGCATCATGCCCACCTTATTGCCGGAGTGAAGCCCCACGCCGGTCGATTTGATCGACTCCCTTAGGGTGCGTTGCCGCAGCATAGTTATCCCCTCTGATCAGGGAGGACATTACTAGGCCCGGCTCCCGCAATCCAGCACTCCTGCCCCGACTATTTCCGCCAATCGACGCTTTACAGCGTCTCTGTCTAGCAGTGTGTCAGTCGGCCTGACGGCGCAAAAAGGCGGGAACATCGAATAACTGCTCATCGAGATCCTCATCTAATTTGACGGCAGCCTGCCCATCCACTGGCGCGGTGGCATGACGGCGCCTACCAGGAGGCAGATCGTAATCCTCATAGTCAGCGCCGGATGTCGCGGGACGCGCCGCCACCGTGGGCTCTACCGCAGTCAAGGTTGGACGCGCCTCGGCACTGCGAAGCCCCGTTGCCACCACTGTCACCTTGAGGCTGTCAGTCATGTCCGGGTCGATCACCGTGCCAACAACCACCGTGGCGTCCTCAGAGGTGATTTCCTCTATTGTGGCGCCAACTTCGGAGAACTCACCGAGGGAGAGATCCAGACCGGCAGTAATGTTGACCAAAATGCCGCGCGCGCCGCTGAGGTCAATGTCATCCAACAACGGACTGTTAATTGCGCGCTCGGCGGCCTCCCTAGCGCGGTTTTCGCCGCTAGCGCTACCCGTACCCATCATCGCGGATCCCATTTCTGACATCACGGTGCGAACGTCGGCAAAGTCAACGTTGACCAGGCCCGGCCGAATGATCAGATCGGCAATACCCTGTACCGCACCCAACAGGACATCGTTGGCCTCCTTAAAGGCATCAAGCAATGTGGTGTTGGAACCCAGTACCTCCAGCAGCTTTTCATTGGGAATAGTGATCAAGGAATCGCAGTGTTGCGCGATCTCTGACAGCCCCTCTTCCGCAGTGTTAACACGCTTCTTGCCCTCAAAACTGAACGGTCGGGTGACCACTGCGACGGTAAGAATACCGAGTTCTCGGGCCACTTCGGCGACGATCGGCGCAGCACCTGTGCCTGTGCCACCGCCCATGCCCGCCGTCACGAACACCATGTCCGCTCCGTGCAAGGCATCTGCGATCCGATCACGATCCTCGAGTGCTGCCGCTCGCCCCACCTCGGGGTTGGCACCGGCTCCGAGACCTTTCGTGATGCCTGCGCCCAACTGCAGAACCGTTTTCGAACTAATATCCGAAAGAGCCTGCGCGTCAGTATTGGCGCAAATAAAATCCACGCCGTCGACCTGATGATCGATCATGTGACGAACGGCGTTGCCGCCGCCGCCACCGACACCGATCACCTTGATAACGGCACTTTGTGGTGCACTGTCTACTAATTCAAACATCGTTTTCTCCCCTTTTTAAAAAGCTCCAAACAGCAGAGCTCTGCCAACAATCGTTGTCCTGAAAATTTAAAAATGCCTCGCAAGCCAGGCTTTCACGCGACCCGCGAAACTCAGGCCCTCTGATGCCACTTCCTGCCGCACCCGCGCGCCATCCCGGCTCTCTTCCGCGCCGTAAAGCAGCAGGCCCACCGCCGTTGCATAGATCGGGTTACGGATAATGTCGTGCAGGCCGCGCGCATACTGCGGTGCCCCCACCCTGACCGGCATGTGGAAGATCTCCTCTGCGAGATCTACCGCGCCTTCCATTTTTGAGGTGCCGCCTGTAAGCACCACGCCGGCGGGTATCAATTCCTCATAGCCGGAGCGTCTTAGCTCCGATTGAATGAGCGTGAAAAGTTCGTCATATCGAGGCTCCACCACTTCCGCCAGAGATTGTCGAGAGAGATCTCTCGGCGGGCGGTCGCCAACGCTGGGGACCTTGATCGTCTCGTCGGGACCTGCCAGCTGGGTCAGTGCGCAGGCGTAGCGGATTTTGATCTCCTCTGCGTGCTGCGTCGGTGTGCGAAGCGCCATGGCGATGTCATTAGTCACCTGATCGCCGGCAATGGGAATGACCCCGGTATGACGTATCGAGCCATCCGTGAAGATGGCGATATCGGAAGTGCCGCCACCAATATCAACCAGGCAAACACCCAGATCCCGTTCGTCCTCTGTAATCACTGAATAGCTGGATGCGAGTTGTTCCAGAATGATGCCGTCGACTGATAGCCCACATCGTTCAATACACTTTTCGATATTCTGCGCCGCGTTCACGGCGCAGGTCACGAGGTGTACTTTGGCTTCAAGACGAACTCCGGACATTCCCAGCGGCTCTCGAATTCCTGACTGATTGTCGATGACGAACTCCTGCGGGAGCACGTGCAATACCTTCTGGTCGGCTGGGATCGCCACTGCTTGTGCAGCGTCGATAACGCGGTCAATGTCTTGCTCAAAAACCTCCTGATCGCGAATCGCTACAATCCCGTGAGAATTCACCGAGCGAATGTGACTGCCGGCGATACCCACGTAAACGGAGTGAATCTGACAGCCCGCCATCAGCTCGGCTTCCTCGACCGCGCGCTGTATCGCATTGACCGTGGATTCGATATTGACCACAACACCCTTTTTCATACCTCTGGATGGATGGGAGCCGATGCCCACGACCTCCATTCCACCATCCGAATCGATCTCGCCGACAACCGCGACGACCTTAGAGGTGCCGATATCGAGTCCGACGATCATCTGCTTGCTCTCTTGCTGAGCCATTACCCTTCCCCTCTGTTCTGCGCGCCTTGCATTGCCAGCTCCGCATCGCTGAATGTCACGGCAGCGCCGTACTCGTAACGCAGATCCACTATGGCCACCGACTGCGCGGGCAGCTCCTCTTCCCAGAGCCGCTTGAACCGCGTCACACGATGGGAAATATCTTTCGCTCCCAACAACAGTGCGAGGCCGCTATCGAACCGGACGGCCACTTGCCCGAGCGGGTCGAGCGATAGCTCACTGATCTGAAGCCCAGTGGGCTCGAGCAGTCCTGCCAGCGTTTGGTATCGCCTCATCAAAGAACCCTCGGCGCCATCCGGACCAATGAGCAGTGGGAGATCTTGGTAAAGTGGATCCGCGGTCGCCGCAAAAACCTCGCCTTCATGGTTGAGGTATCCACCCTCACCCCAACGGGCAAGCGGCCTCTGCTCAGTGAGCGTCACCTCAATTTCCGCAGGCCAGCGTCTGCGGGTATTAACCCGATACACCCAAGGTAGCGATTCGAGTTCATGACGGAGATCAGTGAGATCCGTGGCCAGAAAGCCCGCCGCAATGCGGGGCGCCAACCGCGCCTGAATCGCCTCGACATCGATATGTTGAACGTCACCCATAACGGTCAGCCGCTCTACCTGCTGGGCACTGAGGTGAGTGCCCCCTTGGTAAAACCCAACACTCACTAGGGCAACACCGGTCGCTAAAAGACTTCGATTCACCCAGCGCCTTAGCCGCGAGACAGGCGCGGTGCTCACCTGACCCGCACTCGCGTTTCGTGTTGCGCGTCGAGGTAACTTGGCGTCATTGCTTGGCATAGCGCGCCTCCACGCTGTGTTCATAAATCTCAATCAACAGATCAAGCAGGCTGAGTCCCGCGACTCTGGCAGCGAGTGGCACAAGGCTGTGCGATGTCATTCCCGGAACAGTATTGACCTCAAGCAACTGCCAGGCCCCTCCGGCATCTCGCATCACATCAACCCGGCCCCACACCTCACCGCCGACCGCTGCAAAAGCCGCCAGCGCCAGCTCAGACAGTGCGGCCTCGTCCTCGGTGGCCAAGTCCGACGGACAGGTAAAGCGTGTTTCTTGGGAGTGATATTTGGCGTCGAAATCGTAGAAATCGCCGGACACATCAATTCGGATGCTAGGAAGTGCTCTGTCGCCGAGGATCGCGACCGTGTATTCCGGCCCCGAGACAAACTGCTCGGCCATCACATCGGCACCAAATGTGCTGGCGTGACGGTAGGCGGACTCCAGCTCAGCAGCGTCGCCGGCCTTGCTCATACCCAGAGAGGAACCCTCAAGCGCCGGTTTCACAAATACTGTGCCCAGCGCCTCAATCACCTCCCGCCAATTCGTCTCCGGCGTCAATTGCTGGAAGGCCGGCGTGGGTAAACCCAGACCCTGCCAGAGCCATTTGGTGCGGACCTTGTCCATGGTCAGCGCAGACGCCATCAGATCGCAGCCGCTGTAGGGCAGCTTAATGAGCTCGAACAGGCCCTGCACCGTGCCATCTTCACCGCCCGGGCCGTGCAATAAATTGAAGGCGAACGAAGCCTCCCTGAGTTGCTCCGGCCAACCCTCCTCTGCCGTATCCACCCTCAGCACCTGCGCACCGGCCTGCTCCAGCGCGCGCGCCACGTTGTCGCCGCTCTCCAGTGAAATACTGCGCTCAGCGGCGGTACCGCCCAGCATGACTGCCAGTGTCTTGCCGCTGAAGGGATTAGCCGTCATTGCAATGCCTCCAGCGAATCACTGTCGGCCAATGCGGCGGAGAGACGGCCGATGTCACCGGCGCCCTGCATCAACAGGATATCTCCGTCGCACAAGACTCCGGCCAAGACGGCTGCCAGCTGACGCTGGTCGGAGACCACTACTGGGTCCAGCACGCCCCTGGCGCGAATTGCTCTGGCCAGCGACTGCGCGTCGGCGCCCTCAATCGTCGATTCGCCGGCGGGGTAAACATCGAGCAGGATGAGAAACTGGGCCTCACCCAGCACCGAGACGAACTCATCAAAATGATCTCGAGTGCGGGTAAACCGATGGGGTTGATACACCATGACCACCCTCTGACCGTTAAACGCGTCGCGGGCGGCCTGCAAGGTGACAGCGACCTCAGTGGGGTGATGCCCGTAGTCGTCGATCAATCTCGCGCTACCCGCTGACCAGCGCACATCGCCCAAATCCGAGAAGCGTCTGCCGACGCCGCCAAATTCAGCCAATCCTTTGACAATAGCGTCGTCTGAAATACCGAGTTCTGCACAGAGCGACGCGGCACCCGCTGCATTCTGGACGTTGTGGAGTCCGGGCATATTGACGGTCAGCGCCAATGGCGTAGCACCGTGGGGGCGGATGAGCTCAAAGTGACTGCATGTGCCCTCGCTCCGGTAATTATCTAATCGGTAATCCGCATCAGCGTGGCGCCCATAGGTCACCACCTGCCGGGACAGTTCAGGGATTAAATCTCGCACCCCTTTATCATCCAGACACATGACGGCGGGCCCATAGAAGGGCAGGTTGTGCAGGAAACCGTTGAAGGCCTGCACGTAGCGGCTCAGATCTCCTTCGTAATGCTCCATATGGTCAGCTTCAATGTTGGTGACCAACGCCATCATGGGTTGCAGATGCAGAAATGAAGCGTCGCTCTCGTCCGCTTCAACCACCAGATACTGCCCCTCACCCAGCGCCGCGTTGGCGCCCGCTTGATTGAGCAAACCCCCGATCACAAAAGTCGGATCCTCCCCCGCCTCGCCGAGAATGGCTGCAATCAGGCTGGTGGTGGTGGTCTTGCCGTGTGTTCCCGCAACCGCGATACCGAAGCGGTAGCGCATGAGTTCTGCCAGCATTTCCGCGCGCGGTACCACGGGGATCCGTCGCTGACGAGCCGCCAGTCGTTCAGGGTTATCCTCAGGCACAGCGGCCGACACGACGAGAACATCAGCGCCTGCTATGTGCTCAGCCTCGTGACCGATGTGCACAATAATGCCCAGGGAGCGGAGTCTCGCCACCACTGAGCTTTCCGCTCGATCAGAGCCTGTCACCATATAACCCAGACCGGCGAGCACCTCGGCAATACCACTCATGCCAGCGCCACCGATCCCCACCATGAAGATGTGACGAATACGGCCCATGCCCGCCATAACGGGGCGCGGCTCAACCATTTGCATGCACCACCCCCCTGAGTACTTCAACAACGCGATGAGTAGCGTGGGGCGCGGCAAGTTCGCCCGCCGCCCTCGACAATTGGGCCAACGACGACGGTGAGGCAATCCAGTCGGTCAGCAATCCGGTGACGCGCTCTGGTGTCGCCTCTGGTTGAGGTATCAGCACTGCCGCACCCGCGTCCGCCAAAACCCGCGCGTTCTGGGTCTGATGGTCATCAATTGCATGTGGCAGCGGGATCAATATTGCCGCGGTGCCAGTTGCTGCGAGCTCCGACACCGTCAAGGCACCAGCTCGCGCAATCACAACATCCGCCCAGACGTACGCCGCTGGCATGTCGTCAATAAAGTCATCGCAACGTCTGTCAGCAAACGAGGTATCTATCCATGCTGCATCGGCCTCGACGCGATTGCGTGCACCGCATTGCTGCCAAATTGAGACAGACTGACCGAGCCCCCGGTCCATCAACAGGGTCGTCACGAGAGGTATTAATGCATTCAACGGTGCGGCTCCGAGGCTGCCTCCCAGTACCAACACTCTGAGTGGACGCTCCGCGGAAAAGGCCAACAGCTGGCTAAGCTCGCCTCTATCGACCGGTGTCAGCGTCTGGCGCACTGGATTCCCGACCACTTCGGACTTCCGGTCTGCGGCAAATCCACCGGGCAACCCACAGAGCACCCGACGCGCCAGTGGCGCCAACCAGCGATTGGTCGTCCCCCCAACCGAATTCTGTTCGTGGATGACCAGTGGGCGTCGTGTTAACCACGCAGCGAGTCCCGCTGGCCCGGCAGCATAGCCACCCATGCCGAGCACCACGTCAGGCTTCACGCGCCACATAAGGGAAAGGGACTGCCACAGCGCCGCGACAAGGCGCAGCGCGCCCTGAACTCGCGCCACCCAATTTTTGCCGCGTAATCCAGAAACGCTGAGGTAATGTAGCGGCAATCCCGCAGCCGGCACCAAGCGTTGCTCGATACCGCGCTCTGTCCCGACCCAGTCGACCGACCAGCCCTGCTCCGTTAAGAGTCCGGCCACCGCCAAAGCAGGATAGACGTGCCCACCGGTTCCCCCCGCTGCAATGAGCGCGCGCCCCGACATTGAAGGTAAGTCGCTCATGCGGATGCCCTAAGCTGAGGGCTCTCGGAACCCAAGGATTCATCCCGCAACTGCTGCGCGACCCGCAAAACGATGCCCAGCAGCACGCAGCTGACGACCAGGCTTGAACCGCCATAGCTGACAAACGGTAACGTCAGCCCCTTGGTGGGCAGCAGACCCGAGCTGGCACCCATGTTGACGAAAACCTGCCCCGCGAACATCAGCGCGGTGCCGAAACACACGTGGGCCGCAAAGAGTCGTCCCCGGCTAGCTGCGGTCCAGCCGGTCTGCAGCACCCGAGCGATAAGCAGTGCAAACAATACAATCAAGGCAGTCGCACCGATCAAACCGGTCTCTTCTGCCCAAATTGAGAACACAAAATCAGTGTGGGCCTCAGGCAGATAAAACAATTTCTGCACGCTGTTGCCCAAGCCGACTCCCAACCACTCGCCCTGACCAAAGGCGATTAATGACTGGACCAACTGAAACCCTGAGCCGAAAGGATCTGCCCAGGGGTCCTGATAAGCGGTAAGACGTTGTAAGCGGTAAGGCGCGCTCACAATCAAGCCGACAAAGACGACAGCAAGCGCGAAAAGCATGGCGAGCACATAAAGCAGCCGGGCGCCGGCCAAGAACATCATGCCCACCACCATGCCGATGACGATGACAGTGGCACCAAAATCCGGCTCCAGCAGGAGGAGCAATGCCACAACGACCAGAATGCCGATCAATCGTGCAAGGCCACCCCAATGATGCCGCACCGCTTGTTCCTGCCTGACAAGGTATCCCGCCGCATACAGCAGCAGCGCCAGCTTGGCGATCTCTGACGGTTGCACCGTGATCGGACCCAGCGGCAACCACCGCTGCGCACCGTTCACTTCACGGCCAATGCCGGGCATCAACACCAGTATCAATAAAGCAAAGGCGAAGAACAGCATCCACGGTGACAGTCGCTGCAGCGTCTCCAGCGGCAGCATGAAGGCCAGCCCCCCCGCGGTCAGCCCGGCAAGCAAATACAGGGCATGTCGCTCGGTGTGATGCCAGGGATTATCAAAATGGAAATCGCTGTACTCGATCGAGGCCGAGGCGATAGCAATCAAACCGATACTCACCAACGCTGCGCCGAGCATCAGCAAGAGGGGATCACCTCGGTAGATCGCAAAGGTGGCGCCGCGGTTCATGCTGCCACCTCCAGTGCCGCCACCGCTGCCTGAAACCGCTCACCACGCTCAACGTAGCTGGAGAACATGTCGAAACTCGCACACGCGGGTGACAGCAAAACGATATCCCCAGGTTGAGCCGATGCCGCACTCAGGTCGACGGCGTCCTCAAGGCTGGACATGACATCAATCAGCGCTTCCTGACCGAGGTGGGCACAAATCTCTGCCGTGGCCTCACCCATGACCAGCAACCGCACATTGATCCGGGCAAGCACCGGTTTGAGCTGCGAAAAATCCTGCCCTTTCCCCTGTCCGCCGATGATCAGCCAGATTTGCCCTGCTCCGGCCAGACCCTCCAGCGCGGCCGACGTCGCACCAATATTGGTGCCTTTGCTGTCATCGATGAAGCGCACGCCATTGACCTCGCCGATCAACTCGCAGCGGTGGGGCAGACCGCGGTACTGCTTAGCCCCCTCGATCAATCCCTCCACAGGCATGTTTAGCGCACTGCCCATCGCCAGCGCCGCCAGCACATTCAGGTGGTTGTGCCTGCCCGCCAACTTGAGCTCATCGGTGCTCACTAGTCTCTCCGGGCCTCGGCATAGCCAGATCACGTTGTCACGCTCAAGGAGGCCAAAATCTTTGAGATCAGGCTCTCCAGATCGCCACCAGGTCACCGGCGTCTCTTCTGGCACCAGTGGGATAGTGAGCGGGTCATCACGATTTGCCACCACATGTCCCACTTGCTTGTGAATGGCATGCTTGGCGCGGTGATAGTCCGTGAGTGACGCGTAGCGGTCGAGGTGATCGGCGCTGATATTGAGGACCGTCGCCAGATCCAAACCCAGCGCTTCAGACCGCTCCAACTGAAAACTGGACAGCTCGAGCACATACAACTCGGGCTCGTCCGCCAGCAGATCCAAAGCCGGGCGACCCAAATTCCCACCCACAGCGGCTTTCACACCACAGGCGGCAATCATGGCCCCGAGTATCGACGTGACAGTGGATTTGCCATTGGAGCCGGTAATACCCACCACCGGTGCCTTGGCCGCCTCCATGAACAAATCAATATCGCCTCGCACTCGACAACCTTGACTGCGGGCTCTTTCGATGAGGGGATGATCGAGCGCGACCCCGGGACTCACAATCATTTCAGTGCAGTCGTCGGCAAAAGCCGCATCAACGTCACCGAAAACGGCGCTGCCCACATCGATATCAGCTACCGCCGCAGGATTATCAGCAAGCTCTGCCCGGGTATCGACGGCCGCGAAGGCAACGCCTTGCTGGCGCCACCAGCGGGCTACTGACTGTCCCGTAGCACCTAGACCGAAGATTAAGCGTCTCTCTGAGCTGGCAATGGTCGCGCTTGTCATCATGCGTCCGTCACCGCAGCTTCAACGTAGCGAGCCCAAACAGCACGAGCATCACAGTGATAATCCAGAACCGGACGATCACCCGAGGCTCGGGCCATCCTTTGAGTTCGAAGTGATGATGAATGGGAGCCATGCGGAAGACCCGCTTGCCCGTCAACTTGAACGACCCGACCTGAATGATTACCGAGACCGTTTCCAGCACAAAGATACCGCCCATGATGAAAAGCACGATCTCGTGCCGAGTCATGACCGCCACAATGCCCAGCGCGGCGCCCAGTGCCAGCGCGCCAACATCGCCCATAAAAATCATGGCAGGGTAGGTGTTGAACCACAGAAACCCGAGGCCGGCTCCGGCAATCGCACCACAGAAGACCATCAGCTCCCCGGCCCCGGGCAGATACGCAATGTTGAGATACTCGGCAAATTCAACATGCCCGGCGAGATAAGCGATCACACCGAGCCCCGTCGCAACCATCACCGTGGGCATGATGGCGAGACCGTCCAGACCATCTGTTAGATTTACCGCGTTACTCGAACCGACCACCACAAAATAAGTAAACAGCACGAACAGCCAGCCCATTGCGAACGCCACATCTTTAAAGAAGGGCACATAGAGGGTCGTTTCTTGAGGTAGTAGAGCGGTATCAAACAGATACAGAGCGATGCCGAAGGCAAAAAGCGACTGCCAGAGATACTTCCACCGGGCGGGCAAGCCTCGTGTGTCTTTTCGGACCACCTTCCGATAATCATCAACCCAACCAATCGCGCCGAACGCCACAGTGGTGATCAGCGCAACCCAGACATAACGGCTGCCCAAATCTGCCCACAAAACGGTAGATCCCAAGACGGTAACAAGAATTAATGCCCCGCCCATAGTGGGCGTGCCGGCTTTTTGCAGATGAGACTGCGGCCCTTCTTCACGGATTGTCTGGCCAATCTGCAACTGATTCAGGCGCTCAATCACGTAGGGACCGACCACCATGGAGATGGCCAGCGCCGTGCAGGCTGCGAGAATGCCTCGCAGCGTCAGGTACTGGAATACGGCAAATCCCGGATCAATGACAAGCAGCTGCTCGCTCACCCACATTAGCACGCTGCAGCCCCCCCAGAAGCCAGAAGCCACGCGACGGTATGCTCCAAACCGGCTCCTCGCGATCCCTTTACCCAAATGGTGTACTCAGCAGGCAAGGCGGGAAAATCGCTCTGCAAGGCCGCCTGATCGGCAAAGCAAAGGGCGTCGCGCCCGAAAGCCTCTGCTGCAGGCGTTGCCTCACCGCCAACTGTGATCAGCTTTTCTATGCCCAGCCGTCTCGCGTTACGCCCGACTTCCTGATGAAGCGACTGACTCTGTTCCCCCAGCTCAAGCATCGGACCCAACACTAATACGCGGTAACCGGGCTGTCTTGACAACACCTGCAGTGCAGCGTTCACCGCCGCGGGATTAGCGTTATAGCTGTCATCCACTACCGTGCCGCCGCCGGGCAGATGGGTGACGGCCCCGCGGCCAACACCGGCGCCCGTTGCTCGAACGGCACGCGCTGCATCAATCGGTGTAACGCCTATCTCGATCGCGATGGCCAGCGCTGCCAATGCGTTCTTCACGTGCTGCTCACCCGCGAGCTGCAAGCTAACTGGCTGAGAACCCGCCGGGGTCAGCAACTGGAAGTGGCTACCCTCTATTCCCCGATGCTCAATATCCGTCGCCCGGTAGTCCGCGTCCTCAGCCAGACCAAAGGTCACCTGCCTTGCAGTGCTTGCCTGCTCACGCCACTGCGGCAACCACTTCTGATCGGCATTGATGACAGCGAGGCCGGTGCCCGCCAAGCCTTCGAAGATCTCACCCTTGGTGGTGGCAATCGCGTCGACACTGTCATAGTGAGCGAGGTGGGCGGCCGACGCATTCAGACATACCGCAACGTTGGGTCGCGCGAGCTGGCACAGATAGGCAATATCGCCGGGCTGCCCCGCCCCCATCTCGATCACGCCAAAGCGATGGTTATTCGCCAACCCTGAAAGGGTGATCGGCACACCCAGCTCATTATTTTGATTGCCAACGGTAGCGTGCACCTCACCCGCTGTTGCCAGTGCCGCTGCAACAAGATTTTTAGTCGTGGTTTTGCCTGCGCTACCGGTGATCGCGATCACATCGCCCTCAAATGCCTGCCGTTTGAGACAGCCAAAGCGCCCGGAAGCCTGCAGGACATCGGCAACCACTAACTGGGGTGACAGGCCCTCTAGCTTGCGCTCGGTAAGGAGCGCTGATGCCCCTGCCGCCAACGCCTGAGGAGCAAAGTCATGACCATCGACTCGCTGACCCGACAGTGCAGCAAACAGGTCGCCTGCCTTCACCTCGCGACTGTCTATTGCTAAGTTTTGGAGCGCAACGGACTCACCCACCAACTGTCCGCCGGTTTCGTCAGCCAAGGCCTGCAGTGCAATAGCAGACATCAGGCTGCCTGCCTCTGCTGCAGATGCTGGGCGGCGCGCTCGGCATCACTAAACGGCAGGCGCACGCCATCAACTTCCTGATAGGTCTCATGCCCTTTGCCCGCGATCAGTACAGTGTCACCCACCTTGGCCTCGGCAATCGCCAGCGCAATCGCGGCACCCCGGTCAGCCTCGACAATCGGTGAGTCATCACAACCCAGCAAAATATCGTCGATGATGGCTTCGGGAGATTCTGAGCGAGGGTTGTCACTGGTCACGATCACACGGTCCGCAAACTCACACGCAATGGCTCCCATCTCCGCGCGCTTGCCGGGATCGCGGTCACCGCCACAACCGAACAACACCCAGAGTGCGCCGGCGCTATCGGTTTCTTTCAGTGCACAAATGGCGCGTTCCAGCGCATCCGGAGTGTGGGCGTAGTCCACGATTACACGGATGTCAGCCTCATCACCCACCGCTTGCAGTCGTCCTACCACTGGCTCTAGCGCCTCAGCTGCGGCAAGCGCCTCCGAGAAGTCGACGCCCAGCGACAGGACTGCAGTCAGGGATGCCCCGACGTTGAAGGCATTGAAACGGCCGCTTAACGCCGTTCGCAGGCGACCATCGCCCCAGGGTGTGCAAAGCTTGAGCACCAGCGGTATGGCTTGCTCGACTTCAATGCTGATCTCCGCATTGGCGCTTGCTATCGAGACACCAAAGCCACCCAACCGCCAGACATCGGGGTGGGCAACTACCGCCTCATCGTCGGCATTGTAAATGCGGCTGGCCGGCTCAAAATCCCGGAATAATTTCAGCTTTGCCTCGCAGTAAGCATCCATCGAATGGTGATAATCCAAATGGTCTCGGGACAAGTTCGTGAACACACCAACGTCAACCGCTAATCCATCCAGTCGCCCCTGGTCGAGCGCATGACTGGAGGCCTCAAGCGCCACACACTCGACCCCGTGATCACGCCACTGCCGCAGCTGACGGTGGAGTGCAAGGCAGTCAGGCGTGGTGTTGCGCGTCTCGGTAGGCTGTTGATCTAGCCGCATGCCCAGCGTACCGATTGTCCCGGTCTTGCGCCCCGTGCGCCGCAGCATCTGCGCCGTTAAATCGACAACCGATGTCTTGCCATTAGTGCCTGTAGCCGCGACGACTTTGAGATCACCGGAGGGCGACCCATAGAGACGATTTGCGAGAGCGCCCAGTTCACCCTTGAGACCTGAAACGGAGATAACCCTCTCATCGTCTCGATTAAGCTCCCGACCGGACTCCGCCAGCACCGCCACTGCGCCAGCCGCTAACGCCGGCTCGATAAAATCTCGACCATCGTGCTCAGCGCCTGGTAACGCGACAAACACATCGCCCGGCTCCAGCGCCCGCGTGTCGAGGGTTAAGTTGTGCACCATCACGTCGGGTGCGGCGGGCTCGTTGATCAGCGTGCGCAGATTCATGCTCACTGCCGACCCCCAGAGGCGGCGAGTAACGCCCCCAGCTCTGATTGGTCGGGCTGAGCATTGCGAATGCGCAGCACCTCCTCGGTAATGCGCGAGTAGACCGGCGCTGCCGCTAATCCGCCGCCGTAGTGATCACCGCGAGGCTGGTCAATTAGAATCGCCGTGACGTAACGCGGTGCGCTCATGGGCGCGACACCGACGAACAGTGCGACATACTGATCATCAAGGTAGCCGCTGGCGCCCACCTTATGCACCGTTCCTGTTTTGCCACCCACGGAAAACCCGGGCACCTGGGCCAGCGTGGCCGTGCCGCCCTGTTCGGTAACACGATCCAGCACCTCGAGTACGTCTCGCGCAACCTCCGAGTCAATCACTTGCTGGCCGGCGGGCAGCGCATCAAGGTCCTGACGCAGCAGCGTTAGCGGTCGTCGTATGCCACCGTTTGCCAAAATGGCATAGGCGCGTGCGAGCTGAATCGGTGTCGCCGTCAGGCCATAACCAAAGGCAAGCGTAACTTTTTCAATGTCGCTCCAGCGCGCCAAGTCTGGCAATTGGCCGGCGCGCTCACCGGGAAAGCCGGTGCCAGTCGACTCGCCCAAGCCGAAGCGATAAAGAACATCCAAAATGGCCTCGTGTCCCACCGCCTGCGCGATTTTGGTGACGCCCACCTGACTGGATTTTTCGATGACTGTTGATACCGAAATCTCGCCATAATCCCGCGGATCGTGGAGCATCTTGGAGCCCACCCGGATCCGCCCCGGCGCTGTATCCACAATACTGTCGATATTAAACTGCCCGCTTTCCAGAGCCGCCACCAGCGTCAAGGTTTTAATGGTGGAACCGGGTTCGTAGGCATCCGTTAAGGCACGATTGCGCGCGCCGCTGAAGTCCAGCGCCTCACGGCTGTTGGGGTTGAACACGGGATAGTTGCTGACGGCGAGCACCTCTCCGGTCCAGGCATCGAGCGTGATCGCTGAACCTGCGGCCGCGCCTGTTTCCTTCATCGCGCGCTGAAGCTCACGGTGTTGGGCGTACTGCAGACGCAGATCAAGGCTCAGGGCAAGCGCCTTACCCGGGCGAGGCTCCTCTATCACCCCGAAATCACGTACCGCATCCCCATGCAGGTCTTTGATGAATCGTTTTTTACCTGGAACACCCTGAAGCCAGTCTTCAAATGCCAGCTCGACACCCGCAATGCCGTGCCCGTCGACATTGGTCAGCCCCAGCAGCTGCGCGGTGACCTCTCCTGCCGGGTAATAACGTCGGTACTCGCGCTCTCCGCGCACACCCGGAAAGTTCTCGCGCAATACTTGTCGGGCAAATTCCGGCGTTTGATGCCGCGCGAGATACATAAACTGCTTGTCGTCATAAAAACGCAACTTGTCGCGGAGCGCCGCCGCATCGAGGGAAAGCCGCGCCGCAAGATCGTCAAGGCGCGGGCTGTGCTTCAGTTGTTGCGGGTTCGCCCACAATGAGACCACAGGGGAGCTAACCGCCAGCGGAGTGCCATTGCGATCTTCGATCAAACCTCTATAAACAGGTATCTCTGCGGTGCGGACAGTCCTGAGCGCGCCCTGCTCGCGCAGAAAGACCGCGCCTTTCCCCCCTTCGGTAACTTGGAGGAGAACGAGCCTGCCCATCAATGTGGCCGCCAATGCAGCGAGGGCGGCACAGATCACCACGAAGCGCCAATGCGGCAATCGTACCGCCTGCTTTTCGCGCGTCATTCTGCAATCACCTGCGATAGGCTCAGATCGGGCGCCTGCATGGAGAGTGTCTCAGACGCTATCTGACTAATGCGATGGGGTGCCGCCCAGGTATTTACCTCCAGCAACAAACGCGTGTACTGCTCCTGTAATTCCCAGCGTCGCAACTCAAGATCCTGCAGCTGAGCATAGCCCTCACGAACATGATGAGTGCTCGCGACCACAGCAAGCGCTGAGGCGAGCAGAACAGTGCTCAAAAGCACAATGGAGGCTGCAGGTGAAAGGGGCTGCCCGCTCACGGCAAACGCTCCGCAACCCGCATGATCGCTGACCGGGCACGAGGATTATCAGAGACCTCTCTCTTTGATGGCATCACTGCCTTGCCCACTTGGCGCAAAGATCCCCGATGCGCTTCATACTGAACAGGCACACCTGGGGGTAGCTGTTCGCCACGCGCGGCTTGCCTGATAAAACGTTTGACGATCCGGTCTTCCAGAGAATGGAAGCTAATCACCACCATTCTGCCGCCCGGCGCCAGTGCCAGCACAATTGCCTCCAGCACCTCGCGCAGTGCATCCAGCTCGCCGTTGACGTGCAAGCGAATCGCCTGAAAACTCCTGGTCGCGGGGTGCTTGTGGGGTTCCCACTTGGGATTGGCCGTCGAGACGATCTCAGCCAGTTGAGCCGTGCGCTCAATCTGCTCGGTCGATCGGGCCTGCACGATAGCCGCGGCAATACGGCGCGCAAACCGCTCTTCCCCCAACTCACGCAGCACTTGCGCCAACTCGGCCTCATCTACCGTGGACAACCACTCTGCAGCTGAACTGCCCGCCTCAGGATTCATCCGCATATCAAGAGGTCCATCGTGACTAAAGCTAAAACCCCGCTCAGGATCGTCCAACTGAGGCGATGACACCCCCAGATCCAGCAGCACGCCCTGCACGCTGGCAGGCGCTATGTAGTGGCCCAAGTCGCGAAAATTGGCTGCTTGAAAACGAAAGCGCGAATCCTGACCGGCCAAGCGTTCAGCCACCGCGGACGCGGCGGGATCCTGATCAAAAGCAGCTAAAGTCCCCAGAGGCGAGAGTGCATCGAGGATTCGGGCAGAGTGCCCGCCCCGGCCAAACGTGCCGTCCACGTATGCGCCATCTGCCGATACCATCAGTGCCGCAATTGCCTCCTCAAGCAGAACCGGATGATGTCCCCGGTTCATCAAAGTTTGAGCTGCATCAGCTCCGCCGGGAGCTCCCCAGTTGAATCCGTCGACAGGGCAGCAGCGCACTCCTGCTGCCACAAATCCTCGGACCACAGTTCGAGCTTGTTGCCCTGACCGACCAGCACCGCACGCTTTTCGAGCTGTGCGTATTCACGGTGCGCCGGCGGTACGAGCACTCGCCCGCTACCGTCTAACTGCAAGTCACTGGCATAGCCCAGTACCAATCTCTGGAATCGTTTCACTGCCTGATTGAGCGCCGGCAACGCCTGTACATCGCGCTCGATGCGCTCCCACTCGGGCAGGGGATAAAGCGTGAGACAAGGGGTCTGTGTATCAACTGTCAAAACAATGTGACCGTCGCCCAGCACCGACAGCAACTCTCGCTGACGCGAGGGCACCGCCATACGGCCCTTGGCATCCAGATTGATGTGCTGTACCCCACGAAACATAGCGCTGCGCCCACAGACTTCCGCTTATCACCACAAAATGGACTTTTCACCCACTTTGCGCCACTTTTCCCCACTATACGCCTGGCCGGCGGTGGTGGTCAACGACTTATATGGAAAAAAACGTGGATTTTCAGTGCCTTACAGGGTCTGATAAGGTGAGACATCTCGTCGAGCAGACATCTGGAAACCTGTGCCAAAACAGATTTTTAACTATAAATACAAGGTTTAACCTGAAGTATTATATCAAAAAAGGTTAAAAAAATTATTTTAAATCCGAAAGGATCTAAAAGCGCGTCGGATTGCACCAATAAAGGGGAAAGGAAGCCCCCCTGACGGGGGGCATAGAGAGTTAGTCGATAAGCCGGGTTCTGTCGTGGACGATCATTCATCTGCGACGAACGTCACCGTTCGCCTGAAGCGACCTACCCGAATCCGCCGAGGGTCACGGCATCAGATTCCTATTTGGTCTTGCTCCGAGCGGGGTTTACCATCGCCACGGTTGTTACCAACCGCGCGGTGCGCTCTTACCGCACCTTTTCACCCTTACCTGCGAACAGGCGGTTTCCTTTCTGCTGCACTTTCCGTGGGCTCGCGCCCCCCAGGCGTTACCTGGCGCTCTGACCCGTTGGAGCCCGGACTTTCCTCTGCCGCGATGCGACAGCGATCGTCTGACCAACTCGGGCGCGAGCCTACCTAGATCAGCAAGAGCCTGCAAGCCTAGCTATCGTAACGTTGGTCCAACAACCATTGATAAAGTTGCCTCGCCGGAAGCCCTGTAATATCAGCCACCACCGCCGCCG
Organism: Halieaceae bacterium; assembly: GCA_003331685.1. Next base: position 20,044 of record QOPK01000002.1, on the reverse strand, counting down.
CTCGGCGGGGCGGTAACTCATCAGCAAGACGCGCCAGTAGCCGGGACGTTTCGGGAGTCAATGTCACAGTAGCTGGATCAAAGCCACGTACCAGGATCACCACCTCTCCACGCTGCTGATTTGCGTCGGACAGTACAAATTTGTGCAGCCCCGATAAAACGGCTCGATAGATTGTCTCGTGGGTTTTTGTCAGTTCGCGGCAGAGCGCTGCCTCACGATCCCCTAACACTTGATGCATCGCCTCCAGCGAGGCAGCGAGGCGACGCGGCGATTCAAAAAATATCAGGGTCCCCTCGATTGCCGTGAGCGCTTGCAGTCGATTCGCTCTCTGGCCGGGCTTTGAGGGCAGGAAACCCTCAAAATAAAAATGATCTGTCGGCAATCCCGCCGCACTCAGTGCCGTGATCGTAGCGCTCGGGCCGGGAATCGGCACGACGGGTATCTGCGCGTGGTGGCAGGCCACGACCAGCTTGTAACCCGGATCCGAAACCAGCGGCGTACCCGCATCAGAAATCAACGCAATGGTCTCACCGGCTTGTAATCGTTTCAGCATGCCCTCTATATCTGAAGACTCACTGTAATCGTGATAACTGATGAGGGGCGTCCGGATATCAAAATGACGCAACAACTTTGCAGAGTGACGGGTATCTTCCGCAGCGATCAGATTGACACTGCGCAGGACATCGATGGCGCGCAGAGACATATCGTCCAAATGACCAATCGGGGTGGCAACAACATAAAGACTCGCTGGCAAGGGGCTCTCTCCGCCTCAGATCATCTGAGAAAACTTAGGGCTATACTGCCGTGATGACGACGATTGGTCACCCTCGAAAAGCGCCGAGACGGCTCTTCCAACTTCTCTCTATCAGCCTGCATTGGTTATGGATGTTGGCAGCATCCCTGTTGCTCCTCGCCTGCGCCGGGCCGTCGGTTGAGCCCGACCGAGAGATCCCGGTAATGGTGGTCGATGAAACACTGCCGCTCCCCGTCGAAGGAGAGCAGATGAACATAAAGGCAATTGAGACGGTGACCCGCCTTGCCAAAACCGACTCTGTGTTGGCAGCACGCTACGAGCGCAACCAGTTACTGCTGGCCGACCTCGATGCATCGACACTCTTGTTTATTGACAGCGTGCTAGCCTGGTTTGCAGGAGACACCGACCTTGCCGATCAGCTACTCGCCAATCTGGCTCGGGACAACACCGCCGCGCTGGATCTGGTGCTTCAGGAGCGGGAGGCACGTCAGGCGCTGGCGGGGAACTGGCTGGCAGCGGCAGCAACACTCTTCCAGCGAGCACATGGCCGTGCGGGGAACCGTCAAGATGAAGCGATCAGCGATAGACTTTTCGGATACTTGCTCAGGCTAGACACGGCAACCCTCGCCGAGGCCAGTCGCAGAGCCCGCGACCCCAACTGGCGTCAGTGGTTGCAAATGCAGGTTGTGTATCGCGAGGGCCCTGAAGCCCTCGCCGGCTGGATCACCCGTCCGAATGCGCCACCACAACACCCGGCAATGCCACTGCACGTGGAGCGCTGGGTGACATCAGAGACTGTCGACCACATCGCTCTGCTGCTGCCACTGGAGGGCAGACTAGCGGGCGCAGGAGAAGCTGTTTTAAGCGGCGCGATCGATCAGCTCTACACCCTCTTTCCAGACCCCAGAAGCCGCCCGACTCTCACCACTCTGAATTCCACCCAGCCAGCGGACGTCAAAGACCTTTACCGTCAAGCCGTAGCGAATGGGGCCGATCTGATCATCGGACCTCTGATCAAGGAGCATGTCGCCTCGCTGGGGCAGTTGGCTCAGCGGACGGTGCCCGTTATCGCCCTTAACCAGACCGACTCGCTGGCTGGATCGTCAAATCGCAACTGGATGAGCATCAGCCTCGCACCCGAGGACGAAGCGAGACAAATCGCCGACGTCGCTTTTGGACAAGCCTGTCGCCATGCCATCGTGGTAGGCATGAACAATGATCGTGGCGCACGACTGCTCTCGTCATTCACCGATCGCTGGACCCAGCATGGCGGCCGCATCCGAGGACAGCTGGTTGTCGATAACCCTGCCGACACCAACGCGGAGATGGGTAAATTGCTCGGATCCGGTCCAAGTGATCAGCGCATTCGCGCTGTTGAACGCACCTTCGACTTGCCCGTGGACACGCGGGGGCGTGGACGCAGCGATTTTGAATGCATTTTTATGCTGGCGCCCGATGCGGCAACAGCGCGGGCCTGGCGTCCCCTCCTGATATTTCATATGGCAGGTGATGTCCCTGTCTACGCGACCTCAGCCATCAATGATGGCGTGGCCGATACCCGCAACCGCGACCTGAATGGCGTGGTGTTTGTGGAAACACCTGCCATGCTGCCTCCGGAGGTGACAGACCGACTGAGTCGCCTTCGGGCACTCGGGCGCGACGCGCTAACCTTGGCACAACATTGGCAGCAGACTGCCGAGACCGAGCAGTGGGTTGTTCGAGGTCAAACCGGCTTATTACGCAGGAAACAAGACGGATCAGTGGAGCGGGAGTTGGAATTGGCTACATTTGATGGTGCTCGGATCAGCCCAGCAGCGCTACCCTAGGCGGGCGCAGTGCACCAGGAATGACAGTGAAGCCGATCGGCCGGTATTGGGAACAGCGAGCAGAGCATTTTTTAATGCAGCATGGTCTTCAACTGATCACCCGCAATTTCAGTACCCCATCTGGCGAGATCGACCTCATCATGCGCGACGCCGATTCTGTGGCCTTTATCGAAGTGCGGTACCGCGGCAGCACTCGTTACGGCGGTGCCATCCACAGCGTTACGACGGCAAAGCAGCGCAAGCTGAAGTGCTGTGCCGCACTATTCATCAGCCGACACACGGCGTGGTCACACTACCCTTGCCGCTTTGATGTGATCGCTTATGATGCGCCCAATGGTGACGTGGAACCCATATGGATTCGCGCCGCTTTTGACTAATCCAAAACTAGTGACTGTAACGGCATCGTGGACTTCTACCCGCTCATCTCTGACTTCTTCCAGCGGCACCTGGAGACAACCAGCATGGCAATGGACGGCCTTGCTGAAACTACTGGCGCGGCTGTAGAACAGGCTGCCGAGGCCATCCTCAACGAGCGCAAGTTGTTCAGCATTGGATTGGGTGCGGACTGCGCCAGCGCCACCGCGCTGGCGAGCCTGCTCCATCGCGGGGTACTCAGGGAACGTCCCAGTCTGCCGGTTGTCGAACTGGCAGAGCACCACATCGAATCCGTTGAGACTGGCGTTAACTGGGCCGGGCAGCAGGTTCAGGCGCTGGGGCAGCAGGGAGACGTGGCATTTGTTTTTGCAGGCGCATTGGGCGAGCCGGAAATTCAGCGACTGGCGGTCGCACTGGAACAGCGGCAAGTAGGCGCGATCTGGGTGGGCAACCGAGGCCCGGGGCTAAGCATCACAGTGATCGACGAGAACATTGAGACCCGGCTGGCCTTGAACGGTGCGCTGGCAATCTGTCTGGCGCGACTAATCGACACACATACATTTGGGCCAATGGGAGACTGAACCATGACCGAGATACGACATCGACTTGCGAGCCTAGCGTTACTCTTAAGCCTCTCGTTAACGGCGCTATTAACGGGCTGCGGCTCGATCATGTCGACTGCCGGCGCGGGGCCCATCGAGGAGGACCCCGGCGAACGGACCTTCGGGCAATGGATGACCGATGAGAGCATCGAAACCAAAGCCAAGGTCAATATCAATGCCGCAGACGAGGGCTACGATGATGCGCATCTGAGCATCGCATCTTTCAACGGCTTCGTGTTGCTCGCAGGACAAGTGCCCTCGGAAACGCTCAAAGCGCTGGCAACCGACGTAGTGAGAAAAATTGAGGACGTCCGGAGGATCTACAATGAATTGGAAGTCGGGCCTGCAATCAGTCTGGGCACCCGCAGCAACGACACCTGGATCACAACCCAGGTGAAGTCAAAGCTGCTCGCGACCTCTGACACACCTGGCACCCGGGTCAAGGTCGTCACGGAAAACAGCGTTGTCTATCTAATGGGTCTCATGACCGAGGAGGAGGCTGACCGCGTATCGCTGGCAGCAGCGGAGGTCGGCAGTGCACAGCGGGTTGTGCAGTTGTTTGAGCTGATTCCGGCGCCGGCTATTTAACGACTTTGAGACTGGGCCTGCCACGGCCCGATGGCGGCTCCGGTGGGTCATCTGGATCTTCCGCCGCGTCAAACACCATCCCCTGCCCGTTTTCTCGCGCGTAGATACCTAGAATCGCCCTGATGGGGACGAGAATATCCGTTGCCACGCCGCCAAAACGACCATTGAATTGAATCAGGTCATTTCCCATCTCCAAACCTACCACGGCGTTGGGGGAGATGTTCAATACGATCTGGCCGTCCGTCACATAGCTTCGGGGCACATCCACCCCCTCATGATCCACGTCGACCAGCAGGTGGGGGGTGCAATCATTGTCCACTATCCACTCATAGATAGCGCGGATAATGTAGGGGCGGCTCGAGTTCAAGGGTGGCCGGACGCCTTAGGAGCGCATCTCCCGCTCTTGAATGGAGAGACTCTCCTGAAACGCCTCGCGATTGAACAAACGATCCATGTAATCAAGGAGCGGCTTTGACTGCTTACTTGGCCGGATGTCCACACCCAGTGAGGGCAATCGCCATAGAATAGGCGCCACACAACAATCCACCAGAGAGAACTCTTCACTCATGAAAAATGGCTTCTCCATAAAGATCGGCGCCACCGCTACCAAGCTCTCTTTGAGCTCTTTGACGGACTTCTTTACGACGTTGTCACTGCGAGATGACTGTATGGCGTCGACCAGCGCCGCCCAGTCTTTCTCTATACGGTAAACAAAAAGACGGCTTTCGGCGCGTGCCACCGGATAAACGGGCAGCAATGGCGGATGGGGGAAGCGTTCGTCAAGATACTCCATCATGACCTTGGACTCATACAACACCAACTCGCGATCGACCAATGTCGGCATGGTGTTATAAGGATTCAAGTCTCCCAACTCTGCGGGAATCGCACCGCTCTCCGACTCAACCAGCTCTACGGTGACGCCTTTTTCAGCAAGCACCAGCCGGACACGATGACTGTAATGGCTAGTGTTCTCCGAAAATAAGGTCATGGAGGACCGCTTCGACACGATCCCTGATGCATCATCTGACATACAAATTCAACTGGTCAAGCTGGGGAGGCGAAGTGTACCACTCAAACGGGGGCAGAGGTTGCCCCCAATTCGCCAGAACCTGTGTTTAGTGGACGTCTTTCCAGTACTCGCGGTTGAGCAACCACGCGAAAATAAAGAATACCACTAGGAATAGCAGGACATATGTGCCGATGCGAAGGCGGTCAGACTTGTAGGGCTCGGCGGTGTACGCCAGAAAATTGACGAGATCGTACATGGCGCCGTCAAACTGCTCAGCAGACATGGCCCCTGCCGATGCCACATCCATCGTTACGCACTGCTCAGCCTTCGCCGCCGCAGCGCCCGCCCCATCGGAGCAGGCTGCCAGGCCCTGCAGTTCCATCAAAACATGCGGCATGCCGACATTGGGATAAACGCGGTTGTTGACACCATACGGACGCAACTCATCCTCATAAAACGCGCGCAAGTAGGTGTAGAGCCACTCTGGCTGCCTCGCCCTAGAAATGAGCGTTAGATCCGGAGGTGTTGCGCCAAACCAGATCTTGGCATCTCCCTTATCCATGCTATTGGACATGAGTGAGCCTAGCTTGATTTCGGGATCAAAGACCAGATTGGCTTTGTACAGGTCTTCCGGGATTCCAAGATCGCGGGCGACACGGTTGTGCCGAGAATACTGGAGCGAGTGGCAACCCATGCAGTAGCTGGCGTACAGCGCCGCACCGCGCTGCAGAGACGGCTTGTCCGTCGGGTCCGCTTCAAAGGCGTCACACGGGATCGTGCCGCAGTCATACGCTGACTCCGCACCCACCGCCTTCAGCGGCAAAAAAGTCATGACGCCGATGATGGCCAGGGTGGCGAGGCTCTGCCACATCGGCATTCCGCCATCCATAGTTACCCGCTCGGGTACCGGTTTAGTCCGGTCCAAACGCGACCACCACGGCATCGCCAAAAAGAAGAAGAAATAGAAGATGGTGCAGATCTGGGCCAAAAAAGTTCTCTCAGGAGTCGGTGACTTGACACCCAGCACTCCGAGAATGATGAACGACACAATGAACAAAAGCAGCATGACGCGGTTCAAGTTGCCGCGATAGCGCCATGACTTCACCGGGTTGCGATCCAACCAGGGGAGTGCAAATGGAATCACTACCGAAGCCGCAAAGAACACAAAACCCCAGAATTTATCGGGTACCGCCCGCAGCACAGAGTAGTAGGGAGTGAAGTACCACACGGGGGCGATGTGCGCTGGCGTCTTCAAGCCATTTGCTTCTTCAAAGTTCGCAAATTCCAGGAAGAAACCGCCCATCTCGGGTGCAAAGAACAGTATCCCACAGAAGAAAAATAGGAACACGGCAATGCCTTGCACGTCATGCACAGAGTAGTAAGGGTGGAACTTGATACCGTCCAGCGGCACACCGTCGGGGCCCTTATGCTTCTTGATCTCGACACCATCCGGGTTATTTGAGCCCACTTCGTGCAGTGCCAGAATGTGCAGCACGACCAGTGCCAAAAGCACAATCGGAAGCGCCACGACGTGCAGTGCAAAGAACCGGTTCAGCGTGATGCCCGACAGCAGGTAGTCGCCGCGGATCCAGGTCACGATGTCATCACCAATCACAGGGATAGCGCCAAACAATGAAATGATGACCTGTGCGCCCCAATAAGACATCTGCCCCCAGGGCAACACATAACCGACAAACGCTTCGGCCATCAGCACAACGAAAATAAGCATGCCGAAGATCCAAATGAGCTCACGCGGCTTTTTGTACGAGCCATACATGAGCGCGCGCATCATATGCAGATACACTACGATAAAGAACGCCGACGCGCCGGTGGAGTGCATGTAGCGCAACAACCATCCGTAATCCACGTCGCGCATGATGTATTCGACTGATGCAAAAGCCTCTTCCGCTGACGGCGTATAACTCATCGTCAACCAAATGCCTGTCAGCAACTGATTGACGAGCACCAACAACGAAAACACACCAAAGAAGTACCATAGATTGAAGTTCTTGGGCGCGTAGTACTCGCCCATGTGCGTATTCCATGTCCGCGTCAGCGGCAGCCGCGCGTCAATCCAAGACATCATACCGGTTAGTGCTTTTTCCATTAGGCTGCCTCCGCGTCAACGCCGATCACCAGCACGCTGTCGCTCTCATACGAATAAGGTGGAATTTCAAGATTGGCTGACGCCGGCACGCCCTTGTAGACGCGCCCAGCCAGATCAAATTTGGAGCCGTGGCAGGGGCAAAAAAACCCACCCAACCACTCCTCGCCACCCATATCTGCCGCGCCGACCTCTGGGCGGAACTTGGGAGCACAGCCCAAGTGGGTGCAGAGCCCTACCATCACAAGGAATTCTTCCTTAATCGCTCTACCATCGCCCTCGATATAGTCGGGCTGTGCGGACACCTCAGATGAGGGATCTTTCAAATCGTCGTTCAAGGTGACCAAACCCGCCAGCTGGTCAGGAGTTCGACGAAGCACGTAGACCGGCTTGCCGCGCCACTCAATCACGACCATCTGACCCGGTTCAAGCTTACTAATATCAGCGCGGACTGGCGCACCTGCGGCCTTCGCCTTCTCAGAGGGATTCCATGACCCGAGGAAAGGCACGGCCACACCGGCCACACCGCCCACCCCCACCGCAGACGTTGCGGCGGTCAAGAAGCGTCGACGCGTTTGGCCATCATCAGCCACCGATTCGTGCGTGTCTGTAGTATCCGTCATGATTGAGACTCTCCCAGTCTAACGTGTCGCCTGCCAATATCTGCCACCAACCACACGGTGCGATAAACCAGTGGGGTTGACCTTGGCGAGCAAGATGAATTCAGCGCGCGAAGTGTAATGGTCGCGAAAGCCCCCAGCAAGTTCAAATACGCAACGCCTGCGGCTCGGGATCAGCCCGGGCGTTGGCTACCGCTTACTTATGGGGCGCGAAGCTATTCACCAGTATCACCCCCGCCACGATCAGCAGCAGGCCCACGATGGCGCGCCAATCCAGTGCCTGCTCAAAAACCAGGTATCCGAACAGCGTGATGAGAAAAATCCCCAGCCCGGACCATGTGGCGTATACCACCGCGATCGGCAGCGTATTCAGGGCGAAGGTCAAACAGTAGAAAGAGGCCGCGTAGCACCCAATCAGGGACAGTGTAGGCAACGGGCGACTAAAGTTCTGGCTAACGGGCAACAACATGGTCCCGCACACTTCCAACGCGACCGCGATCAGCAAATAAACATACTGCATGATATCGGACTCCCTCTATCCGTCACTGGCACCCGCGCTTTCTGCCCTAGGTGTCACTGATACTGGGCCCAACGGAGCTGTTCTTCTTAAACCACGGGCAGACAACGATCTTGACAGCAACCCCAAAAAAAAGACCCGCATCGGCGGGCCTCTTGGAATTCCAATGAATCTGTCAGCGCTTTGAGAATTGAGGGCGACGGCGGGCTTTCCGCAAACCCACTTTCTTGCGCTCAACCTCTCTGGCATCGCGAGTGACATAGCCTGCTGCACGCAGCGTGCCGCGCAGGCTCTCGTCGTATTCCAATAATGCGCGCGTCAGTCCATGCCTGATGGCGCCGGCCTGACCAAAGCTGCCGCCACCGGCAACCGTCACATTGGCATCAAAAGCGTCCGAGTTCTCGGTCAGTTCCAGGGGCTGCCTGACAATCATTCGCGCTACTTCGCGGCCGAAGTACTCATCAATGGGCCGGCCATTGATCATGATGTTGCCACTGCCTGTGCGTAAAAAGACACGCGCAGTTGACGTCTTGCGACGTCCTGTTCCGTAATACTGTGCGGTTGCCATCGTGACCTCCTTAGATTGTCAGTGGCTGCGGCTGCTGCGCCGCATGCGGATGCGCAGGCCCCGCATAAACTTTTAGTTTTTTCAGCATTGCGCGGCCCAGAGGGCTCCGCGGCATCATACCTTTCACTGCACGCTGAATGACTCTCTCCGGCGCCCTGTCGATCAACTGCTCAAAGCTGGCTGAGCGGATGCCGCCCGGAAAACCCGTGTGGTGGTAGTACATTTTGTCGGTCTGCTTCGCACCGGTAACGCGGATTTTCTCGCAGTTCACCACAACGATGTAGTCGCCCATGTCCATGTGAGGCGTGTACTCTGGCTTGTGCTTGCCGCGCAATCGGTGCGCGATCTCTGTGGCGAGACGACCGAGCGTCAAATTCTCGGCATCGACCACTAACCAGTCGTGCTGAACGTCTTCTGCCTTGGCGCTATATGTTTTCATGACACATGCCCTGAGGGCGAAATCAAAGGAGCGCGGATGTTACTGGAGTGCCCGAGCCCTTTCAACCGTTAATTTGCAGCGCGGGCATCATGGTCGATGCTCGGCTTTAAGGTATTCCTGAGTGCGCATTTCCTGCAATCTGGACACCGTCCGGTCAAACTCGAAGCGCAGCCTTACCCCATCGTAGAGTGTTTCGGGAAGCTGAGCAGCTGTGGCAATCAGCTTGACATTGCGGTCGTAGAACTCGTCCACCAGATTAATAAAGCGCCTCGCCGCGTCCTCCTTATCCCGGTCCAACAAGGGAATCTGCTCAATCAAAACGGTGTGGTACTCGCGAGCCATCTCAACGTAATCGGCTGCGCTGCGCGGCTCCTCGCACAGGGTGCTGAAGGTCCCCCAAGCAACCCCTGGCGCATCGGCTAGCAGACCGACGGCTCTCTGATTGATATCGACCGTCTTGGGATCGCCTGCCTCATGCCCGGTCAGCGATAAAAAATACTCTGAAAGTGCCGCAGAGGCGGCCCCATCGTGGGGGACGTGCCACAAATCAGCGCGCTGTAGCGTTCTAAAGCGATAATCGGTAGCCGCTTCCAGATGCGTCACAGTCAAGTGTTGCTCAAGCAAAGCGATCGCGGGCATGAAACGACTGCGCTGTAACCCATCACGATACAGATCCTGTGGTGGGATGTTCGATGTGGCGACCAAGGTGACTCCCCGTCGTAATAGCGCATCAATCAACCCAGCAAGGATCATTGCATCGCCAATATCGCTGACAAAAAACTCGTCAAAGCACAGTACCAGGGCCTCGTCAGCGATTTCTTCTGCCACGACTTCGAGCGGGTTTTTGGCGCCGCTGTGTAGGGTCAGCGCCGAGTGCACCCGCTGCATGAAGCGATGAAAATGAACCCTGAGTTTTCGCTTCAGAGCCAGGCTGTCATAGAAGGTATCAACCAGGTGGGTTTTGCCCCGGCCTACCCCGCCCCAGATATACAGCCCGCGTTCCGGCGTTGCGTGACGACGCATCACCTTCCGGGCGCGCGCCCAGACGGTCTTTTGCTTTGCTGCTCTGGTCAGTAGCCGGCGGCTAAGGTCGTCCAACTGGCACATCACGCTCTCCTGAGCAGGATCAGCCAGCAGCGAGCCGGATTCCACGTCTCGACGGTAACGCTGTAGTGGGGAGAGGCCTTCTGTCATGGTTCAGCGATGCAAGGATTGATGAGGATATTGCGCTAGCTCGGCGGCGCGCAGGGTAGCATGGACTGCTCGAACAAAAAGCGCGCTACTCACTACCCGACGCTATACGGATCGCACACTCAAATTAAATCGATACCACCCTGCCCTAATCGCCGCGGGACGCCGTGCCTGACTTGCAGTACACTCTTCGGGGCAGGCGGGTAAAAATCCAGCAATCAACAAAGGCCTTCAAGACCATGTATTCAATGTCAAATTTAGTCTTTGCACTCATTATTGGCGGCGGTATCGGAGGCTTTGTGGGGTGGTATCTGGCTTTAAATGCGAGAGGCGACAACAAGCGCAAAGTGATCATGGACCTCGAGAGCCAGTTGGATCAGGCCAAACAGGATCGGGCAGATTACGAGGCGGAGGTATCTGAACACTTCTCGCAAACCGCCGATCTCCTGCACAAGCTGACCGACGACTACCGTGCCGTATACACGCACCTCGCGGATGGCGCCGAGCAGTTGTGTGGTGACCGTGTCAGCATCTCTGAAGCGGCGCTCACCGCGCCGGCAGCAGACTCGACTGACAAACCGCATCTGGTCGAGGTGGCGCAACCGCTGGACTACGCTCCCAAAAAACCGGATGAGCAGGGACAACTCTCGGAAACTTTCGGGCTCGATAAATCCAACAGCTCGGCTGCTTGACCCCGTCAGGCGGGGTTATCGATATCGATGAACTCGTGGCTCAACCCCAACTCTGCTGCTGCGAGTGAACCGACCGCCTGCACTCCGTAGCGCTCAGTGGCGTGGTGGCCAGCGCCGATGAAAGCAATATCGCGCTCCAGGGCCACATGCGCAGTCTGCTCCGACACTTCCCCTGTGACATAAACATCAACTCCCGCATCGGCGGCGAGGTCGATGTAACCCTGCCCAGCCCCTGTGCACCATGCCACTGATTTCACGTCGCCCTCTCCAATCACCAGCGGTGTGCGATCCAACGCGACACCCAGTCGGTCCGCGAATCTCTGAACCGTGACCGACTCCCCGAGTTGACCCCAGAATACCGGCGACCCCGGATCTTCGAGATCCAGAGCCTCGTAGGCTTCAATACCCATCAGTCGGCCGAGCGCTGCGTTGTTGCCGTGCACCGGATGGCAATCCAGTGGCAGATGGTAGGCAAACAAATTGATGTCGGCCTGAATCAGTGCGCGCAGTCGTGCCGCTTTCATGCCGGTAATGCAAGGCGGCTCTGAGCGCCAGAAATAGCCGTGATGGACCAGAATGGCGTCAGCCTCGCGGTCTCGCGCGGCCTCAATCAGCGCCTGACTGGCTGTCACGCCGGTCACCAGATGGCGCACATCGGTTTTTCCTTCAACCTGCAACCCATTTGGGCAATAGTCTTTGAAACGCTGAGGCGTCAGTAAATCTTCAAAAAATGCGTTCAGTTGTTGCCGAGTGCAGCTCATGGTCCGTCCACGCCAGTGATCTCTTTGGGGAGAATAACCAGCGCACGATCATTTACAATGCCCCGAGGAGATCGATGTGAAACAAGAACTGACTGCCTTTGTATGGCCGGCACTGGTCGGCGTCCTTGCCGCGGCACTCATTCTCGATAAATGGGTGCTGGAGCCACAGGAGACACTGAGCGCGCCGGTCAAGGGCGGGTACCGTGATGCCGTGGCGCTGGCCACCCCGTCGGTGGTCAACATCTACACCGCCAAATTGGTCGATGCGCGCACTGACCCCCGCCTGAACTCACCGCTACAGCGTCGACTGTTTTCCAATCGCGGCAGTCGCCAGCGCATCGAGCGCTCGCTTGGCTCTGGCGTGATTCTTAGTGCTGCCGGATATATTGTGACCAACAACCACGTGATTGCTGGCGCTGACGCCATTCAGGTACTGCTTGCGGACGGCCGTTCAGCCAGCGCCTCATTAGTGGGCAGTGATCCTGAAACCGATCTCGCCATTTTGCACATCGACCTACCGGAGTTGACGCCGATAGCGCTGGCGGATGCCGAGGACGTCGCCGTGGGTGACGTGGTGTTGGCCATCGGCAACCCTTACGGCTTTGGTCACTCTGTATCCCAGGGCATCGTCTCAGGAGTGGGCCGCTTCGGTTTACAGTTGTCGACCTACGAGGGTTATATCCAGACCGATGCCACCATCCACCTGGGTAGCTCAGGCGGTGCCCTGATTGATCATCAAGGTCGTTTGGTCGGCATCAATACGCTGATTTATACTGCAGGCACCGAGCGAAACGGGGAGACCCCCGGAATCGGGATCAACCTCGCCACCCCAAGTGAGGTAGCTGCAGCGGCGCTGGATGACATCGTGAAGTACGGACACGTCATTCGCGGCTGGCTCGGCGTCAGCGTAGAGGTGCTACTGAGCGAACAGCAGGCTGGAGGGCCAGTTCAGCAGCTGATCGTGACGGATCTTGCTCCAGGTGGACCTGCGCAGCGTGCGGGCATCCAACTCAATGACATCATTGTCTCCATGGATGGAGAACCTGTCGTGGATGGCCGAGCGGCGATGTTACAAATCGCTCAATTACGACCGGGCCATCTCCTGCGAGTCAACCTAGATCGCGAGGGTGTGCCGATCGAATTGGAAGCCGTGGTCGGCACCCGCAGCAACAGTTAACTCAGTCGTCGCCGCGCATGCGCTTCTGGGCACTCAACCTGTGCGCTTCCAGCGCCTCGGCATCAGCCAACACCGCCGCGACTTCACCCAGCGTTTGTGCGCCCTGCTCAGAAACCCTGATCAGGCTGCTGCGGCGCTGAAAGTCATAGACACCCAGTGGCGAGGCAAATCGTGCAGAACCTGCGGTCGGCAGGACGTGGTTGGGGCCAGCACAGTAGTCGCCAAGCGCCTCTGAAGACATCGCCCCCATAAATATAGCGCCTGCTGCACGGATATCGCCGACCACACTGTCCGGGTCTGCCAATGCCAGCTCGAGGTGCTCGGGTGCCATACGATTGCTCAGAGCCACTGCCGACTCAAGATCCGGTACCTTGATCAGCGCGCCCCGGTTCTCTAGCGCCGCTGTCACAATGTCGCGCCGTGACAACGTGGGCAGTACTCGTGTGATACACGCCGCCACCGCATCCAAATAGTCGCTGTCAGGCGAGATCAAAACCGCCTGAGCGTATTCATCATGCTCCGCCTGTGCGAACAAGTCCATGGTCACCCACTCGGGATCGACTGATCCGTCTGCAAGGATCAGGATTTCAGAGGGGCCAGCGACCATGTCGATGCCTACGCGCCCGAAAACCTGGCGCTTTGCCTCCGCAACGAAGCGATTACCCGGACCCACAATTTTGTCTACTTTGGGAATAGTGGCCGTGCCATAGGCCAGCGCGGCGACAGCTTGCGCGCCGCCCACGGTAAATACCTCGTCGACGCCCGCCAGCGCCGCTGCTGCCAGCACCGCGGGGTTAATTTCGCCGCCAGGCGCCGGCGCCACCATCACAACGCGCTCCACACCGGCGACTTTCGCGGGAATCGCGTTCATAAGTACCGAAGACGGATAGGTCGCCCGGCCGCCGGGCACATAAACACCCACACAATCGAGCGCAGAGACACGCTGGCCCAGCAGGTTGCCCTCCTCATCCTCATATTGCCAACTCTCCGCACGCTGACGTTCATGGAACGCCCGAATACGGTCCGCTGCCCGCCTAAGCGCCGATAACACGTCCTCGTTCAAGTCAGACAAAGCCTGCTCAATGGCATACACATTGACACGGAGCGCCTGAGCATCCTCTACCGTTCGCCGATCCAGATCATTGGTGTATCGGACCAACGCGGTATCGCCCTTTTGCGCTACCGCCGCCACAATCTCTTTCACGGTCTGCGCAAGGTTTGCATCGGCCTCTGCCGGACTGATCAACAAGCGGGTAAATGCGGCCTCGAATTCAGGCTCAGACATGTTCAATCGTCTGATCGGCTGGGTTGCCATCATTGACCTGCCGTTTTCACTACAGCAGTCAGCGCGTCGACCAGCGTTTGGACAGAAGCATGCCGGGTGCGCATCGATGCCTTATTAACGATCAATCGCGAGGAGATATCCGCAATCAACTCGCGCGGCGCCATGCCGTTCTCTGCCAGCGTTTTTCCAGTATCGACAATGTCGACGATCTCATCGGCCAAACCCATCAAGGGTGCCAGTTCCATTGACCCGTAGAGCTTGATGAGATCAGCATGCAGGCCCTTGCGCGCATAGTGCGCCCTGGCCACGTTCATGAATTTAGTCGCCACCCTCACCCGGCGACGTCCGTCGTTCTCGGTCAAATCAGAGGCGGGTCCAGCTGTCATCAGGCGACATCGCGCAATACCCAAATCCAGTGGCTCGTAGATGCCCTCGCCCCCGAACTCCAGCAACATATCTTTTCCTGCAATCCCGACATCAGCGGCACCGTGTCGAACATAAGTCGGCACGTCCGATCCACGCAGGATCACCAAGCTGACATTGGGGACGGTGGTCGCGACGATCAGCTTACGGCTGCTATCGAGATCCTCCCGAGGCGCAATACCGACCTCAGCCAGCAATGGCAGGGTCTCCTTCAATATGCGGCCCTTGGTCAGCGCAATCGTTAATGTGTGCTCGAGTTTCATCACAGTGTTATTCATAGCTTCAAGTGGATATACGACGAATATCGGCACCCAGACATTGCAATTTACCTTCGATATTTTCGTAACCGCGGTCGATATGGTAGATGCGATCTATCCGGGTCTCACCGGAGGCCACCAAGCCCGCAATCACCAGACTGGCGGATGCGCGCAAATCTGACGCCATAACGGGTGCACCCTGCAAGCTGGGACGCCCGGTAATACAGGCACTGTCACCCTCAATCGCGATATCGGCGCCCATACGCTTCATTTCATGGGCTTGCATCAAGCGGTTCTCAAATACGGTCTCCGTGACACGGGATGTCCCCTGCGCCACCGTATTTAGTGCTGTGAATTGGGCCTGCATATCGGTGGGGAACCCTGGAAACGGCTCGGTCACAATATCCACAGCTTTCGGCCTTTCGCCCCGCATATCAACACTGATCCAGTCCTTCCCCTCATCAAGATCAGCGCCAGTCTGCCCAAGCTTATCCCGCACCACGCCCAGCACCTCCGGACAGATACCTTCCACACGCAGGCTGCCGCCAGTTGCGGCCGCCGCCACTAGGTAGGTGCCCACCTCAATACGATCCGGCATGACCTCATAAGACGCACCATGCAGTGCTGTAGCACCCTGCACCGTCAAAGTGTCAGTTCCCTCTCCTTCAATGTGGGCACCCATGGCTCTGAGGCATCTCACCAAGTCGACAATTTCGGGTTCCCTCGCCACATTGCGCAGCACACTGGTGCCTGTCGCCAGCGACGCCGCCATCACGGCATTTTCAGTGCCCCCCACCGTGACGGTGTCAAAGGTGAAGTCAACACCATTCAAGCCCTCTGGTGAGGTGGCGACAATGTAGCCTCTGTCGATCGTGATGACGGCACCCATCGCTTCCAGTGCGCGGATATGCAAATCCACAGGGCGACTGCCTATGGCGCAGCCCCCGGGAAATGACACGCGCGCTTGACCGTGCCTCGCCAGTAGGGGGCCTAAAACGAGGATTGAGGCGCGCATGGTTTTCACCAGATCGTAAGGCGCGGTGAACTGTTGCACCGAGTCGCTGTCTATCAACACCTCGCCATCCTGGCGACGCTCAGTTTTTGCGCCGAGGCTGCCTAGCAGGGTCAGCATGGTGGCAACGTCTCGCAACTCAGGCACCGCTCGCAAAGAACAGACCCCGGAGGTCAGTAGGGTGGCTGCAAGAATCGGCAGCGCAGCATTTTTTGAACCTGAAGCGGTCAGAACGCCTTCAAGGCGATTCCCTCCCCTGATAATCAAACTGTCCAAGGGCCACCTCGTTCAGGGGGTTTGTGCACTGATGTTGACTGCGTGCAGGGTGCCGTCGGCTATGAGTCCTGACAGAGGCGCATATACGCGCTGCTGGCGCGCGACCGGCCTCATGCCCTCGAATTCGGCGCTGATCACTACAATGTCAACGTGCCCTCCTTCCAGCGCCACAGAAACCTGCGCGCCCGGAAGGGCCTCGGATAACAGCTGGGTCAACTCTGATTCAGTCACTGGTCAACTCCTCCGCCTGCTCGCCCACAGCGACATTCCACTGAGCGATCACACTATCCAGATCGTCATCTGCGTCTCTAGCCAGCGCGCTGAACTGATTGCGATAGATCTCTCCAAGGTTAATAGTCTCGATAATGAGATTCCGTAGGCGCCAAGCACCATCTTTGTACTGGCCCATCTGATAGCGGATGGTGTACACCCGATCTGCCTCGCCATAAACCAGCTGTGTCACGGAAGCGACGCGAGCACTCTGCGGGGAGGCTTCGGCGCCTTGCACTTCCATTCTGGCGCCGCCAAACGCGAGTAAGCCCTTGGCGTAGCTCCTGATCAAACCTTCTCTCAAGGTCGTTGCGAAGTCATCCCTCTGACGCTTGAGATTGGCTCTGCCGGCCTTATCCATGGAGCGACCACGGCTGTAATATTCTCCCATCACGGCGGTGGCAAAACCTCGCCAGTCCACTAATTCGGCGAGCGCATCGTCGATTTCGCGGTAGTAGCGGTCGGGATCTTGGTCAAAATACGTATTGGCTTCCGCCACCACCGTCATCACCTGGGACGTGACGTCACTAATGACTTCAGCGGGTCCCTTTTGAGCATCAGAGGCCTGCTCAGCGCGAACTGAACCGCCATGAATGACAACCAAACATAGCGCCATGTGGGCCAGTAGACACATTAATCGATGTAACACAGCAAACTCCTTTTAACCCCCAACCCAACCTATTCTGCTCGCCAGAAACGAATACCTGCCAACATGAGAATTGAGTGGGTTAGACTGTCTCGCGCGATGTGATGGTCGACTCTCTTTGCACTGACAGCTCGCCTTCGCTCGTAATGATACCCGATCGTCGCGCGGCCCACTTACCCACCAAACGGACGGAATAGGAAAGCATATCGTGTTGTGGTATTCGGCGGTGATTGCGGTGGGTTTGGTGGCGCTTGTCTGGAGCGCGGATCGCTTCGTGAATGGCGCCTCCGCCATCGCAAAGCGCGCGGGTCTGACACCTATGCTCATTGGCCTGACGATCGTTTCGGTCGGGACCTCCGCACCCGAAATCCTGATTTCCATTATGTCTGCATTAGCGGGCTCGGGTGAGTTGGCTGTAGGCAATGCATTGGGGTCCAACATTGCCAACGTGGGACTTGTATTAGGTATCACCCTTTTGTTCAGCAGCATTACGCTGGGACGAGACACAACCTGGGTCGACCTACCTTTGCTGATGCTGGCCGTCCTCGTCACTTGGTTCCTGCTCTATGATCTCGAGCTCTCGCGATCGAACAGCTTCGTCCTACTTGGCATGCTGGCGCTGTTCTTTTTTCGTGTGGCCCAGCACGCTCGACAGTCCAACAATGACGCGGAAGCACGGGAGACATCCACCCTGACGCTGCCACTGGCATGGCTATCGTTCCTCGGTGGGCTGCTATTGTTGATTGCGTCATCGCGAATACTGGTCTGGGCCGCTTCTCACATTGCTACCGCGTTAGGTGTGTCAGAGCTAGTGATTGGCCTGACCATAGTCGCGGTTGGGACTAGCTTGCCGGAATTGGCCGCGTCGGTCATGAGCGCCTTGAAAGGTCACGCCGATATGGCAGTGGGGGCCATCGTCGGCTCAAATATGTTTAACATTCTGTTAGTGCTGGCCATTCCTGGCCTGTGGGGCAGCCTTTCGCTGCAAACAGCCGTGGTCAGTCGCGACATGGTCGCGGTATTTCTCACGACTCTGGTTCTTGCCCTCGCAGCGCTGTGGCGTTGGAATGGGGCGTCCGGATCCGGCACGTTAGCGCGAGGAACAGGGTTGGCACTGCTATCCCTGTATACCGCTTATTACGGCTGGCTCTTTTTCGTGCCTTGACTGAGTCCTGAAACTGCAAAACATGGCCAAACACACGGATCAATTTTTCATCGACTCTGCGCAGAGAACCATTTCAATGGAGGCCGACGCAGTCTCTGGGCTGAGTGGCGCACTGGACCCGACCTTTGCGGCCGCCTGTCGATGCATCCTTGGCACGACCGGACGCGTAGTGGTGACGGGCATGGGCAAAAGCGGACATATCGCAGGCAAAATTGCCGCCACACTAGCCAGCACCGGCACGCCGGCTTTCTTTGTACACCCCGGCGAAGCGTCCCATGGCGACATGGGCATGATCACCGCCAGCGACTGTGTGGTCGCCCTCTCCAACAGCGGCAGTACGCACGAGATCCTCACGCTTTTACCCCTGATCAAGCGCCTCGGTATCCCGCTTATCAGCATGACCGGTAGTGATACCTCCGAGCTCGCACAGGCCGCCAACGTGCACCTACTGGCCTCGGTGGAGACAGAAGCCTGCCCATTAAATCTGGCACCGACGTCCAGCACGACCGCCGCACTGGTCATGGGCGACGCGCTGGCGATCGCTATTCTTGAGGCACGGGGTTTCTCGGCCGAGGAATTTGCTTTTTCCCATCCCGGTGGTGCACTGGGCAGAAGATTGCTCCTTCGCGTTGCCGATGTAATGGTCAGCGGCACCGACATCCCGACAGTCTCACCCACCGCGACGCTGGCCGATGCGATCGTTGAGATGACCGAGAAAGGTCTGGGTATGACCACTGTCGGCAAGGAAGATCTTCGACTGCTTGGCATTTTCACCGATGGCGATCTGCGGAGAGCGGTCGAAGATGGCACCGATTTGCGCGCTACACCGCTGACTGAGGTCATGACCGCCGACGCGCGCACCATTCGTCAGGAGTTGTTGGCTGCCGAGGCGATGGCACTGATGGAGAGGCATCAAATCAGCGCGTTAGTAGTCGTTGATGATCAGAGCACGATTCTCGGCATCGTCACGCTGTTAGCTCTCTTAAAGGCGGGACTCTCATGACCGGTCGCGCGGCACAGAAAGCGGAGTTAATTAAGCTGGTGGCGCTGGATGTCGACGGCGTAATGACCGACGGGACGCTGTTTTACCGGGCCATGTCGGAGCCCGAAACCAAGCCCTTCAACATCAAGGATGGACTGGGCATCAAGCTGCTGCAGCGCTGTGATATCGATGTGGTAATCATCACGGGCAGATCCTCTGAGGCACTGGAAAGGCGCGCAAGTGAGCTGGGGATCACCACGGTGATCCAGGGCCGTGAAGACAAGGGGTCAGCGCTCGAGGAGCTCCTGAATGCAAGGGGACTCAGCGCCGCTGAGGTAGCCTATATGGGGGACGACCTGCCTGATCTGGCCGCCCTCCGTCTGGCGGGGCTGGCCAGCTGCCCCAATGACGCGGTTGAGGCCGTTCGTGCGTGTGCAGACTGGATCGCACCGTTACCGGGAGGGGCAGGCGCAGTTCGAGCACTGGCCGATTTTATCTTGCAGTC
>QOPK01000019.1 GCA_003331685.1 Halieaceae bacterium | reverse complement strand
CATCGGGTGGATTGCCAATGTGGTAGGCGTGGGTGCCGGCTGAATCTGTTGCGATCTCATCGCCCAAACCCGCCACAGTGACTGCTTCGCGAAACAATGCATGTACGGTGGGAGACCGGCAGATATTCCCCATACAGACAAAGAGCACGCGAACGCTCATTCTTGGGTTGCCCCCGTCAGGCCCATTGGGTGCTGGAGCACGCTGCGCAGGTCATACATGAGCGTATCAAGGGCGGCCTTTTGATAAGGGACTGCGCTACCGACACCCCAGACCGGGCCGGGCCAGGCGGCATCGACGTGGAATCGGGCGATGTGGTGCACGTGCAGCTGCACCACCTGATTACCGAGCGCGGCAATGTTGAGTTTGTCGGCAGCGAAGTGCGCTTTCATCGCCTGGCCGAGCCGCATTGATTCCTGCCACAGCTGCGCCCGATCGGCCTCTTTGAGCTCAAAAGGCTCGGTGATGTCGGCCCGCCGGGGCACCAGAATCAGCCAGGGGTAGCGCGCGTCGTTCATCAGCAACACCTGACTGAGCGGCGTCTCCCCCACCAAAAAGGTGTCGGCCGCCAACCGCGGGTCGAGTTCAAATCGATCAGACATTTCCTGACCTCACTGCTCCGAGCTGCAGGTCAGTTGTCACTGGCTTTCATCCAGAGAGGGTGGCCCCGCCAGCCGGCCGCGGGCAATCCAGCGGCTGGCGACCGCCGAGAACCGCGTGAGCTGCACGATCACCGCGGCGTCAAGCTCCGCAATAGCTGACTCGCCCTGCTCATCGGCTACCCCTTGCACGATCGATTGCTCAAAACCTGACCCCGTCCACTCAAAACTGGGGTCACTGACAAAGCGAGATGGCACATTGCGCTCGATGGCCGCGTCAAACTCGGCTGCTGCATCGACTGAGTCCGCGGTTAACGCCATGACAAAGGATTCGTACTCGACGGCGGTGGTATCCGGGTAATCGGATATCGCTTTCAGCAACGGCGCCGACCACTGCCGAGCCTCTAATGCGCGGGTCAGCCGCTGGTATTGATAGGACTCGATAACGCCATGCCGATTTGAGACCAACTGCACGAGCTCTTCAGTCTTGCCCTGCACCACCGACCACAGCGCGTCGACGGTGCCAACACCGGGCAGCGGTATCGCATGATAGGGCTGGGTGAGATCACCAACGTAGTGCAGGCCCCAGCCGAGAAAGCGCCAGCCCCAATAGTCATGCCCGGTGCTAAACGCGAGCTCGGCCAGCTCGCCGAACAGTGCGATCCGCCACAGGGGGTAAGTCCGCAACAGCGAGGGCTGTGCCGTCCTTGTCAGCCAGTCAAGGTGGTAAAACCCCATGTGAAACGGCGCCTGGGAGCTGTAATCAAGATTGGGGTTCCCGAAGGGCTGGATACCAAAACCATAGCGCTGGCCAAAGTCGGTGCCGTTATCCTCGAATAGCCCAATGTCCATCCCGAAATCGGGCTCATCGTTGGCGCTGGCGATCACTTCCGCAGTCGACACAGGTTCGCCGGGCTCGACCGCCCAATAGCGCGTGACCAACTGCGAGGTGCCGCCCCCTAAAAAGCTCAGCTCGGACCAAGCCAGCGGCGCTTGCTCCGGCTGGGCACGCTCAGGGGAGAGGTCCACGTAGAGGCGATACGGTAGCATCGGGTTGACCCTGATCGCTGCAAAAAAGCGCTCAGCGGTGGGCGGATGATCCATCCCCCAGTGGAGATCCCCGGGGGTCGGCGGGTAGTGCTCCATGGTCGCGACAGACCACGACTCCACTGCCGCAAGCGTTCGCGCGATGCCCTCCTGCTCGGCGATCAGGAACGCGTCGAGCGGCTCCGCCTCTACGGTCTGGTGAATGAGCTCCGGCTGACTCCTGAGCAAGGGCCAGACAAGGCTCGCGTGGTCAGACCACGACCAGGCGGTCGGTACCAACATGAGGGACAGCAAAGCGGTGGCTATCGGCAGATTCAGCGCGGTGCGCGCAGGTCGAAACAATATCCAATTCATGGGGACAGGCTGACACGGTTGATGTGACCGATTCAAGCGGCGGATGTCAGCCGTTGGTAATCCAGAGCGTTTGGTATGGAGACAGGGTCCATTCTGGCAATTCCTCTTCAACGGGCGCCCCGGAAATGAGCTCCCGCCAACGATGATTGACCACGAGATTCAAGCGGCTCAGCGGCAGGACCTGCTCTTCACCAGTGAGGTTGTGCACACAAAACAGGCTCTGACGCCGGTCGAGTGATTGTCGCCAGAACCCGAACAACTCATCACCCAAGGGCAGAGTGAATTGCGTCGCGTTGGGGTGGAATGCCGGCTGCGCTTTGCGCAGGGCAATGAGGTGCTTCAACGCCTCAAAGACTCCATGGTGGTCCGACGCGTTGCAATCCAGCGCGCTCGTCAACGCGCTCAGCTCCCACTGATGCCGGTTGATGGATCGGTTGTGGCTGGTGTGCGCCAAACGCTCCAGGTCATTGCGGGTACCGAGCAGAGAATGGAGATAAAAAGCGGGCACGCCCTCGAGCCCAAGCATAATGGCGTGCGCGCAAAGGAAGCGCTCAAGCCCCCACTCATCCTTGCCACGGGTCGTACCCTGCAGTGCGTCTCTCAGCGCAATGTTGATCTCATAGGGCTTGGCTTCACTACCGGCAGTCTCTCGCCACGAGATCCGACCACCGAACTGCTCCATCGTCGCCAGCAGCTCATCGACCTCTGCCTGCTCCAACAAACCCTCCACCGGGCGCAATCCGATGCCGTCGTGGGAAGCAATGAAGTTGAAATAGATGGTGCCGTCCTGCGCGGGCGGCATGCTCATCATCCACGTCGACAGGTAGCGGCTGGTGCCGGTCACCAGCGCGTGCACCAGAAGCGGCGGCAGGGAGAAGTTGTAGATACCATGTGCCTCATTGGCATTGCCAAAGTAAGACAGGTTCTCGCGGTTGGGGACGTTGGTCTCGGTGATGACGATGGCATCGGCCTGCGCGCACTCGATAATCAGGCGAAACAGCCTTATCAGCTCGTGCGTTTGGGGCAGGTTCATACAAGTGGTGCCGCTCTCCTTCCACAGGAACGCCACAGCATCCAGTCTGAATACGCGCACCCCCGCATCCAGCAGCTGACGAATGATGGTGACGAACTCCACGACCACCGCCGGGTTGGCGAAATTGAAGTCGACCTGATCCGGACTGAAGGTACACCAGACGGCCCGCTCGCCCTGCTCTGTGGCAACAAGATTCAGGAGCGGAGAGGTCCGGGGCCTGACCACATGGCTGGTATCAAAAGCCTCGTCCGGTGCAAAAAAGTAGTGGTTGCCGGGGGACTCGCCCTTGCGAAAATTCTCAAACCAGGCCGATCGACTTGAGCAGTGATTGAGCACGAGGTCCGCCATCAATCGATAATCCACACCCAATCGGGTGATGTCCGACCAGTTTCCCAGCGCTTCATTTACGCTCGAATAATCGAGCACCGCAAAACCGTCATCCGATGTCCAGGGATGAAAGGGCAGCACGTGCACCCAGCTCACCAGTGCACCCAACCGCTGTGTCAAAAAACCGTGTAAGGTCTTGAGCGGCGGCTCCTCTCCATTGAGTAGTGAGTCACCATAGGTGATTACCGCCACATCGGTCTCATCCCACAGGTTGCGGTGTGCCGGTGGTGGCGCTTGCGCGGCATTCAGCTGCGCGGCCTCGAGTAAACGATCAACCCAGCTGTTCAGCGCGCCATCTGAGAAGGCTTCGCCATAGACCGCGGCGAGGTGCTCGCGCAGCCGCTGGGATAACGTGTTGATCATCCCCGGGCGACTTTCGGCAACGCACGCGCGGCAGAGAATTCCTCGTGATCGGCTTCTACCGCGGCAATCAATTCGTCAAAGATGTCGGGCATGGCACTGAACACCCGGTTCCAGGTGGGAATAAAAGGCGCCTCTGAGGAGCGCTCCAAAAACTGCACGCCGGCCTCGAGAATATTCTCGGCGAACAGCTCGATCGCCTCCTCTTCCCTGTGAATGTCAAAACTCAAGCCATTCATGATTGCGTCGTTGCGGTAGGTCTCGATCAAATCAAGCGCCATTCGATAGTAGGTGGCTTTTAATGTCCGGAACGTTTCCTGATTGAACACCGTGCCTTGAATCGCGAGCTTGCGATAAAGCGATCGCGCGATATCGAGTGACATGCGCGACAGGCCGGCGTTCTGATCATCCAACGACAGATCCTGATGCTTGTGGTCATAGTTATCGGCGATGTCGACCTGGCAGATCTGCTTGTTGCTGTTACTGCGGTAGACCTCTGAGACCACGCCGATCTCCAAACCCCAGTCGGTGGGGATTCTCAGATCACCCAGCAGGCGTTTACGAAAGGCAAACTCGCCCGCCAGGATGTAGCGGTAGCTGTCTAAATAATTGAGGTACGGCGATTCACCGACAATACGCTTCAACGCCCGAATCATCGGCGTGACCAATAGCCTGCACACCCTGCCATTGATCTTGTTCTCGGAGACCCGCGGGTAGTAACCCTTACAGAACTCGTAACCGAAGATAGGATGCGCGACCGGATAAATCAGCCTGGCCAGCAAGCTGCGGTCGTAGGTCAGGATGTCGCAGTCGTGCAACGCAATCGCCTCCGCCCGACCAGTCGCCAATGCATAGCCCATGCAGTACCAAACGTTGCGCCCCTTACCTAGCTCCTGTGGCGCGAGACCCGCCGCCTGTAACCGAGCGTCGATCGCTTTTAAGCGCGGCCCATCGTTCCACAGTACGCGATGGTGCTGCGGCAGATCGGCAAAGAAGCTCAGCGCGTGCTGATATTCATTCTGGGTCGCCCTATCGAGACCGATCACAATCTGCGACAGATAGGGAACTGATTTCAGCTCCTCAATAATGGCAGGCAGCGCAGGGGTCTGAATTTCCGAATATAGCGACGGCAGTATCAAACCCAGCGGGCGTCGCTCACTGAACTGCAGCAGATCCTGTTCCAGATCCGCAGTAGAGCGCTCACCCAGGTTATGCAGCGTTGTGATCGTGCCGTTTTGATAAAAGTCGGCCACGTTCTTCCTCCTCTTCCACTCGCTCAATGAGCGCTTCCACCCCCTCGGCCCAGCCTGCCGGGCCCGCAATATCACTGATCACCAAGCCGCCCCTTCGCCGCACCGCCGGCGGCTCGTTAACGGGTGATCGCACCAATAGCGCAAAGTCGGTGACTTCAAGCATCTCGACATCATTCTCGGCATCCCCCGCTGACAGACTGCGGGCCCACTCCAAGTCGGGGCGCTCTCTCCGGATCTTGTGATGGAGCCAACTGACTGCCTCTGCCTTACCACCCGAAGCCAGCACGTGAACAAACCGCCCCCCCTCGACACAACGCATATCCAGCGCTTCGACTTGAGTAGCGAACGCCTTGCGGTCGGCCGGCGTGCCCAACCAAACGAGGGTCTCGCTGTGCTGGCGCTGCTTTGCCCGGGCCGCACTCTCAAGATCCAAACCGGTCACCGCGGCGACCTGCTTGTCGGATAAATCGCAGAGAGACTGGTAACGGTTGCCCCACTCAATATTCAGAATCGCGAGTTGCCGCCGGATCATGCCTCGAGAGGGGCCAAAGCTATGGCACCACGCATGAGCATCACTGTCTGACCCCTCGGGCCGCTCTAGACCCCAATCCATCGGCACCCAGATCGCCGCCCCGTTCTCAACGATCATGGGCCCGTCGATGCCCATGGCCTGCATCAGGATGAGGGTCTCCGCTCGCGTTTTACTGGTGCAGGGAATAATCGGTATGCCGCGCTCAAGCAGAGTTGAAAGAGTCGTTCGAGCCTCACTGAAGGCGTAGGTGTGATGATCCAGCAAAGTGCCATCGAGATCGGTATAGATCACTGCGCTGCTCATGCCGCGACCTCCGTCAACCACATGCGCTCGACCACGCGATCGCCCGCCAGTTCCCACACAAAGTCAGCCTGGTCAGGGAGTGTCTTCAACGCATGCTCGGTTAACCGCTGGTAATGCAGGACGAAGTCCGCCACCTTCGAGCGGCTCATGGTGGGGTCTGGCTTGCCGGGGTGATCCTTCTGGAACTGCTCGGACAGGCGCTGCTCCTGTTGCCAACGCCACTCAAATACCGCTTCAAAGCTGGGAGCCTGCAGCAACAGCAGCGCCTCCAGCTCCCCGAACAAGTCCGCGTATCCGTTAGCCAGCTGCCGGTTGACTTCACGGCGCCACACCAGCGACGGATCCTGCTCGGCCTCCACCGAGTTGACCGGCTCCTCTAACTCACTGTCCTTTTGAGGCGAAAGGCCGATGCACCACCCCTCAAGCAAGATTAGCTGCACAGGCGCACTCACTTGGCGCCAATGCACCATTTCGGTGCGATTGTCCCGCGCTTTGTCGAATGTCGGCACGGGCACCGCTGCCCTGGCTAGGCGCAGCGCGGTAATCGTCTCATTCAATAGCGCCAGATCATGGGTACCCGGCACCCCGCGGGTAGCAAAAAGCGGGTGAATCGACGCCGCCAACGCAGCTCTCGCGGCTTTGGTGAGGTAAAAGTCATCCAAGGACAGCACCACCGCGGAGACACCGTGGACCTCGCGCATCACATTGGCCATAAGCGGTACCACCGTACTTTTGCCAGAGCCCTGACAGCCGCTAAATCCCACTATTGGCGCGGTTTCAGCGGTTTTCGCGCGTCGCGCCAGGCTCTGAGTGACGCCTGCATACCACCTCATAAAATTAATGGCGACGCTGTCAGGCAACGACGCCTCTTGAAGCATTCGCTCCAGCACTGCCTGCAGTGCAGGCCGGTTATTGTGTTCATCGTCCATAATATTGTCCGTCCACTTTGTTAAACCAGTGTTCCTTTTGTCACGCTATCCATCCTGATAACGCGCCCCCTTTTTATTGCGCACCAAATGCACTTCAGCCCGCGGGAGCACCGCGGGGTTTTCTCCCCGCACCGCGCCCAATTCGTCAACACTGCAAGCACCGTGCCTATTTTGACCAAAAACGAGCAAATGACCGTAATTCGTTAGACTGAAGTGGACAAAACGCCAACAAGCGCGCATCGACTGCGGTGTGGCAGAGGTCAGGAACCATGCAAAGCGCTCTTTCTGTGTACATGGGCAGTGAGGCCGCCAAAACCATCGGCGAGCGGGGTTGGCAGTCAGCCTCCTTTAGCACCCTGATAGGCGCCTCGGGCGGTCCCAAGTGGCTCATCCTCTCAGAGCTGGACAAGATGCTGGGTCGAGCGCTGTTGCTGGGGCGAGGCGAGGCGATGACGTTACTGGGGTCCTCGATCGGTACCTGGCGCCACGCCTGCCTGAGCCTCAATGATCCCGGCGCAGCGATTTCACGACTACAGCACGCCTACCTGTATCAGGAATACAGCTGCGCGAGGCCTTCGCCCATTGAGGTCAGCGAGGTCGCAGAGCGGATGCTGCGGGAAGCGCTTGGGCCAGAGGGCGCGCGCCAGATTACAAACCACCCGACCTTACATAATGCGATCGTCACCGCACGGGCCAAGGGCGTTGCGCGAGGAGAAAGCGGCTGGAAACTGGGTGTGGGCATGGCCACTGCGACCCTCGGCAACGCTGTGAGTCGGAGAGGGCTGGGACTGTTATTCGATCGCGTCGCCTTCTGTCATGTAGAGCTCAGTTCACTGCCGTTCACCAACGGGTTCAATACTCAGCTCACTCCCATTAACGAGCTGAATTTAATCCCGGCGCTCAAAGCGAGCGGCGCCATCCCCTTTTTGATGCAGTGCGAACCCACCATACCTGGTGCCTCGGGTGGGCCTTTCTGGGACGGGGGCATCATTGATTACCACTTTACGCTCAAGGCTAACCAGTCACCGGGGCTGGTGCTGTATCCCCACTTTCGTGACCGGCTGACGCCGGGCTGGTTCGACAAGATGCTCCGCTGGCGGACTCCCCAGCGATCGGTAATCGACCAGCTGGTGTTGATGTGTCCGAGCGACGCGTTTCTTGCGCAACTGCCACACCGTAAGATTCCTGACCGCGGCGACTTTCGCGTGATGTCACCCTCAGCGCGGGTCACGTATTGGGAAACCTGTGTTCGCGAGAGCGAACGACTGGCGGAGGCTTTTCACAATCTGATCAGTGGTGACGACCCCCTTCGGGGCGTGACCGTGCTCTGAAGTCGGTCGCCTAGGTCGAGCTGATCAACTCACTGATCGCCGCGCTCAGCTCACGGTGACAAGACTCCTGCAGGAAGTGACCGCCCCGCGGAAATATCTGATGTGGCAGCCCCGTTGTGCCGGGCACGCGCCCGATAAAACTCTTTTCCGCCCCCCGTGTCACTGGGTCGTCCGCGGTGAACAAGCAGAGAAACGGCTTGTCGAATTGCAAAAAGAATTCCCAGGCTTGTTTTTGCGCCTCAAGCGAAGGATCGGTGGGTAACGTCGGCACCTGGCTGGGCATGGCGCGCGGGCCCATTTTGTAACGGGCATGGGGGAACGGGGCCTCATAAGCGCGACCCAATGGCGTGATGGGTCGAAGGACGGTTCCCAGATACTGATTCAGCAGCACGCGCGGCGCAACCTTCCAGGTTGCCGGCGCTTTGATCATCATTTCCATCATAAAGCCGGCAGGCATATCTGCCGTGTTCCAGCAAAATTTTTGCCAGTGAGCAAAACCCATAGGGAACGCATCGGGCTCATTAACCACCCCCCTCAGCCGCGACAGCGCGAAGGCCATGTCGCGGAAGCTGAGCCGCTGCCCGTCCTGCCGGAACGCCATGACCTTCTCAACAATGTCCTGCTCAAGGTCGGGGTTCATAGGCAGCGCGGTATTCCCCACAACGACCCGGGCAAAGCGATCCGGGTGATCTGCGACTAGCCGCAGGCCAATCAAGCCGCCCCAGTCTTGACCAAAAAAAGTGATGTCGCCGAAATCATTCGCTTCAAGCCAGCAGCCCATCCAATCGACCTGTCGCTGGTAGCTGTAATCCTCGCGCGTCGCGGGCTTATCTGATTTTCCGTATCCCGGCAGATCCGGGGCGATCACCCGTAATCCCGATGCAGTTAATAGCGGCACCATTTTGCGATAGAGATAGCTCCAGCTCGGCTGGCCGTGCAAACACAGGACGATGGGCGCGGCGCGATCACCCTCGTCAACGTGATGAATCCTGATGCTGCTGCCATCACCCGAGTCAATCTCGGTGTAATGAGGCTCAAAGGGATAGTCCGGCAAATTTTGAAATTGGCTATCGGGTGTTCGAAGAGTTTCCATTATGTCGAGCCGCCTGAGGTCATCGCTTAAGTTATGACATAAATTATGCCACTATGTCGGGGGGATCGCATCCAGGCTCTCTGCTTTTGAATAGAGCGCAGAGAAACCTCAGGCTGGCCGGGCCATCAAGCGCTTGGACAAATAGCATTACAGTGAAAAGATCGAACAGGAGCCACCCATGGAAGTGCACAACGCCGTCACGCCCACTGCGGCGCAAATCGAGGGGTTCCTTGCCCCAGACGCCACAGGGCCAATCTTCATGGTGAATTTACTTAAATTCAAAGCATATGCCGAGTACGAGGATGGCCGGGAGACGCCTCTATCAGGGCGAGAGGCTTACGCGCTCTATGCCGCTGAAGTCGCCAAGGTCATTACTCAGGTAGGTGGAAAACTGATTTTTGGGGCCAACGTGGAGCGGCTGATGCTCGGAGAAGTAGAAGAGCTGTGGGATCAGGTAGCGATCGCCATGTACCCCACCCGCGCAGCCATGTTTGAGATGATTCAACTCCCCGAGTACGCCGAGATCAGTGTGCATCGTACCGCGGGGCTGGCGGGTCAGCTCAATATTGAGACGGTGGCGCCTGCGGCAGGATAGAGAGGCATGGAGACGACAGCCAGCAGGCGACTGATCGCCTGGCGGGTTCGCAGGTCTTCACTCATAGAGGGATCATAGTCACGCAGGCCGGCTGACGGAATCAGGTTCGCTCTCTAACGCCTAAAATTTTTCCCCTCATGCCAGACAAGGGGTTACCCTTTCCGTCCCTTTTATTTCAACCGCAGGAGCTTTTCCACTCATGTCCCTCTCAGACAAGCCTTTCGATATCGTTGTTTTTGGCGCTTCGGGTTATACCGGTCGTCTGGTTGCTGAATATCTCGCAGCCGAATACGCCGGGTCAGACTTAAAGTGGGCGATGGCGGGCAGGTCGCTGGATAAGCTCGCCGCTGTCCGCGCCGAGATGGGCATTAGTGACGCCGTCGAGCTCCTCGCTGTGGATGTGGACAACCCCGACTCGGTGACACAAATGGTCGAGGCCTGCCGGGTCGTCATTACCACCGTCGGGCCCTATCAGCTCTACGGCGACGAACTGGTCAAGCAATGTGCCGAGCGCGGCATCGACTATGTGGACCTGACGGGAGAGCCGAGCTGGATGCACGAGACGATTGCGCAATACAGCAGCGCGGCCAAAGCATCCGGCGCGCGCATCGTTCACAGCTGCGGCTTCGACTCCATCCCGTTTGACCTGGGTGTGTATCGGCTGCAGCAACACGCTATCGCCAAAACGGGCCAGCCGATCGCGACGGTCAAAGGCCGGGTCCGCGCCATGAATGGCACCTTCTCGGGCGGCACCATCGCGTCCATGCGCGCAACCATGGCATCGGCCAAGGCCAATCCCGCCATCATTCAGGTCCTGACCAACCCGTTTGCCCTAACGGAGGGGTTCACAGGGCCCGAACAACCCGCCGGCATGGCGCCGCAGTACGACGACGAACTGCAGAGCTGGAGCGCGCCGTTTATCATGGCACCGATCAATACCAAGAATATTCACCGTTCCAATTTTCTGCTGGGACATCAGTACGGAGAGGATTTCCGCTACGACGAAATGCTCCTTACCGGCGACGGTGATCAAGGCAAAGCCGCGGCTGACTATGTGGCCAAGGACGACTCGGTCGCCAAAAGTGATCTCCAGCCTGGCGAGGGTCCCACCAAGGAGGAGCGCGAGAACGGCAATTACGACGCGATCTTTGCGGGCGAGAGCAGTGAGGGCGAACTGATGATCAGCAGCGTGCAGGGAGACCGGGACCCCGGCTACGGCTCAACGTCGAAAATGCTTGCCGAGGCGGCGATGTGTTTACTGGTCAACCCGGATCTGGCTTCTGGAGGGCTATGGACGCCCGCAGCTGCGATGGGTGACGCGTTGATGGCGCGACTACAGGATCATGCGGGCCTGACCTTCCAGATCGAAAAGGGCTAACCGCTGCACCGCCGCACGCTGTGCGCCCGGAGCGTTTTCATCCATGTCACCTGATCAACTGACAGCGCTGCTGAATACCGAGTTAGGAGAATCCCTCGCCGGGAAAGTACCCGGCGAGCAAGTGACGCAGTTAGAGCGGCTGTCGGGCGGCGCCAACAACGAGACCTGGCGGCTGATGTGGGGCAGCACACAACTGATCCTGAGACGACGGCCATTCTCGGCCGACTCTATTGATCAGCTCGAGGGCAACATTCTCGGACTGTCTTTAGTGGACGAAGCGGCGGTGATTCAACTGGCGACATCAACATCGGTGCCGGTACCTGAAATCCACGCGGTCTTTGACGCCACACACCCCATTGGCGAGGCCTTTCTCATGGGTTTCATCGCGGGCGAGAGCATTCCCCATAAATGGTTGGTTGACGATACTTATGAGGTGGCTAGGAGCCGGCTGGCTTTTCAGTGTGGCGAGGCGCTCGGGCGCATTCACAGCATTGACTGCTCAAAACTTCCGCCCAATATTGGTCCCACTACATTAGAAAAGCGCTTTGCCGCAGCGCAGAAACGGCTACACGCGTTTGGCGACATCTCTCCGGTGATGCAGTTCGGTCTCAACTGGCTCATTGACCATGCGCCAAGCGAGGCATCCTGTGTGCTCCTGCACGGCGATTTCCGCACGGGCAATCTGCTGGTCGATGAGCAGGGACTGGCGGGCGTACTCGACTGGGAACTGACCCATCAAGGCCCGGCGGCAGAGGATCTGGGATACCTCTGCGCAAATGTCTGGCGATTCGGACAGCTACATAAACCCGTAGGTGGCTTTGGTGAATACGACGATTTGATCGCCGGCTATAACTCTGCGGCGGGGTGGGCGCCTGATCTGGTCACCATCCGCTACTGGGAAATATTCGCGGCACTCAGTTGGGGTTTGGTATGCCAGACCATGGGCGCGCTATGGCATAGCGGCAACGGGGACGTAGAGCGCGCTGCGGTGGCGCGCCGGCGCTCGGAAGCTGAACTCGATATCCTTCTATTAATTGAAGAATGGGAACACGCATGAGTCAGGACGAGGCGCAGACGACTGCCTCTGACGTCACCATCTCGGAACTGCTGGGGGCGGTCAAAGGCTTCCTGATGGACAGCGCGCTACCCGCGCTGTCCGGACGCGATCAATTCAATGCCCGCGTAGCCGCCAATGTGCTGGGGATTATCGATCGGGAGCAACAACTCGGTCCGGAGCTTGCGGCGCTGGACGCCGCCGCCGCACAGCAATGGCTCCCGGGTGACCCAGGAGTGGGAACCGCACCGCAACAATTGGCCCGCGCGCTCGCAGCGAGAGAGATCGACGCAAACAACCACTTCTTTGGTTACCTGAAGCAGCGGCAGCTTCTGGTCACTGCTATCAACAACCCCCGCTATGCCAGTCGCAAAGTCGCCGAGGACAAGTGGCGGGACGACCCTTGAACACACACGAAGCTTTATGATTTAACAAGCGGCGCAGCCACGGCAGACCTCAGCTTAATTAAAGCACCTGCCGCGATGTCAGACGTGACGCTGAAGCAGAAATCCGATCATTGAGGCACCTATGAACCAGCCTTTTCTATTCGATATCCCCGAGCCAATCGAAGACTATCTCATCGTGCTCGATGACTTCATCGAGCGAGAGATCAAGCCTCTCGAATCACAGGATGACAACATCCGCTTCTTTGACCACCGCCGCGAGCACGCACGCACGGATTGGGATCGAAATGGCTTGCCCCGCGAAGACTGGGAAGCGCTGCTGAGAGAGATGCGTCGGCGGGCGGATACGGCCGGGCACTTTCGCTACGCGTTACCCGAGGAATTTGGTGGGCAAAATGGCAGCAATCTGGCCATGGCGCGCATCCGGGAGTACCTCGCCAGCAAGGGTCTGGGGCTGCATAACGATCTGCAGAACGAAACCTCGATCGTCGGCAATTTGATGACGCCCATGATGCTGCGCGACTTTGGCACGGCTGATCAGCAGTCCCGATGGATGGAGCCGTTACTCCAGGGTGACCTGGGTTGGTGCTTCGGCCTGACCGAGGCGGCGCATGGCTCAGACGCCACGTGGATGGAAACGCACGCGGAACGCACCACACGTGATGGAGTTGATGGCTGGTTGATTACCGGCGAAAAAATGTGGACCACGGGTCTGCATAAGGCCAGTCATGTGTTGGTGTTCGCGCGACACTCTGGCGAGGATGGCAGTCCCAAGGGGATCGGCTGTTTCGTGACCTCCACGACGGCGGCAGGCTTTGAGATCGGGGAGTACCTGTGGACCTTCAACATGCCCACCGACCACCCACACTGCACGCTGAAAGACGTTTTCGTACCGGATAGCGATGTGCTGGGCGATGTCGATCAGGGACTGCGGGTCGCCATGCACTTTGTGCACGAGAGTCGTATTCGCCAGGCCGCCTCGTCTCTGGGTGCCGCACAGTATTGCCTCAATGAAACCTTTGCCTATACCAAGGAGAGAGCGCCCTTTGGCAAGCCACTCTCAACCAATCAGGGCATACAGTTCCCGCTGGTAGAGCTCCAGACCGAGGCAGAAATGCTCCGGCTATTGATCTACAAAACCGCGGCGCAGATGGACCAGATGGATAAAGTCGACGTGGCCAAGAACCTCACCGACAAAGTATCGATGTGTAACTACCGCGCCAATCGGCTTGTGTGTGATGCCGCTGATACCGCGATGCAATTTCACGGCGGCATTGGCTATTCGCGACACAAACCATTCGAGCACATCTACCGGCACCACCGGCGGTATCGCATCACCGAGGGTGCTGAAGAAATCCAGCTGCGCAAAATTGCAGGCGTGCTTTTCGGCTTCGTGCCCTGACGCTCGCCCGCCGCCCACGCTGATACACGCGCAGACACCGTCTTACCACAAGGCGACTTCGGTCAAAGTGATGTCCACGGAATACTAGAAATGAGCGGGGTATGCGGCATCTTGAAAAAATCAAGAATTTGTTCGTGACCCGCAGCCGTCCTCAGAAAAGAGCGTCCGGTCAAGCTCATTAACGGACCTCCCTCAGCTACATCCTGAACTGGCGCCACCGATGCATCGGCAGAGATCGCCGACCGGGTTTGCGTCACATGGCTGACGTCCGGACTCTGCTTCCGGAAATAACTCAGTCGCGTAGTATTTTCGAAAAGCGCCGGGTTTTCGGGCATGTTTACACCCGGCGGTCTGGCTATTGTGATACTCAAACTTCATGCCGTCACGCTCCGGGGTCTCCATCCTGGCCACAGTGTGCGCGTCCGCACGGTCTTCGTCGCGGATCCAGATTAGCGCTCACTCGGCACCCAAGTAGGCGCTAAAGAGGACGCACCAAAAATAAAAAAGGGCGCCTGCTGGCGCCCTTTCTAAGTTTGAGATCCGAATCAGAATTTCAGCTGAATCTCTGCACCAAAGTAACGCGGTCGATTTGCCGTACCAAACGACCACGCTCCGGGTGCATACACTGGAGTCGAATCATTAGCGCCCGCAGCTACTACGTTACCGCCCACGTCGAGGAAGGACATCAAATAAGTCTCATCCGTTAAGTTCTTACCAAACAGTGAGATCGTCCAGTTCTCAGTTTCCCAGTTAATCGAGGCATCAACGATACCAAACGCATCTACAAGTGATGGGTTATCGGTAAATCCAGCCCCCCCTTGGGCGGCAGGAATAGTTTTGTCGCCGCCATTCGTACTGGCAGAGATGTAGTAATCGTCCTTCCAGGTGTAGTTGAGCGTTGCTACGAAGAAATGGCCCTCAGCCATCTGACGCTCGAAGAGTAATCCGAGGCCTGCAGTCATATCTGGCGCTCGACGCAGCGCGATACCGCTCAAATCAACCATACCGGTTGCACTAGACGCCATAAAGTCGTCAAACGAGGCATCCAACAGACCAACGTTACCCCTCAACGATAAGCCCTCGGCAATAACCCAAGTGAAGTCCATTTCGACGCCTTCCATGGTCGCACTTGAGGCGTTTTGAACAACGGTCAAAGTCGCCTGCCCATCGGTACCAGGCTTTACGATATCTTCCTGCTTATCGTTATATTCGATGGTGAACGCCGCCAAGTTCAACTGAAAGCGGTTATCAAACAAAGTGAACTTGGCACCTGCCTCCCAACTTTCCACCGACTCGGGGTCATATGGACCTGTATTATCAGGCGCCGTTGCACGACCGTTGAAGCCGCCCGATCGAAAGCCCTCTGAGTAAGTCACGTAGGCCATACCGGCGTCAAAGGAGTATTGTGCCGCAATACGAGGAGTAAACTCGTCCCACGAAGCCGTGCCATCAAACGAATCGTCGTAGACTGAATCGGCCCACGAAGGACAGTTGGCGCCCCAAGCTGCGCCTTGCACGGTGCCTCCCAGCAGGTATGGATATGGATCTAAGGTCTTGTCACGCCCGGAAATATCGGTATACGCGACAGACCCTTCGGGCAGCCCCAACAATGTCTGTAGTGGATTGACGGGATAGCCCGTCACCGTCATACAAGCTTCCTTCTCCTCGTCGAGCCAACGACCACCTACACTCAACATCAGGCGATCGGTCACATCCCAATCGACCTGCCCGAATACCGCTGTGGATTCGACATCCTGACTATAAAGTGGCGACGCCGAGTAATTGGTAACTGGAGTTGGGTTTATATTATTGAGAATCCCTGTGTTTTGCTGAAGCGTGTAATCGCTCTCCCACAGAAACAAACCGAAGGTGGAACGCAGGCTGTCACTCCAATCAGATTCCAGCCTGAATTCATAACTCGTCTGGTTTTCGAGTGTCGGACGGTCCGTCCAGAAAACATCGGTTGAGGTCCCATCAAATTCGTTGAAGGCTTGCTCTTCTGTCTCACGATCACCAAAAACAAATGCCAACCTATGGCGATCTGAGATTTGCCAATTTGCATGGATGGTGACTGCATCTGTTCTGAGCTCAGAATACTGATCAAAAGAAGAGTAGACAGTGTAGAGGTCGTCATCCGATCGATTGACGCCGCCCAAGCACTCCCCGGAGTCCGTTCCCGTGGCAGGGTTAATACACGCTAGGCCATAAAACCCCTCCCCAGGCGCAATTATGGCTGACAGGGGTCGAGTGGGGGTGTCATCGTCGATGTAGTCGTAGATAAGCCGAAATTCAAAATTATCGTTTGGCTGGAAAAGCACATCTGCGGTCATCATCAAGAGATCATTTTCGCCCTCGTCCTCGTCGCGTGTGGCGTTGTAAAAATATTCACCACCACGAATGCTGGCTGCGGAGAGCTTGGCTGATAAACCACCCATCTCCGGCAGGTTAATTAAACCTTTCAGATCCGTTTGGCTGTCCTGCGCGAAGGTACCCACGACCTTTCCGCCCCACTCGCCTGTGGGCTTAGACCGGATGACATGAACGAGCCCACCAATCGTATTGCGGCCAAATAGGGTGCCCTGCGGTCCACGCAATACTTCAATCCGCTCTGCATCCCACATATTTCTGAGGGCGCCGGTGGTGGAAGAAAGATAAATCCCGTCCTGATAAATCGCTACTGCGGGGTCAAAGCTCTTCTCGACTTCAGCGTGCTGCATGCCGCGGATGGAGACTCCCACTGTACCGTTACCGAGGATCGGATTGATTATCAGGTTGGGAGACATTCCCGTTATGTCGTCGATCGTTCTCGCAAACGATTTTTCAATCGCGTTTGCATCCATGGCTGACATGGAGATCGCCACGTCTTGCATGTTCTCTTCGCGCTTCTGCGCGGTGACCACCACTTCTTCAATTTCCGTGGTCGTTGATCGCTGGGCGTTGACCTGGCCAGACACGGCCATGGACACCGCAACAGCGAGTATTGAGGCATTACGAATCGTACTCATGGGTTCCCTCGTTATTCTTTACTTATGATCGTTATGAAAATATCAGAACCTGACCAACGGCGAAATTCTGCTGGCAGGACTGATTTTTTATTATGTCCGGACAAAGACTGTTAACAGCCTTGTGAAAATAACCCCTAAAACACGGGTTGAAAAGGCCTAATTGGGCTAAATCTGTGCGCTTTAATGCCAAGTGGCTACCATCTACCGCACGCAATCGCGGTGTTTTCGCAGAAGACCAAAGCCGCAGTCTTGAGAGCGAGTGAGCGCCGATCGGCCCAGTAGGACCTAATGCTCTATCCAATGATCTTGACCTGATCTAAACTGATTCGAGAACCCATAATCAAGATGACGCGCTCCGTCTGGCCTGGCTCCCCGAAACTCAGGAGTTATGGCATAGCGCAAGACAGGGCGCTTGCCGCGTCACAGCCCTAGCGAGGTGCACTGCGGCAAAAGCTAGCGTAGAAAGATCCAGCACCCCTGCTTGGAGTATGGCCTTCCGAAAACGCCCACTCAAACGGCGCTTCGGCAAGGGTTTGCGACGGCTAGCGGATCTCAATAATCTGAAAATCCTGAGCCGCGGTGCGCCAATCCAGCAAGATGTCATAAACCTTGCCATCCATCAGGGCATTACCCACTGAAATCTGGCTATCAGAGACCAAGCACTGAGCGCCCGATAGATCTACCTGATCGCCAGCACCCAGAAAGGGCTTGTGAAAGCGCGTGACGGTGAAGGTAGAGCTACTCTCGACAAATTGACCGTTTTGGTCATAGGCGCGCGCCAACATCTCATGCTCTCCCGGCGACATGTCATTGTAATTCCATGCCAGAGAAAAGCCCGACGCCGACGAGTCCTCTATGTCGGGGAAAACACTTGCGACATCATTCCTTAATCCACCGTAGGGTGCGTCAAACACGTAAACACCATCGAGCCAAATTTCGACACGGTCGATCCCCACAGTCGCAACAGACCAGCCGCGCAGGTTGCCCACCCCGGAATAGACGCTGCCCGCCACCGGTTCTTCGAGTGAGAGGCGTAAGGTATCTCCGGGTGTCACCGCGGTCTCAAATTTTGGCTCCAGCAGGCAGTCGGCGGTAACCTGTGGCACCGTGAACGCATTGCCCTGCAAACTACCACCACAGGAGCTGTCTACACTCAGCAATCGATAACCGCTGGCCGGAGCAAAATTGACGGTCAGCGACTCGCCGGTTTTGAGCTGGCGGGCGGTGTGCCCTTCGGCGGTGCCTTGAGCAGACGAGGCTATTCTCACTTCGGCATAGGTGCCATCGTAATCGTCGTCCCAAAGCAGATGGAGCGATTCGATCAGCTTGCCGGAAGTCGAGTCGTAGTAAATAAACCACGATTCTACATAGTCACTACCGAAGGGACTGATCTCGTCCAAGGGACGACATGTTGCTGGCAAATATTGTCCAGCGGCTAATGGCAGCTCTCCGGGTTCATGTGGCACGCTGAGCGTCTCCCCCGATGCAGTCAATACAAATTCAGCACGTACCTCGATAGTGTGGGGTGACTTATTATATAAAGCAGGCCCTTTTTGAAAGCCCTCGGTTCCGTCACCTCGGTCGCAGGTCTCGGTAATCATCGGGGCAACCCCAACCAGCTCAGCCGCTAAAGATTCGCTCTCGTAACCCGCCACCATAAATCGGACTTGCGTAAACCCACGCGCGTTGTCCGCCGATTCGGGGTCACCCGCCGCCACACCACAGGCCTGTCCACTACAGCTACTGAGCTTGGGGTTCGAGAACACCGCACTCTCGGGCTCGGTGCCATAACTCATGATGGTGTGGAAAATCCCCTCTCTGTAGTGCCCAAAGCTGAAGGGGTAGGCTTGCAACTCTTCCTCCTCGGCAATGCGACGCTCGTGAGAGGAACCCAGCAAATGACCAATCTCATGGGCGGTGGTGGTATCGGTGCAATAGGTATCTCCCGGGTTATCAATGGGTAGCCATTGCACAACCGTCACATAAGAATCGCGAGATGGCACGCCATCCTGCACCCCTACCGGGGCAATCCCGCAGGCATCGTCCTCCTTGGGAATGCTCCCGCGCAGCGCGACCACCAGATCCGCGTCATAAAAAGCGCGGTCACTTTTGATATCGGTAAACGGTGCCTCCCCTTCAAACATCTGATCGAGCACCTCTTCCTGTAGCTTCTCAGGATCAATCTCGAGGGGCTTCACGGCCACCACATTCGCGCGCAGAGCGATCTGGCTGTCTAACATGGCCTGATTGGTAATTTCTGTCACCAGATCAGCGATCGCTTCCGGAGTTTTCATGTCGGCCTCGTGGTAGAAGAGCAGGTCCAGTGTCGCCGTGCCTGACCCAAATACCGGGTAATGGATCGCCTCCTCAGAGAGGTCCTTTAACGTTGTCCGTTTCATGCGCTTTAGGGAGTGATTCAGTTTAGGGACGGGCACGGTTTTATCGAGTCGCTCCAACCTCACGCCGCCCCGATCCACCGGGCGGGCCAGATAAGGGTCAGCGTAATACCAAACGATCTCACTACCTTCCTGCACCAGCCGATAGGTATTGCCACCCTCGCGAAGTGACCCCTGAAGCTGGCCGTCTGACGTCACGACCATTGTCAGGCGACCACCCGCCTCGCTCACGCCGCGAATCACCTTGTTGCCATGATTGGACAGCCTGGATGTTTCCACGCGGAACGCGAAGTCCTCGCCAAACTCAGAGCTCAGCAAAAGCATGTCGCCGGCGCGGACATTGAGCTGTTTGAGCGAGGTCATCGTTTTCGGGAGCTCATCCTCATGCTTGAGCTGCAAGGTCAAGGCGTCGCCTGCGGACATCACAGGCAGACAAAATGCGGGGACAATCGTCAGGAAAACGCTGAGGCAGAACCTGCGCAAGGCACTGCGTCCACAAACAGAAAAATTCATATTTACCGTCTCTGAACTACGTTGATGCAAAAGGGTATAACATCTCCGCATAACAGTGGAAGGGCAGAGCCTTGGCATCAGAACCGACTTGCTACGCAATTTATGACGCGGACGGCTCGTTCATGGGTGAGGTCCGCTATCTTCGCGACAAATGTTTGGGTAAAGCAGAGTGTGCGTTGTGCGACTTGTC
>QOPK01000018.1 GCA_003331685.1 Halieaceae bacterium | reverse complement strand
GCGCTGCGATAGCAGTCTCCATTTGATCAGGAAAAGCAGAACCATCTGTAAAACCCAGCTCGCCGCCTAGGCTGGCTGACCCCAAGTCGTCCGATAGCTCAGCCGCCAAATCAGCAAAATCCTCTCCGCGTCCGATCCGCCCCGCTGCCTCCGCTACCCGCTGCCCATAGGCAGCATCAGATTCGGCACCTTCTTGAATCAGCAAGATGTGAGAGACCCGCGCCTGTTCCACGACCTCGTAATCATCCTTCACGGCCTCATACTGCTCTTCTACCACCGACTCATCCACTGACACCGCAAAGTCGGCTGGATCGAGCAGAATGTAGTTAACCACTACCTGCTCCGGGTTAAAAAACGCGGCCTCGTTCTGCCGGTAGTAATTTCTCAGCGCCGCATCAGAGAGGTCCTCGTCGGACACCAGCCCTGATTCAGGAATCACGAGGTAGCGGACGTCGCGCTCCTCTGCAATGAGATTAGCCGCTGCCGCAAGCTCTGCTTGAGTGGCAAATTCGGTCTCGCTAATCGCGGTCTGTAACTGGGTCAGCACAATGTCCTCTGCCTGCGCTCGGCGAAATCGCTCAGGCGTGTAACCCGCACCGGCCAGAACGCTTTTGTAGGTATCGGGAGAAAACGAGCCATTGAACTGGAACGCTTCAATCGAGGTGATTGACTTGCCTACCTGAGCCTCGGATGCCACCAGATTCAATGCAGTGCTTTTCTGCAGTAGCAGGGCACGCTGGATCAGGGATTGAAGTGCTCTGGGCTGCAATCGATCGTCGTCCAGCAACGAGGGATCAATATCGTCGCCCAGCACACTGACCAATTGGCGTTTTTGCTGCGTGATCGCCTCCTGCAACGCAAACGGCGTGATTTCTTCGCCATTGACCTCAGCAACCGATGTTCCCGAGCCGCCGGGCAGAAGAGTCTCCAGACCAAAAGCGGCGAAGGACAGCACAATGAGGCCAATAATCACCTTTGCAGCGGTGCTTTGGGTGCTCTGACGCATGGACTGAAGCATAGTAGTGAGGCTCTTTTACGGTTGGTTGAAATCGAAAGGGCTAGACAAAAAGAAGGCGCACAATGGCGCCTTCTTTGCAGCCGCCCCAAGACGGCAAACCAGGTTCAGTTACTTATTAACGGCATCCTTTAACGCCTTGCCTGCTTTGAACCCTGGTGTGTTCGAGGCCGCGATCTGGATGGTCTCGCCCGTACGCGGATTGCGTCCCTGACGCGCCGCTCGCGCCTTCACGGAAAAAGTTCCGAAGCCTACCAGCGATACACTGCCGCCTTTTGACAGCGCGCCAGTAATAGCGCCAATCGCAGCATCGAGTGCGCGACCGGCAGAAGCTTTGGAAAGATCCGCGTCTGCGGCGATGGCGTCGATCAAGTCATTTTTGTTCACGTTGTTACCCCTCGAGTATTTTGAGCTGAATATTCACCGGCGCGTATTCCGACGCCTCGCGATAGCCTACTCCTGCCGTTAGGTGTGGTCAACGCTGAAACGCTTGAAATCAGTGGGATCTGGGCCGATTTGCATCCTTAGGTTCTTGACCTGTTTCATCGCCCCGTCCGAAATTTTCAGAGCCTGCGAGATAGGCATCATCATCGAGAGGCTCGGGCAGGCGCTCGAGCGCGATTGCCAGCACCTCATCGATCCATTTGACCGGCCGGATATCCAAATTTTCCTTAATGTTATTAGGCACTTCCTGTAGGTCTCGCTCGTTTTCATGGGGGATTACGACCGTGCCGATACCTCCCCGGCGGGCCGCCAACAGCTTTTCTTTCAGCCCGCCAATGGGCAGCACTTCTCCGCGGAGTGTGATTTCGCCTGTCATGGCGACGTCAGCTCGAACGGGAATTTCGGTAAAGCTACTGACCAGTGCAGTGCACATCGCAATGCCGGCGCTGGGGCCATCCTTAGGTGTCGCCCCCTCAGGGACATGAATATGCATATCGCGCGTGTCATGGAAACGCGCAGGAATACCTAACGTTTGAGACTTGGCTCTCACAACGGTGTTAGCAGCCTGAATCGATTCTTGCATCACCTCCCCCAGAGAACCGGTTTTCACCACGCGACCCTTGCCCCGTGTCGATGCTACTTCCACCGTCAGGAGTTCGCCGCCGACTGATGTCCAGGCTAGACCCGTGACTTGGCCGACCTTGTTTTCCTTCTCAGCCGTGCCGAAGTTGAATTTCCTCACGCCGAGAATATCCGGCAGTGAATCCGGGCTAATGGTCTGCCCCGACTCCCGCTCGCCAAGGGCAAAAGCCTTGACCATCTTGCGACACACCTTGGCAATCTGGCGTT
The DNA here is from genome assembly GCA_003331685.1 of Halieaceae bacterium. The sequence goes on along the minus strand of QOPK01000018.1, from coordinate 19,017 downwards.
CCAACGCCCTCACCCCAGCCTCGCGGGTGTAATAGCGGATGATGTCCAGGCAGGCCTCTTCAGAAAGGTCGATTTCATCTGACTTAAGTCCATTCAGCTTGGTCTGCTTAGGTATCAGATACCTCTGGGCAATATTGAGTTTCTCGTCCTCCGTGTAGCCTGGGATGCGAATCACCTCCATCCGATCCAGCAGCGGTCCGGGGATATTCATCGTGTTGGAGGTGCAGACAAACATCACGTCTGAAAGATCGTAATCGACTTCGAGGTAATGGTCGTTGAATGCGTGATTCTGTTCGGGGTCAAGCACCTCCAGCATGGCAGAGGCCGGGTCTCCACGGTGATCCATCCCCATTTTGTCGATCTCGTCCAGCAGGAAAAGGGGATTTTTCACACCGGCCTTGGACATCTTTTGCAGCAGCTTTCCTGGCATGGAGCCAATATAGGTCCGTCGATGGCCTCTGATCTCCGCTTCGTCGCGAACACCACCCAGCGCCATCCTGATGAATTTTCGGTTCGTTGAGCGGGCAATAGACTCGCCCAAAGAAGTTTTACCCACGCCCGGTGGCCCCACGAGGCAGAGCACGGGGCCTTTCAATTTTCGCACGCGCTTTTGCACGGCCAAGTACTCGAGAATGCGTTCCTTGACTTCCTCGAGTCCAAAATGGTCCTCGTCCAACACAGTCTGCGCGCGCTTCAGATCGTGGCGGACTTTGCTGCGCTTGGACCATGGGATACTGACCATCCAGTCGAGGTAGCCCCGCACTACAGACGCCTCGGCCGACATCGGTGACATCATCTTCAGCTTGCTCAGCTCAGCGTTGGCTTTCTCTAACGCCTCCTCCGGCATGCGAGCTTCTTTGATCTTGTTCTGTAATTCATCGACTTCATTCGGCGCGTCATCCATCTCACCGAGCTCTTTCTGAATCGCCTTCATTTGCTCGTTCAGGTAGTACTCACGCTGGCTTTTTTCCATCTGCTTTTTGACCCGACCGCGGATGCGCTTTTCGACCTGAAACAGGTCAATCTCCGCGTCCATCAAGGACTGAAGGTGCTCGAGTCGCCCTTGGACATCAGCGATCTCCAAAATGCGCTGCTTCTCTTCAAGGTCAACGCCCATATGGGCCGAAATAGTGTCCGCAAGGCGACCGGGTTCATCTATGCCAGAGAGGGAGGTCAGTACTTCGGCAGGCACTTTTTTGCTCAAGCCAACGTATTTCTCGAATTGTTCTACCGTCGCCTTGACCAGCGAGGCGGCGTCACGCTCCGACAGGGGGTCGGCCTCAATTTCTCTAACCGAGGCCACCGCAAACTGCTCGTCGTCGTCAATGGCCAACACTGCAGCACGGTAGCTGCCCTCAACCAGCACCTTAATCGTGCCATCGGGTAACTTGAGTAGCTGAAGGATATTGGACACAGTGCCCACCTGATAAAGATCGTCGACGCCGGGCTGATCATCAGACGCGTTCCGCTGCGCCACCAGCAGCACCTGCTTATTGTCAAGCATGGCGTGCTCCAAGGCTTCGATCGATCGCTCGCGACCGACAAACAGCGGCAGCACCATGTGGGGGTATACAACCACGTCACGCAGCGGCAGCAAGGGCAATTGGTGATCTTGATCAATCATCTTCTACTCCATTCCTATTACCAATATGAGGGCTCAGTGCTGCCTTTTAAAGCCCACGGACACAAATAAGTACCCATAACGGGTCGAGATGGATTGATTGGGCCGCCGGGGGAGCGGCGCAGACTCGCTAGTCTTCGGCACCCGCCGCGGCGGCAGTGGGAGTCTCGTAGACCAAGAGAGGCTCCGAATCGCCTTTGACCACCGATTCGTCGACGACAATCTTCACCACGTCGGGAGTCGAGGGGATGGTGTACATGGATTCAAGCAGAATGCCTTCAAGGATTGACCGAAGTCCCCTGGCGCCTGTCTTGCGCTCCATGGCTCGCTCGGCGACAGCCTGCAGGCCGTCTTCCCGAAAATCGATCTCCACGCCCTCCATTTCAAACATCTTGGCGTATTGCTTGGTCAACGCGTTGCGCGGTTCTGTAAGGATCCTGATCAGTGCCTCCGCATCGAGTTCTTCGAGAGTGGCGATGATCGGCAGTCTGCCCACAAACTCTGGAATCAGGCCGTACTGCACCAAATCCTCTGGCTGCAGGTCAGACAGTGCCTCGCCGAAGTTGCGGGTTTCGTCCTTGCTTTTTACCTCAGCGCCGAATCCGATACCGCCTTTTTCAGAGCGATTGCGGATGACTTTATCGAGTCCAGCGAAGGCCCCGCCACAAATGAAAAGGATATTGCTGGTATCAACCTGCAGAAACTCCTGCTGCGGGTGCTTGCGTCCTCCCTGAGGCGGCACTGAAGCTACCGTGCCCTCAATTAACTTGAGCAGTGCTTGCTGCACACCCTCGCCTGAGACATCCCGCGTGATCGACGGGTTATCTGACTTTCTCGAAATCTTGTCTATTTCGTCGATATAAACGATCCCCATCTGGGCGCGATCCACGTCGTAGTCGCACTTCTGGAGCAGTTTCTGAATGATATTTTCCACATCCTCACCGACGTACCCTGCTTCGGTCAGCGTGGTGGCATCAGCAATAGTAAAAGGCACGTCCAACAGTCTAGCCAGCGTCTCGGCAAGTAACGTCTTTCCCGAGCCGGTAGGGCCCACCAGCAGGATGTTGGACTTGCTGAGCTCGACATCTTCGGCGCCATGCGATGAGGGCGAGGCATTACGTAACCGCTTGTAGTGGTTATATACCGCGACCGCGAGTACGCGTTTGGCCTTCTGCTGGCCAATTACGTACTGGTTGAGGATATCGCTAATTTCCGCGGGGATGGGCAGCTTAGTATTATCGCCCTCAGTGCCCGCCTCCTGAATTTCCTCGCGGATAATATCGTTGCAGAGGTCGACACATTCATCGCAGATAAACACAGACGGGCCCGCAATAAGCTTACGTACCTCATTCTGGCTCTTGCCGCAGAATGAGCAATATAACAATTTGCCGTTATCGCCGGAGGTATTTTCGTCCGTCATGAAGTGTCCTGATACTGCCGCTACCCACCGCTAACCTTGATACGTTTCACGGGACTTTGCAAGTCACGGTGGTGGCGCGGTCTGGGTCTTCTAGCGACTGGTGATGACCTCGTCGACCAGGCCGTATTCCACGCTCTGCTCGGCGCTCATAAATCGGTCTCGCTCGGTATCGCGCTCGATCACTTCCATTGTTTGGCCCGTATGATCAGCCAGGAGGCTATTCAACCGCTCACGGAGAAACAGAATCTCCTTGGCCTGAATTTCAATATCGGTCGCCTGCCCCTGAGCGCCGCCGCTGGGCTGATGGATCATAGTGCGGGCATTGGGCAGGATGAAGCGCTTACCATTGGTGCCGCCGCTGAGCAAAAAAGCGCCCATGGATGCTGCCTGGCCAATGCACATGGTGCTCACATCGGGCTTGATGAAGCGCATCGTGTCGTAAATCGACAGACCGGCCGTCACCGAGCCACCGGGGCTATTGATGTAAAGATGCACGTCCTTATCGGGGTTCTCGGATTCCAGGAAAAGGAGCTGCGCGACGATCAGATTCGCCATGTGATCCTCAATCGCGCCAACGATAAATATCACCCGTTCCTTGAGGAGCCGCGAGTAAATATCGAAAGAGCGTTCCCCGCGAGACGTCTGCTCGATCACCATCGGCACTAAGCCGAGAGCCTGCGGGTCCTGATCGAAACCTGACTGTTCCATGCTCATTCCTTTTGGTTGTTTATTCGGCCGGGCCTACTGGTCGCGCCTTGGCTAATGCGTCTTGATAACTGCAATCCACCTCAGCGATAGCGGCACTAGATAACAGCTTCTCTACCACCGCGTCCTCAAGCACACGTGACTCGATACCTGCCAACTGCTCATTATCCGAGTAGTACCAATTGATCACTTCCTCAGGGTCTTGATAGGTGGACGCGATATCCTCAATCGCTTCACGCACTTTAGAGGGCTCCGCCGTTAACTCAAACTGGCTGATCATCTCCGCCACAACTAACCCTAACTTGACCCGACGCTCCGCCTGCTCAGCAAACATCTCGTCAGGCAATATTGAAGCCAGGTCCATACCCTGCGGCGCCGCACCGCCGAACTGCTGAAACATTTGCTGCCGCATGGCGTTCACTTCTTGAGCAATCAGGGAAGCTGGCAGTTCGAGCTCACCGTGCGCGGCGACAATGGCGTCCATCACCTGCGTCTTCACCGACGCCTCGATGGCATTACGGAGCTCGCGCTCCATATTCTGCTGGACCTCAGCACGAAAACTCTCTTCTGTGCCCTCTTCGAGGCCATACTGTGCGAATAGCGCATCATCTACCGGCGCCAACTCCAGCTCCTGCACTTGCTTGACCTGCACCTTAAATTCCACGTCAGCACCGGCGAGGTCTTCTACCTGATAGTCCTTCGGGAAGGTCAGCTGAAGCACTTTTTCTTCTCCCGAGCTCGCACCGATTAAACCGTCTTCAAATCCGGGGATCATTCGGCCAGAACCCAACTCCAGAGAGGTCCCCTCACCGGACCCGCCTTCGAAGGCCTCTCCGTCTCGAAAACCCTCGAAGTCAATGACGACCGTGTCACCCTCTGCAGCTGCGCGCTCAACGGTGACCAGTTTGCCTTGTTGCTTGCGGAAGACCGTAACAATGTCGTCGATATCCGCATCTGTAACGTCGGCGACAGGCTTCTCGATTGACAAATCGTCAATCGCACCGACTTCGACGGTGGGAAAGACCTCAAAAGTAGCCGTGTACTCGACATCCTGCCCCGCGTCCATCTTACGCGCTTCGATGTTGGGCTGGCCTGCCGGTCGGAGATTTTCGGAGATAACCGCCTCCTGAAATGACTGGCTGATCACTTCGCCCAGCACCTCCTGTCTCACACCCGCACCAAATCGCTGCTGCATCACCCGCATGGGGACCTTTCCGGGACGGAATCCCGGCAACCGCACATTGCGGGCAGCTTCCTGAAGGCGCTTGTCGACGGCGACATCCACCCGATCAGCCGGCACACCGACGGTCAATCGACGCTCTAATCCGGACGTTGTTTCTACGGAGACCCGCATGTTTGTGCTCCTGAAAAATGCAAGATGTAAGGTATGCGATACCGTTTGTTCGCAGTGGCGCTCTGCCCGGTTCAACGCGGGGCGTTACGTGCCTTCTTGGCGGAACTTGGTGCGGAAGGAGAGACTTGAACTCTCACGTCATAAGACACTGGAACCTAAATCCAGCGCGTCTACCAATTCCGCCACTTCCGCACAAAACGCAGGAAAGACCGTGACAGGGCTACCAGCGAGGCGCGCGATGTTGTCATAAAAGGCCAGTGTTTACAACGATTTCGGGCGGGGACTTCGGGTTCGGAGCGCCCTCTGAGATCGCCCGATCGCCAACACCATGATGAGAAATGACTAGAGAAACCGCGCTTAAATAAAAATAATAAAAAACAATTGCTTATGATTATAATCTAAATTAAATAATGAATTTTCATACAGCAAAGCAGGTAATATGACGCATTGATCTAAGAATTGGCGGGCCGTGGCTGGATTAATTTGGCGCTTCAGTCATAATGAGTATGTCGCAGTGCCCCTCAAGAAGCCTGACGACACTGGGTATCCCAAGTGCCCGGACTGTGTGTTCGCTGATGTGCCCGCGAACGCACCACTCCTAAAAGTCTATGACTACGGGCCCCTCGGGGCCCGCTTTTTTGCACGTGCTTTTTAACAAATCAGAGCGTGTGCGTGACCCGATCCGAGGTCAGAGACCCCGCCAGATGATTTTCAATTTTGGCGGTGATGGTGGCGTCTTCATGGGAAAATTCGATACCGATGCCCGCTTGCCTGTTGCCCTGGGCACCCACCGGAGTGATCCACACAACGCGTCCGGCAACGGGTAGCTTTTCTGGCTCATCCATGAGGGTGAGCAATAAGAAAACCTCATCTCCCAGACGATATGACTGAGCCGTCGGCACAAACAGCCCACCATTTTTAAGAAAAGACATATAAGCGCCGTAGAGAACGCTTTTGTCCTGAATCGTTAGGGCCAGCACCGATTGCTGATCAACATCACTCATATCCTTACCTTAGCTGGCTACACCTTCCCTGCCAAGGCTCGATAGAAATCGTCCGCCAATGTCTGCGAAGGCCGCGTGGTCCCGGCTTCGACACAGGCGGAATAGCTCTGCGATAACGATATCCTTCCCGGGCGTCGCACCTCGCTTGACCCTCGACGACAGCTCCGCCACGCAACGATGCAATAACAACCAGCTTTGCGCCTGATGACAAAAACGATCCGTATCGACCCCCCGCACCTGACCTTCAACCCAGACGAGCAACTCTGACAGCAGCACGCTCAAATCGACGCCGGACCAAGCCGCGGGCGGACCAGCCCGTTGCTCACTCAAAACGGGAAAGCTTGCAACAAGCGCTTCTTTTGCGGCGAGGCTTTCTGAATCAGCCATCAGCCGCGCTGAGACCGCTCGCCCTTGCGCCATGTCCAGCAAATGTTCAGCGTTTGCAGCAGAACCCCCGACTTGTGAGCCTAACCATTTCAGCGCTGCATCTTTTTCACTGCGCGGCAGACGCAATAATTGGCAGCGCGATCTAACAGTCGGCGGCAGTCGCCAGGCCTCAGCGCTAGAAAGCAGCATCAACGCGTTGCCGGGCGGTTCTTCCAGTGTTTTCAACAGACTGTTTGCCGCCGCAAGCGTCATCTGGTCAGCATCACGAACCAATAGTAACTTAGCTGCGCCATAGAGCGCGGTCTGTTGTAGGAAGTGTGTGGCCTCTCGGACCTGATCAATGCCGATCGCCGTTTTGCCCTCCGGCACCTGGAGCAACATTAGGTCGCCGTGGGTCCCTTGAAGAAAGGCCTTACAACTTTGGCATTGCCCGCAAGCCAGCCCGTCTTGGGGGTCGTGACAAAGCTGCCGCATCGCCAGTTGCCCCGCAAAGAGGCTAGCTTCATTCGCATCCTCACTCACCACAAGATATGCGTGGCCTTTATCGCCCGCGCCTGAGATCCACTCTCGTAAGTGACTCAAGAGCCAGGGCGGTGTCGCGTCACGCAGCTCGACAGCGAGCTCAGATGTGTCACTCATCGACACACCAGTTTGTCATTGTCGCCTCCAGAGATTTTTGGACACCGCCCAGGCCCTGTGCCGCGTCAACAACAATATAGCGGTCAGGAAAACGGGCAGCGCGGTCAAGGTAACCCTGGCGCACTCGCTCGAAAAACGCCTGCTCTTCTTGTTCAAAGCGGTCCAACGCGCCACGCGCACGGGCCCGGGCCATGCCAATCTCTGGTGGCATGTCCAACAAGATGACGGTGTCAGGCACCCTGCCGCCCTGAACCAGCGATTCAAGCTTGCCAATGAGCTCAGCCGATAGGCCTCTGCCTGCTCCCTGATAAGCATAGGTTGCGTCAGTAAATCGATCGCACAGTACCCACTGCCCCTTATTCAACGCGGGCTCAATCACTTTGCTCAGGTGTTGCGCGCGAGCGGCAAAGACAAGCAACAACTCCGCCATTTCTACCGGGGCTTCTTCGTCGACGCTCAATAAATTGCGGCGGATTGCCTCCGCCAGAGGTGTGCCGCCAGGTTCCCGGGTTTGCAAGACCGATATGCCCTGCGCTGTCAGCTTCTCAGCCAAAAAGGTCTGCGCGGTCGATTTTCCTGCGCCCTCTCCGCCTTCGATAGTGATAAAGCGCCCCGTCATACTCTTTACTGATCAGCCGACGCTTTGGGCGAGGATCGGTAGTCTGCGCGTCGGGTCAGCTGATAGCGGCGCACGTTCTCTTCATGCTCCTCCAGCGTCGCGCTAAAAGCATGTGAGCCATCGCCCTTCGCAACAAAATACAGCGCCCCGGCATCATCGGGCGCAAAGACGGCGCGCAATGCTGCCTCACCGGGCAAGGCGATAGGGGTCGGCGGGAGCCCATGAATGGCATAGGTGTTGTAGGGGTTGGTGGTGTCTCGCAAGTGTCGCCTTTTCAAGTCGCCATCGTAGTCATCGCCAAGACCATAAATGACGGTGGGGTCAGTCTGCAAACGCATCCCCTTTTCAAGCCGGCGCAAGAAAACCCCGGCGATTTGCCTGCGCTCTTCTGCCACCCCGGTCTCTTTTTCGACGATCGACGCGAGGGTTAAAGCGGCGTAAGGAGATGCCAGCACCGAGCCCTCGGACCGGCGTTCCCACAATGAGGAGAGCAACTCAGTCAACGCTTGATGCGACCTCCGCAGAATATCGAGATCTGAGTCACCGCGGGTGTAAGACCAGGTCTCCGGAAGAAAAAGCCCCTCAGCTGAGTCTCGGCGCCCGGTCATCACCAACAAGGCGGCCGATAAATCGGCAAGAGGCGTTTTGGCCAGCGTGGACTCCCGGTGCAAGATCGCGATCGCCTCGGCCAGCGTGATTCCTTCTGGAAGCGTCACACTTCGACGCACTACGTCCCCTCCGGCCAATTTCGCGATGAACTCGGCAGCGGTCAGCGGGGCATTGAGGGAAAACTCACCCGCCTGAATGTGTTCATCCAAGCCCTGCCACTGGGCCACAACACCGACCCAACTCCCCCGCGTTAACCACCCATTATGCTCAGCTCGCGCGAGCACCTTGCTCAAGCTTTCACCCTTAGCCACAGTAATAATGGTCCCCTCCGCGGGGATCGCGAGCGCCTGGTTCCAGACTGAGGTCAAGCTTAGCGCGCTGACAGAAACAGCGACGGCACACAGCAGCAAGGCAGCGAGGGTGACACGTTTTGTCATATCGACTGATATTCCATGGCACGTTGCACTGCCGTGACCCACTGCCTACCAACCTCTGAGATCAGCATGGATTCACCGATCTGCGTAACCGGGGTGACCCCGGATACCGAATTCGTTGCGATCAATGCGTCTGCCGACAAACATTCTGCCAGCGAGATGGGTCTGATCTCCACTGCGTAATCCATCGCAGGCAGAATCTCAGTAAGCAGCAGCTCTCGCCGTGTACCTGCGATACCGCATCGGGCAAGGCAAGGTGTCACGACCTGTTTACCCAATAGCATAAACAGATTCGCGCGACTGCTGGAGATCACATGATCATCGCTGTCTAGCATCACCATGTCATCCCAGCCGTCAGCTACCCCTTCACCGGCAGCCAGCACCTGCTCAGTCCGCGCCAGCAGCTTAAGCCCTGCAAGTTGAACCTGTGTCGCCCAACGAGTAGCGGCAACACCGCAACGCAACGCGGCGTGCGACGACTCGGGTCGTGGATGGGCGTGCAGAATAGACCTTAATTGAGGCATTTCTGGCGGCATGTATCCGCGAGGCCCCGAGCCCCGTGTTACGGTCAAGCGAGCAATACCTGTATGCCGGGCGGCTTTTAGGCGTTGCCCGGCTTCTGAAATGAGGCGCGCACCCTGTTCGGCGGCGCTTGTCACCCTTAACGCCGCGAGCGCTCGAGTCAGCCGTCTCCGATGTAGGTCCTCACACTGAATGCGCCCCTCGTGACAGGACAGCGTCTCGAAGGCGCCGTCGGCGTAGTGCAGCCCTCGATCGTCTGCGGGCACCGTGTCGGCAGCCACGCCATCGACCCAGGTCAGAGACATGCGTTGCCGGGCGCTCAGCCCAGCTCGCTGAAAATCAGAGAGCCGTTGGTGCCACCAAAGCCGAATGAGTTGGACAGCGCGTGACGAATGGTTCTCTCTTGTGCTTGATGTGGCACATAGTTGAGATCGCACCCCTCGCCCGGGTTATCGAGATTAATCGTCGGCGGTGCCACGTTATCCCGCAGCGCCAGAATCGTCAGAATCGCCTCCACCGAGCCCGCCGCCCCCAGCAGATGCCCGATCATGGATTTTGTCGAGCTGACCGCCAAGCCTGACGCATGGGCGCCGAAGACACTTTTCACTGCCAGCGACTCTGCCAGATCCCCCGCTGCCGTCGAGGTACCGTGCGCATTGACGTAATCGATGTCCTCTCTCGACAGCCCGGCATCATTCAGCGCCTGTTGCATCGATGCGGCAGCACCGCGCCCATCCTCTGGGGGTGACGTCATGTGGTATGCGTCCCCGCTCATACCAAAGCCCGTCAGCTCACAATAAATATGGGCACCGCGGGATTTCGCACTATCCAAAGATTCAAGCATCAGCATGCCCGCGCCATCTCCGAGCACGAACCCGTCGCGGTCCGCATCCCAAGGACGGGACGCCCTCTCTGGGTCGTCGTTGCGTGTGGACAAGGCACGCGCGGCAGCGAAGCCACCAATACCAACTGGGGTTGTTGCCATCTCGGCACCGCCAACCAGCATCGCATCGACATCGCCCGCGGCAATCATTCTTGCACCAAGGCCAATGTTATGGGTGCCTGTGGTACAGGCCGTCACCACCGCAATGTTAGGGCCCTGCAGGTTATAGAGAATCGAGAGATTCCCTGCGATCATATTGATGATGGCGCCAGGGACAAAAAACGGCGATATCCGCTTGGGGCCCTTTTGATCAACCAGCATGGCGGTATCTTCAATTGAGCCAATGCCCCCAATGCCAGAGCCAATGGCGCAGCCGATTCGTGCCGCATTCGCCTCCGTTACCTCAAACCCCGAGTCTCTGAAGGCTTGGACGCCCGCCACCATGCCATACTGAATGAACGGGTCCATTCGTCTCGCATCGCGCGGCTCGAGATATCCATCAACGCTGAAGTTTTTAACGCTGGCACTAAAGCGCGTACTAAAGGCGGTCGCATCGAACTGCTCAATCATCGCGGCACCGCTGCGGCCATCGCATATGCCTGCCCAGCTCGAATCAACGTCCAAACCTAATGGCGTAACGGCACCCATGCCAGTAACGACCACTCTGTTGCCTTTCATGATGCGTCCCTTCTGCCCCGTGAGATTTGCTTGTCTCTTAAATCATCTGGCTCTCGGTGTCTTTGCCGGAATGCCAAACAGCATCTGTTTAATGTGCCGGTGAACTCACTAAAACGAAAAAGGCCGCGCTGCGTGAGCAGAGCGGCCCCGGTATTCAGTTGCTGAAACCCGCTCAGGAGAGGTTGGTATTGATGTAGTCGATCGCCAGCTGAACGGTGGTGATCTTTTCTGCCTCTTCATCAGGAATTTCAGTCTCGAATTCTTCCTCGAGCGCCATGACCAGCTCTACCGTGTCGAGGGAATCTGCACCGAGATCGTCAACGAATGACGCCTCCGCCTTGACTTCCTCTTCTTTGACGCCCAACTGCTCGGCGACAATTTTTCTCACTCGATCTTCAATATTGCTCATGACGTGCTCTTTGCTCCCGGTTGTCGTCGGGCGCATGGCCCAAACGCGGTGGATTTTACAAGCTTTTGGCGCAAGTAAAACCCTTTTTGACGGATATTCGACCCTTGATAGCGCGGGCTAGCCCATGTAGAGCCCGCCGTTGACGTGCAGGGTCTCGCCGGTAATGTATTGGGCGGCATCACTGGCCAGAAACGCCACCGCAGCGGCCACGTCGTCGGGTGAGCCGAGTCGACCCAGAGGAATCTGGCTCTGTAGGATATCTCGCTGCTCATCAGCGAGAGCGCGAGTCATGTCGGTGTCGATAAACCCTGGCGCAATGCAGTTCACTGTCACTGAGCGCGAACCAAGCTCTCTGGCGAGGGAGCGCGCCATCCCCTCTGCCCCCGCTTTGGTGGCCGCATAATTACTCTGCCCGGCGTTACCCATAGATCCGACAACGGAGGTGACATTGATGATGCGCCCCCAACGGGCTTTGGTCATGCCGCGCAGACAGGCCTTGCTGAGTCGGTACAGCGCCGTGAGGTTCGTATCGATAACCGACTGCCACTCGTCCTCCTTCATGCGCATGAGTATGTTGTCTTGTGTGATGCCCGCGTTGTTGATCAGCACGAGCGGATCTTTGAACTCTTCGCGAATGCCAGCAATGAGGGCCTCAACACTGCCGGGATCCGTGACATCCAGGACTTTGCCAATACCACCCAATCCGCCAAGCGCTTTACTGATGCCGGCCGCGCCAGCCTCGCTGGTGGCGGTACCCACCACGGTCATGTGTTGCTCGGCTAACATTCTTGCAATGGCAGCGCCTATCCCTCTACTTGCGCCAGTGACAAGCGCAACTCTCCGCTCACCTTCGCTCATCGTGCAGCCTCCGTCGCAGTAACTTTGAGCGCCTCAGGGTCTACCAATGTGGCGCACTGAATAGACCGATCAATCCGCTTGAGCAGCCCAGTTAGCACTTTGCCGGGGCCACACTCTGCAAAGCGCGTACACCCCGCCTCAATCAGCGTGATCACGCATTGCGTCCACATCACTGGTTCCGAAACCTGGCGGACCAGAAGTCGTCTGATTTCCGTCGCCTTACGGTGCGGCTGCGCATCAACATTACTGATCACCGGAACCGCTGCATCGTTGAGCTCTACTGTCTGGAATGCCTCTGCCATCACGGCCGCAGCAGGCTGCATCAGAGGGGTATGAAACGGCGCGCTCACCGGTAACGGCAACACGCGCTTGGCACCCGCCTCTTTCATGAATGCACCCGCGGATTCCACCGCACCTGCATGACCTGCTATGACGACCTGGCCAGGGGAGTTGTAGTTGACTGCGCCGACATAGGCAGTGTCATCGCAATGCGTGACGCATATTTCATCAATAACCGCATCGCTCAAACCCAGCACCGCGGCCATGGCGCCCTCTCCTGCGGGGACCGCGGACTGCATGGCGCGCCCCCGAGTCTGCACAAGCCGAGCCGCATCATTCAACGACAATGTGCCAGCGACAACCAATGCGGAGTACTCGCCTAAGCTGTGCCCCGCCACAAACTCTGGGCACGGGCCCCCCTCTTGCTGCCAGCAGCGATAAAGCGCCACACTGGCAGTCAAAATAGCGGGCTGAGTGAACTCAGTGAGGGTAAGCTGTTCTTCGGGCCCTTGGCTGACGAGCGCCCACAGGTCATAACCTAGGGCATCACTGGCCTCGGCGAAAGTGTCTCCGACCACTGCGTAATGTTCCCATGCCTGGGAAAGCATGCCAACGGACTGTGATCCCTGGCCGGGGAAGAGAAAGGCGTACCCTGACAAAAACGATTACTCGTCGTCGCCCGTGTCCACTACCTTCTTGCCGCGATAAAAACCGTCAGCACTCACGTGATGACGTCGACGGGTCTCCCCAGAGGTCTCATCAACGGTGAGCGTGGGCCCACTGATAGCGTCATGCGCACGACGCATGCCCCTCTTGGAACGGGTCTTACGATTCTGCTGTACAGCCATGACTGGCCTCCTAGTTACAACTACTTAACGCGGAACCCAATCCGCGCTGCCTTAAAACAGTGAGAGCACCTACCCTATACGCGCCCCCGGGACATCAGGACTTCAGCCGCTCTAGCACCGCAAATGGGCTATCGCGCTCGCCTGTATCGTCGACCTTTTCCGGCCCTTCAACTTCTGCGGCGAGTGCCGCCTGTTGCGCCTCTGACTTACACTCTGTCTCATGTATCGGTGAGACCGGAATAGCCAGCAGTATTTCCTCTTCTACGATGTCGCTCAAATCTGCGGCATCTTCTACAAGCAACGGCTCATAAGTTGCTGGCAATGATGCGGCCTCTTCGTCGGTCCACACGCAAGCCATGAGCGAGGCGGTCGTGATCGGCACTTCCATGTCACTGAGGCATCTCTGACACTGCATAACCACCTTCGCCTCGACAGACACCGCAACCACGTAACGCGCTTCCTCGTCCCGCCGAAAATCAAAGGCCGCTGAGCCTAAATCGACAATGTCAATCCCCGACTCAGTGAGCCGCGGCAGATCATCAGGTGATACAGTGCCATTGATCTGCACTCCGCGGGCCGCCAAGCCGCGCAGATCCAACTGTTTTGGCAAAGCCCCGGTTTTCATGGCCGCGGATCATACGGACGGCGGTATAGGCTGTCAAAGCGATCTGGGTCCTTGCGTGCAGCCGGCTGTCAAAGAGTGACTTTTCACCATCTTTGTTACCCACTTTGAGGTGCCTCACATGAACTTGATCCTTGCCTCGACCTCGCCCTATCGTCGCAGGCTGCTTGAGAGGCTATGTTTACCGTTTACTTGCCTGGACCCGGCGATCGAGGAATCGATGCGGGAGGGAGAATCGCCGTCAGAGCGCGCATCCCGCCTGGCGACAGAGAAAGTGTCTGCAGCTGCACAAACATTGCGGGGCGATGCGATTGTCATTGGCTCGGACCAGGTCGCGTGTTTAGATACCCAGATACTGCACAAACCCGTTACCCCGACAGTAGCTGAACGACAACTAGCCGCCTCAAGCGGCCGAACTGTTCATTTTTGGACCGCCGTCTCGGTATGGACGAGCCCCGACCAGCCTCCGACGCAGCGAGTGGTCCCCTGCGAGGTCAAGATGCGGGTACTTAGCGCCGCTGAAATCACCCGCTACGTGGCACTCGACGAACCCCTGGATTGCGCTGGCAGCTTTAAGTGGGAATCGCTTGGTATCACCCTATTTGAGGCCATACGGACCGAAGATCCCACTGCGCTAGAGGGGTTACCGCTGATAGCGCTTGGTGAACTTTTGCGCGAAGCAGGAATTTCGTTACCGCTGGCCGCGCAATCGGCTTAATACGGCCTCTAGCTCAGCATCAAGCGGGCATTCCAACTTGTAGCGCTCGCCGCCCAGCTCAAATGAGATGGCTTTGGCGTGCAAAAATAAACGCTTGAGGGCCGCAGTCGCAGTGACCGCCTGGGACTGTTCATTTTGGTACTTGGTGTCGCCCAAAATGGGGTGGCCAATATGTTGCGTATGGACCCGGATCTGGTGGGTCCGCCCTGAAATGGGCTTGACCTGAATCAGGGTAGCGCCGGCAAACCGCTCTAAAACCTGCATCTCGGTTTTAGCGGCCTTGCCCTCTGCGGCGACCTTAACGATGCGCTCCCCTGAGGGTGCATGCCGTTTTGCGAGCGGCGCAGAAACGCTTTTCTGATACGATGGCCACTTGCCCGCTACGACTGCCAAATACTCTTTGTCTACAGAGTCTGTTCTAAGTTGCTCGTGTAACGCTCTCAAAGTACTCGAATTTTTCGCCACAAGTACAAGCCCGGAGGTGTCGCGGTCTAGTCGGTGCACTAACTCCAGATAGCGGGCCCCAGGCGACAGGCTTCGCAGCGATTCAATGAGTCCGAGCCGCACACCACTGCCGCCATGAACCGCGAGCCCGGTAGGCTTGTTGATCACCATTAAATCGGCGTTATCGAGCACAATCGCGGCACGAATCCGACGTTCCCACGCGTCAGACGGGCGGCCAGCGGGTGCTGAATCGGCCATTTTGAGTGGTGGTATTCGCACTGTATCGCCAGCTTGCACGCGATACTCGGGCTTAGACCGACCCTTATTGACTCTGACCTCCCCCTTACGAATGGCCCGGTAGACCCGGGTCTTGGGAACGCCCGATGCATGGCGCAGCAAGTAATTGTCTAGGCGCTGACCTGCCTCCTCAGCGGCAACATCGAGCAAGCGGACCTTTAAGTTAGCGTCAGGACTCATAAAAAACCTGATTTCTGCACATCATTCACTCATTGAAACCACACCCTCATGGTGCTACGGTGCGCGCGTCGGAGGAGATGTGCTCCAGCGGCGACGCCCTTAAAACCGCTATAGCGGCAGGCGCCGCCCCCAAGCCTCTCCCGCACCTATGTATCAGTGCGACAACCCCAGCCCTTCCCGCTGCGGCCATCCCGACACGAGAATTGCGAGTCTACCGCGCTAAGCCCTCCAGCCCTAATGGCTGTTCGAGCGCCGCGTAGCAGACAAATAGAAACCCGCGACACAAGATGGCGCGGTGCAGATTGCGAGTCAGGCCGCCACAAACGCGTGGCAGGCAGTGTAACCAGCACACCGGAGCGGCCCCAAAGCGCCCCGGTATGATATCTCTCCACAGGTGGCGAGAACGCAAGTACAGGAGGCAAAAACCGCCTCCGCACCGCCCAGTTGCGTCGCCAACTGGACATTTTCATGAAAAAGATGCTGATTAACGCAACCCAGCCTGAAGAGGTCCGGGTTGCCATGGTCGATGGCCAACGGCTCTACGACCTGGACATCGAAAACCGCCAACGCATTCAAACCAAAGCCAACGTGTACAAGGCGAAAGTTACCCGGGTCGAACCCAGCCTGGAGGCAGCGTTCGTCGACTTTGGTGCAGACCGCCACGGTTTTTTGCCTCTTAAAGAGATCTCTCCCGAGTACTACCGCAGTCGGGCCCCTGAGGGCGAGGGCAAGGTGCGCATTAAGGATGTGCTGAAAGAAGGCACAGAAGTGATCGTGCAAGTGGATAAAGAAGAGCGTGGTACCAAAGGCGCCGCTCTCACCACCTACATCAGCCTTGCCGGGCGCTACATGGTTCTGATGCCCAACAACCCTAGAGCCGGCGGTATCTCGCGCCGCATCGAAGGGGAAGACCGCAGCGATCTGAAGGACTCCCTCTCGCAGCTCAATCTACCCGATGGTATGGGTGTGATCATCCGCACCGCGGGCGTCGGACGCAGTGCCGAGGAGCTTCAGTGGGACCTGAACTACCTACTGCAGCTTTGGGAATCCATCGCCGAAGCGAATAAGGAAAACAAGGCGCCCGTTTTGATTTATCAGGAAAGTGACGTCATCATTCGCGCGGTGCGCGACTACCTTCGCGACGACATCGATCAGGTAGTGATCGATGATCCTACCGCCTACCAGCGCGCGGAGGAGTTTGTCGGCATGGTCATGCCGAAATACAAGAATCGACTCAAGCAGTACGAAGACGACCTCGCGCTGTTTAACCGCTTCCAGATCGAAGGCCAGATCGAGACTGCCTTCCAGAGAGAAGTCAGACTCCCGTCAGGCGGCTCCATTGTGCTGGACCCAACTGAGGCGCTGATCTCAATAGATATCAACTCTGCCCGGGCAACAAAGGGCGGCGACATTGAGCAGACCGCGCTGCAGACCAACCTCGAGGCCGCAGAGGAAATTGCGCGCCAACTGAGGCTCCGGGATCTGGGCGGGCTGGTTGTGATTGATTTCATCGACATGTCCTCAAACCGCAACCAACGCGCTGTGGAAAACCGCATCCGTGAGGCGCTCGAGGTGGATCGGGCCCGCATTCAGGTGGGCCGTATTTCTCGCTTTGGCCTGCTGGAGATGTCCCGACAGCGTTTGCGCCCTTCACTGGGCGAGACCAGTGGCATTGTGTGCCCGCGTTGCACCGGTCAGGGCTCGATCCGTACCACCAAGTCTCTGGCGCTGGCGATTCTGCGTCTGATTCAGGAAGAAGCGGTGAAAGAACGTACCGGTGAGGTACAGGCGATTGTTCCCGTAGACGTGTCTGCTTTTTTGCTGAATGAAAAGCGTGGTGAGATCAACGACATTGAATCCCGCAGCGGTGTGCGCATTGTCGTGGTCGCAAGCCCCTACCTGGACACGCCTCATTTTGAAGTGCGGCGCTTGCGAGACGACGAGGTCGACGAGTCAAGAAAGCTCAGCATTGACATCGACCTCCCCTCGCCCACCGAGCCAGCCCTGGATGCTGCCAACGAACCCGCGGTATCTGCACCCGAGGCACTGGTCAGAGGCGTGACCCCCGATGCGCCTGCGCCCGAGGTCACCCCCAAAGAAAAGCCAGCCGAAAAGAGCCAACGCCAATCTCGCGGCGGTCAGCGGCAGCGAAACCACAAACCGGCGCAACCGGGACTGCTCGCGCGGCTCTGGGCAATGCTGTTTGGCGGTGACACACAGCCCAAATCAAAACAGCGCCAGGGAAACCGCGACGGCAAGGGTGCACAAAACCGTAATCGGTCCCGTAACCGATCCGGCGACCGACGGCGTGACGATCGCAAGGACGACGACAGCAACCGCCAAAGCAACCGCAGCGGCAGGAACGACCGCGACAATCGACGCAACGGCAGAAGCCGCAAGCCCGAGGGTGACGAGGCGGCTAACACACAACAGCAGTCCGCTCAGATCAACACAGATGACACCGGCAGCGAGCAAAACGGAGAGCAGCCCAAGCGCTCACGGCGCCGACGTGGACGACGCGGTGGGCAACGCCACAACGATCGTCCCACCACCAATGAAGCGACGGAGAACGCAACCGAGAGCACCACAGACAATGAAACCGTCGAAGCGGTTGCAGAACCTAGCGGTGAGTCGCATCGACGACGGCCCGCGGACAAGCGCAACGAGGGACGGCGTCGACGTCAGCGTCAGACCGCTGAGCCAGAAGCCACGGCAACTGAGGTCACGGAAAGCGCCACCGCAACAGCCAGCGCAGAAGCAGCCCCCACATCTGCGGAGCAAGCCGCGCCTGCGGTTGAGGTGGCCTCCTCGGAAGCACTTAGCGCCGCTTTTGCAGAGCCGGAGCCCGAGGCTTCTGAAGCTATAGAAGCAGTGAACGAAGCGGTCGCAGACGACGCTCCGGCAGCGGAAACGGTCGAGGCCCCTGCGCAGGAGCAAGCTGAGCCGACGGTTTCTGAGCCTAGTGTTGTAGAAGAGCCGTTAGCGGTTACAGAAGAGCCGTTAGCGGTTACAGAAGAGCCGTTAGCGGCTACAGAAGAGCCGTTGGCGGTCACAGACGAGCCATTAGCGGCCACCGCAACGGCACAAAAGCCCGTTGAGGAAGCGCCTGAACAACACAGTGACTCGACAGCAGGCTTAACTGAAGCGGGACGTGCCGTAAACGATCCGCGCATTGCGCCGAAGCCTGTCACGGACACCTCTGTCAGCACCGAACTGGGTGACCTTTTTGCCACCCCGGAGGCGCCGCCGGTGACGGTCGTGCAACAGGAAGTGTCCCGAGCCAGCAACGATCCGCGAGGACCCAGAGCGGCCTGATGAGCAACGAAGAAACTTGATCGTATAGAGCGCGGCGATATAATGCGCGCTCTTCGTCGGGAGCCTCCCCGGCAAACAGTTTAGGTGGGCTGGCTGAGTGGTCGAAAGCGGCGGTCTTGAAAACCGTTGAACCGAGAGGTTCCCGGGGTTCGAATCCCTGGCCCACCGCCAT
>QOPK01000017.1 GCA_003331685.1 Halieaceae bacterium | reverse complement strand
GAAGGCATCCGCTGGCGGCCCCAGGCAGAGACCTTCCTGCGACATCTTCAAGCGAGCCATCTCGACGTCGTATTGATCACCAACGCGCACCCTTTGACCCTGAAGATGAAAGCAGAGCGCCTGCCTTTGGCTCAGTGGTTCGATGTGATGATCAGCTCACATGATTACGGCGCACCAAAAGAAACGCCCACTTTCTGGCGCAGCCTTATTCAAGATCACCCCTTTGACCCCGAGCGAACGCTGTTTGTGGACGACTCCGAATATGTGCTCGATTCGGCACAGGAATTTGGCGTGGCGCATCTGGTCACCTTGCGGCAACCCGACTCGACACTGCCTCCGCGGGTCGATACGCGATTCCCCGCCATTCACCACTTTGAGGAAATCCTGAGCGGATTGCCGACCATTGACTGATAGCAAACAGGGCAACAGCAAAGTCCGGATCGATAAGTGGTTGTGGGCCGCGCGTTTTTTTAAGACCCGGTCACTGGCCAAGTCGGCCATAGAAGGCGGCAAGGTCCAGCTCGCCGGACAAAAGGTGAAAGTGTCGCGAGAAGTGGCCCCGGGAGACATATTGCGAATCCGTCAGGGTTGGGATGAGCGCGAAGTCACAGTCATCGCGACTAGCGAGCAACGAAGGGCAGCGCCGATCGCCCAAACCCTTTATACAGAAACCGAGGCGAGCGTAGAGAGACGCACCCGCGCTGCACAGGCGCGCAAAGCCGCAGGCACGCTGGCAAGGCCCTCACAGCGCCCGGGTAAACATGAACGCAAAGCATTGGAACGCTTGAGAAAGCAGTTCGATCCCACCTGATTTAAGTCGGCGCTGAAAACAAAACTTGGGGTATGATCGTTGGCATGATTGAAGAGTTGCCGACAACCAGACCCCATACGCCGCTACTCGATGGCGTATCGACTGATCTCAACGCACTCTCACAGCTGCAAAGTCACGAACTGGTGCAGCTGGCCGAGGAGCTTCGACACGACCTGCTCTACTCTGTAGCGGGCACCGGGGGGCATTTCGGTGCCGGGCTGGGTGTAGTCGAACTGACGGTGGCGCTGCACCATGTTTTCAATACCCCCCACGATCGCATCGTGTGGGATGTCGGCCACCAAACCTATCCCCACAAAATTCTGACCGGACGGCGAGATCGCATGAACAGCATGCGACAGCTCGAGGGCTTGTCCGGGTTTCCTAAGCGCGCCGAGAGCCCCTTCGACACCTTTGGCGTGGGTCATTCCTCGACCAGCATCTCCGCGGCCATGGGCATGGCCCTGGCGGCACAGAAACAGGGTATCGACCGCAAGGTCGTTGCCGTCATTGGAGACGGCGCGATCACTGGCGGCATGGCTTTTGAGGCGCTGGCCCACGCGGGCCATGAACGCCCGAATATGCTGGTCATCCTGAATGACAACCAAATGTCGATTGGCCACAACACCGGTGGACTGGCGACCTATTTCGCCAAGATCTGGGCCAGCAAGACCTACACCGCGCTGCGGGAGGGCTCCAAAAAGATCCTTGAGCACGTTCGTGGCGCCTGGGATCTGGCTAAAAAGACCGAAGAACACATGAAGGGCATGGTAGCACCGGGCACCATGTTCGAAGAGCTGGGCTGGCACTACATTGGGCCACTTGATGGTCATGACCTGCCGCAGCTGGTGAACACACTCAAGGTCATGGCTGACCTCAAAGGCCCTCAATTCCTGCACATTCGTACCATCAAAGGAAAGGGTTTTGCCCCAGCGGAGCGCGACCCCATTGGCTACCACGCCATCAACAAACTGGAACCGGCCAAACCCGCCCAGTCGGCGGTGCCAGCCAAACCCAAGGCCCCCAAATATCAGGACGTGTTCGGGCAGTGGCTGTCTGACCTCGCGGCTCAAGATGACCGGGTGGTGGGCATCACCCCCGCCATGTGTGAGGGGTCAGGCATGGTGCACTATGCCAAGGCGTTTCCCGAGCGCTTCTATGACGTGGCGATTGCCGAACAGCACTCGGTGACGCTCGCTGCGGGCATGGCCTGCGATGGCCTCAAACCGGTGCTCGCCATTTACTCCACCTTTTTGCAGCGTGGCTACGATCAGCTGATACACGATGTGGCATTGCAGGGTCTGGACGTCACTTTGGCCATTGATCGGGCGGGCCTCGTGGGTCAGGATGGGCCCACGCATCACGGCACCTTCGACCTGTCTTATTTGCGCTGCATCCCCAATATGGTCGTTGGTGCACCCAGCGATGAAAATCAGTGCCGGCAAATGTTGCAGAGTGCGTGGCTCCATGAGGGGCCCTCAGCGGTTCGCTACCCGCGAGGGGAAGGCACTGGCATTGCGATCGAGGCTGGACTCTCCAAGATGGAGATCGGCAAAGCCGAGCTGGTGAGAAAAGGAAGCGGCATCGCCATCCTTAACTTTGGTGTACTGCTGGATCAAGCGCTGACTGCCGCCGAAGCATTGGGCGCAACGGTGGTCGACATGCGCTGGGTGAAACCTCTGGACGAGGCGATGATTCTCTCGCTGGTGGAACAACATGGTCTGCTGATTACGCTGGAGGAAAACGCCGTAGCCGGTGGCGCGGGGAGCGGCGTCGCCGAATTCCTCGCCAACGCGGGCGTCATTTGCCAATTGCGCCACGTGGGCATCCCCGACGCCTTTATCGCGCATGCCGGGCAAGGTGAATGTCGGCGGCTGGCAGGATTGACCGCCGACAATATCATCGCGGTGGCACAGAGCACGGCGCCGATCACGACCAGCCAACAAGCACTTTAACCTTTTACTTCTGGAAGGCACTGACACGTGGCCAAATCGAGTAAAGCGGCATCATCACCCAGTATCACCCAGCAAATGACAGAGCTGAGTGAGCTGGTTGAGCAGCTTGAAAACCCGGAAATCGAGCTGGAAGCGGCGCTAGTGCTTTATGAAAAAGGCGTCAAATTGACTGGCAGCATTCAAAAAGTTCTTGAGTCCGCGGAACAACGTGTAGCGCAGGTGGCCGCAGACGGATCGCTGCTGGAAGAGGATGAGGCGTCAGACGAAGCCTGAGTGTGATATGGAACCGTTCGCCTGGCTGAGCTGCCCTGATCCAAAACTTGCCGAAGCGCTCGACTATCTCGCACAGCACCCCGGCAAACAACTACGGAGCCGACTAACCATCTCCAGCGCCGAGCTGATCGCGGGGAGAAGCGTCCCCGCCGCCGTCATGGCGGGCGAGGCGATCGAACTGCTCCACACCTACTCTCTTGTGCACGATGATCTTCCCGCGATGGACGATGATAACCTGCGCCGGGGGCAACCCACCTTACACTGCGCCTTCGACGAGGCGACCGCCATTCTTGCCGGAGATGGCCTGCAGGCCGCCGCCTTTCAGCGGCTCACCGAAATAGAGACGTTAAGCGCCGAGCAGCGCCTCGACATTATCGGGGTTGTCACCAAAGCCGTCGGCTTTCATGGCATGGTGGGTGGTCAGGCACTCGACCTGGCCGCCGAACATCGATCTGTCCCTGTCACCGCGCTCAGGGACATACACCACCTCAAAACCGGTGCGCTTATCTCAGCAGCGGCAGAGGTCGGCGCCATTTGCGGCGGCGCTACCCGCTCGCAGCGCGAGGCGCTAACGCGATTTGCCAAAGCGATCGGGCTTGCCTTTCAAGTCACCGACGATGTCCTGGACGTCACCGGGGATAGCGCCTCACTCGGTAAAACAGCCGGCAAGGACGAGCGCGCAGAAAAATCCACTTATGTCAGCACGCTGGGCTTGGAAGGTGCAAAACAGGAGGCCGATGCGCTGCTCAATGGAGCACTAGACGCGTTGGCTGAGTTTGGAGACACCGCTGAGCCGCTGCGAAAGCTGGCCCGCAAAATGGTTCACCGGGACACTTAATCGCGCAGTTCGGGCCGCTTCCAAAAAAGCAGCCAGCCAACTCATTGCTCTCGCGGCAGCAGAATTAACTGAATGCGGCACGGCGCGCGCGCTGAACCAATTCCGGTGGGCCCTCGCTAGATGACCGCAATCGCCATCAGTGCTAGGGTCATGCACCCACCGGCCATTACCCCCGCCGCTACATCGTCCAAGACCACGCCCCATGCGCCGGGAACGCCGCGCTCCAGCGCGCTGACCGGCCACGGTTTAACAACGTCAAAGAGCCGGAACAACACCAGCGACCCGACCAGCAACAGGGCGCTAGGCAAGTCGAAAGTCAAAACACTCATGGGGATAAGCGCCGCCAACCACAATCCTGCGAATTCATCGATCACGATCGCAGGGTGGTCGATCACACCCCAGGCGGCGCCTGCGCGCTTGGATGACCACACCGCCACAGCGATAAGCCCAAACCACCCACACCAGTGCCAGATCACCGGCATATCCAATAACAAAGCCAGTATTCCGGCAGCGACTATGCTGCCCGCCGTCCCGGGTGCCACCGGTGACAGTCCGGCACCGGCACCACTCGCGATCAGGGTCGCCGCATCAGAAATCGTTGCCTTGGTGGTGTCTTCGTGATCAGCGGTTGAAGTGGTCATAGCCGGTGCGCTCCGGAGTTCGATCACAGCTTATCCCGCTTCCCGCGACAACTCGACCCATTTCCGTGCAGCCATCCGGCAAGGGCATATTGCTTGGCAGCGTGAACAGCAACTCGTAGTCATCGCCGCCCGCCAGCGCCCAATCCAGACTCTGGACGGGATCCACAGATGATCTCAATGCCTCCGACAGTGGCAGCAGCGCGCTGTCAATTTCGAGCCGGACATCACTCGCCGTGGCCACATGAGAGGCATCTGCCAAGAGTCCGTCGGAGACATCGATGCAGGAGGTCGCGCAGCCCCGGAGAGTTTCCCCCAGCGCCAGACGCACCGAGGGTTTTGTATACCGCGTCATCAAAAATTCCGCTCCTGACTCATCGACTGCAATCCGTCCGCTGATCACTGCAAGGCCCGCCGCCGCATCGCCTAGGGTGCCACTGACGCAGAGTCGATCACCGGGTCGCGCGCCCGAGCGCGTCAAATAGCTGTTTGCCGGCGTCGAGCCGAGCACCGTGATCGTCAGGCTCAGCGGTCCTCGCGTCGTATCGCCGCCCACCAGCGGCGCCCCTATCACGCTGCAGGCATCAGCGAGCCCC
The DNA here is from genome assembly GCA_003331685.1 of Halieaceae bacterium. The sequence continues at coordinate 16,326 of QOPK01000017.1, read as the reverse complement.
CGAGAAAAGCCCTCTAGCCAAACCCGATCTCCCTCCGGAAGCGTGAGAGATAGCAACAAAGCCTCAGGGGACGCACCCATGGCCGCCAAATCGCTGGCTGCAGCCATCACACTTCGGTAAGCGACGTCGGTGGGCGAGAGCGTGGCCAAAAAATGAACACCCTCTACAGCCGTATCGGTAGAGACGTGAAGGAGTTGACCGTCAGGTAACGAGAGCGCGGCGGCGTCGTCACCGATACCCAAGCGAACTGATGAGCCTTGATCCAATCCGGCAAAAAAATCCTGAATCAAGTCGAATTCACTATCTGACATCAGCTGTTTTGCGCGTGCTCCACGGCTCGCAGATCTCTGGCAATCTTGTCTAGCACGCCATTGATGTATCGGTGGGAATCTGTGGCGCCAAACTTTTTTGCCAGGGCGACCGCTTCATTGATGACAACTTTGTATGGCACATCGATGCGGTCTCTCAGTTCAAAGGTGCCCAGGCGCAATAGATTTCTCTCGATCGGATCGAGCTCGTCGAGCTTGCGATCGAGGGCAGGCGTAAATAGCGCCTCAAGAGCTTCGACATCCCCGACAACACCTTTCAACACGGCGCTGAAGTAGTCGCCATCGGTGTGCTGAAAGTCGTTATCGACCCGGAACTCAGCTTCGATATCTGTCGCACTGGCTCCCGATAAGGTCCACTGGTACAGAGCCTGAAGGCCAAAGTGGCGCGCTTTGCGACGCTGCGCAGCCAGAGCATTTGGCTGGCCCATCAGTCGCGCAACGTTCGCAGGAGATTCACCATCTCGACTGCGCTCATGGCTGCTTCGGCGCCTTTATTTTCTTCGTCGTCTCCAGAGCGCTCGAGCGCCTGCTCCAGCGTATCGACCGTCAGTACGCCAAAGGCCACCGGCTTGCCGGTGCGCAGCGCTACCTCACCGATGCCCCGGGTGCATTCGCCAGCAACATATTCAAAGTGAGGTGTGCCACCACGTATAACAGCTCCCAGCGCCACCACGGCGTCGCAATCGGATCTTTGGGCGGCGGCCTGACAGGCCAGAGGGATCTCGAAGGCGCCCGGCACACCCACCACCTCGACCTGCTCACCTTCAATACCCACCTCAGCGAGTGCCTGCGTGGCGCCCTTGAGCAGCCCGGTCACGATCTCCTCATTCCAGCGCGTGATCACAATGACGTACCGGCCATCGTTGCCCGGTACCTGCGACGCTGAATTATCAATACCTTTGCCCGACATCGGTCCGAGTTCCTCAGTGCGAATCAGCGGCTTCTGGCGGCGCCACAAAATCGACGACTTCAAGACCGAAACCCGCCAACGCATTGTACTTGAGTGGCGCTCCCAATAAGCGAATCTGCCCTACACCTAAGTCACGCAGAATTTGTGCCCCCATCCCTATCTGATTGTAGGCATCCGGACTGCCGGCTTTGTCACTTTCGGGCTCACCGAGCAGACGATCAATGTCATGAAGCAGATCATCAGTGGCCTCGGGCTTGCTGAGCAATACCAATACGCCGCCCTCTGATTCTCCAATCGCTTTAAGGCTAGCATCGAAGGACCAAGAAGCATGGCCATCGAGAGTCGTGCCCACCAGATCCCTGAACATTGACGTGACGTGCACCCTCACAAGGGTAGGTTTGGCCGCATCGATCACGCCCTTTGTCAGCGCCACATGCAGTCGGCCCTGGGTAGTGTCCTGATAAGCGGTAGCGCTGAAAACGCCATGCCGTGTTTGCAGTGTGCCCTCACGCACAGCGCGAATGGTTTTCTGGTTAGCGAGTCTATAAGTCACCAGATCAGATACCAGCCCCATTACCAGCTGATGCTGATCAGCAAAGCCCAGCAAATAGTCGGCATCCGCCACAGCACCATCGTTATCCAATACTTCTGTGAACACTGCCGATGGTAGAAGCCCGGCAAGGGTCGCCAGATCCATCGCCGCCTCGGCTGGTGCGGTGCGAGTGAGGACGCCCCCCGCGGCCGCAGCGATAGGGAAAATATGACCTGGTTGCACCAGATCAGAGGCTTGGCTCGCCGTATCGACAGCCACCCGAACAGTGTGCGCTCGATCCGCTGCCGAGATGCCCGTGTCGATACCGGTGGCAGCTTCAATCGACAACGTGAAAGGCGAGAGCGAATCGTCTCCTTCTACCATCAGCGGGAGCTGTAGCTCCTCGCATCGCTGAGGGGTCATCGCTAGACAGACCAACCCGCGCGCCTGGCGCGCCATGAAGGCAATGTGCTGAGCCTCGCAGTGCTCTGCAGCCACCACGACAAAGCCCGTCATACCTCCCGCACTGTTCTCATTCAGCAGCAGACAGCTGTGGCCATGTCGCAGCGCACTGAGCAACTTATCGATGTCGGCATACTCGGTCACAGCGTTATGACTCCGACGGAGACTGATCGTATTGCATCAATCTCTCGAGATAGCGTGCAATAACATCAACCTCTAGGTTAACGGGACTACCCGCTTGATATTTACTGAACACCGTCTCCTCCCAGGTTTGGGGAATGATCGTGAGTTCGAAGCTGGCGCCGTCGACCTGATTCACCGTAAGGCTCGTGCCATCGACGCAAATGCTGCCCTTCATGGCGATATAGCGAGCCAGATTTTCTGGCGCCGCGATCGTCACCCGCCAAAAACGCGCATCCTCGACAACGCGCTCAACACGCCCCACCCCATCGACGTGCCCGCTGACCAGATGTCCACCGAGTGCCGTTTGGAGCGTTAGCGACGTTTCCAGATTGACCGCGTCGCCAATGCCTTTGCCTCCTAGTGTCGTCAGCGAGAGAGTCTCGGGCGACACATCAGCCCAAAAGCCATCACCCGGCAGCTCTGTGACGGTGAGGCAAACACCGCTGGTGGCAATGCTGTCCCCCAGCGATACGCCCGTCAGCGGCAACTTGCCCGTCTCGATACGCAGCCGGATGTCTTTCTCGCCGGGTTCAATCGCGGCGATACACCCGATAGCTTGAATAATCCCTGTAAACACAGTGGCTCCTGAATCAGTTGTTTAGCGAGAAGCTCTTGCGCGCTGAGCTACCCTTTCGGGGCGGCCATGATACGCAGATCTGCGCCGATGCGGGTCACCTCGTTGATCTCAAATTCCGGCGCCTCAATCAGCGCTGAAAAGTTCATCGCCGCCATGGCGCGAGCGTCATCACCTAGCAACTTGGGGGCCTGGTAGATAATGAGTCGGTCCACCCAACCGCCTCTCAGCAGCGCACCCGATAGCGTGGGACCTGCCTCAACCATGATCTCATTGAAGGCATGCTTTTCGAGGTGCTGCACCCAGGCACCGATATCGACGCGGCCCTCGGCATCCATAGCAAGCACGACGACCTGACTTGGCTCACCGAGCGTAATGTTCTCAGTGGTAATCACGGTAGTTTCGCCGCCTGCCAAAATCCGCGCGCCGGCCGGCGTCCGGCCTTTCGAGTCGAGCACCATACGAGACGGGGGGTGCGCCAAGGCTCGCTCTTTATCCTCGCCATCGAGTGGCAACTCATCTGCTCGCAAGGTCAGTCGGCAATCATCCTCCAGCACGGTACCCACACCGGTCACCATCAGGTCAGCTTCTGCGCGAAGCCGCTGCACATCCGCTCGCGCTTCCTCACCTGTAATCCACTGGCTTTCCCCCGAAGACATTGCGGTCCGCCCATCTAACGATGCTGCGATCTTCAACGTGATGCGCCCATACCCACGACGCATGCGCAGAAGAAAGCCGGCAAGATCTGCCTCGACCTGATCTGCGCCCTCTCCAAGATCGACCTCGATACCTGCGCAGCGCAGCGCAGCGATCCCACGGCCAGCAACCTCAGGGTTCGGATCCTCCAACGCCACCACCACCCGACTGACACCGGCATCGATCAATGCACTGGCGCAGGGGCCTGTCTGACCATGATGACTGCAGGGTTCTAAAGTAACGTAAGCGGTCACACCGTTTGCGTCACCGGCGTCGCTGAGTGCCATGACTTCGGCATGCGCTTGCCCAGCGGGTTGCGTAAAACCGGCGCCGACCTCCTGATCATCACGCACCAAGACGCAGCCGACAGGGGGGTTGGGTGCTGACCAGTAACGTGCGCGACGGCCCAGTTCGATCGCGCGCTGCATCCAGCGGCGATCCCGAGCGTCGCTCACGGTGAATCGCCTTCGGTCGGCTCGGCCTCCAGAGATTCAATCGCATCTCTGAATTCAGCGAGATCCTGAAAGCTCCGATAAACTGACGCGAAGCGCACGTAGGCAACATGATCCAGTGCCTTCAGCGAGTCCATCACACGCTCGCCCACTTGCAGCGACTTGATCTCCCGCTCCCCGGTGGCACGCAGGCGATGCTTGATCTGTTGGAGCTCGGCTTCAATGCTCTCGACTGAAACGGGGCGTTTTTCCAGCGCACGCAGCAAGCCTGACCGCAACTTCTCCTCATCAAAGGGCTCGCGGCTACCGTCCTGCTTGATGATTCGCGGCAGTACCAATTCCGCCGCTTCGTAGGTCGTGAAACGCTCGGTGCAACTCAGGCATTCCCGCCGTCTGCGCACCTGAGCGCCGTCGGCAACTAGACGTGAGTCAATGACCTTGGTTTCGTCGGTGCTGCAGAAAGGGCAGTGCATGGCATCAGGGGCGTCACAAAGACGCCCACCCTCTCAGTGCGCGTAAACCGGCATCTTGGCGCACAGCGCCTTCACCTGCTCGCGCACTGCAGGTATCACTTGGTCTGAGGTCCCCGCTTCCAAGGAGGCCAATACGTCGCAGATCCAACCAGTCAATAGTTCAGTTTCTTCCACGCCAAACCCGCGGGTCGTGATAGCGGGCGTGCCCAATCTCAGACCAGAAGTGACGAACGGCGAACGCGGGTCATTCGGCACGGCATTTTTATTCACCGTGATATACGCTTTACCCAGTGCCGCATCCGCGTCCTTTCCGGTGTACTCCTTGCCAATCAAGTCCAACAGCATCAGGTGGTTATCAGTACCGCCCGATACAATCTTGTGCCCCCGCGCGACAAAGGTCGCGGCCATGGCCTGCGCGTTGCGGATCACCTGCTTCTGATAGTTGACAAAATCTGGTGACATTGCCTCTTTGAAGGCGACCGCCTTGGCAGCAATCACATGCATGAGTGGCCCGCCTTGAGCGCCGGGGAAAATCGCCGAGTTAAATTGCTTCTCAAGCGCCTCGTTGGCCCGGGCGAGGATGAGCCCTGATCTTGGACCCCTAAGTGTTTTGTGGGTCGTCGTCGTCACCACATCGGCGTGGGCAATCGGGTTGGGATACACGCCCGCCGCCACCAAGCCCGCCACGTGGGCCATATCAACCAGCAAAAAGGCACCAACCTCGTCGGCAATCTCGCGGAATTTGGACCAGTCGAGAATCCGGCTGTAGGCCGAAAAACCACCAATGATCAGCTTGGGTTTGTGCACGATAGCCAGCTCGCGCACCGCTTCGTAGTCGATCAAACCGGTGTCATGATCAATCCCGTACTGCACCGCCTGATAAATCTTGCCCGAAAAATTGACCGATGCACCGTGGGTCAGATGCCCCCCATCGGCGAGGCTCATCCCCAGCACGGTGTCGCCGGGCTTGAGGAGCGCCTGAAAGACAGCAATGTTCGCACTTGAGCCAGAATGCGGCTGCACGTTAGCAAAGTCGGCACCAAACAAAGCCTTGGCACGCTCAATCGCCAGGGTTTCCGCCCGATCAACGAATTCACAGCCGCCGTAATAGCGCTTCCCGGGGTAACCCTCGGCGTATTTGTTTGTCAGCACCGAGCCCTGAGCCTCCAGCACCCTGGGACTGCAGTAGTTCTCCGAGGCAATGAGTTCAATGTGCTCCTCCTGGCGAACGGTTTCAGCGCTCATGGCTGACCACAGCTCGGCATCAAAGGCTTCGATGGTCTGGGTATCGCGGTCGAGGTACTGCGACAAATGGGTGGCAGCTTGATTCATAAGGGCTTCCTGCGGCTTGGAACGGGACAACCGCCCCGTGGCTTTCAATGAAGGGCGAATGGTAGCGGAACCCGGCCGCGGCGTCAGGGTTTTATCATTCAGACACTACAAAGTGACATGAGTTTACGTTTACGATGTTCAGACCGGATTAAGGAGAAAAACTATGCGAATCAGTATCTTCGGCAGCGGCTACGTGGGACTGGTGCAGGCGGCAGTGTTCTCCGAGGTCGGGCACCAGGTCACCTGCATGGATATTGACCCCACTCGCATCGCGCGCATCCAAGACGGTGACCTACCCTTTTACGAACCCGGCCTGAACGACCTCGTCCAAGCAGGCATCGCGCAAAACACACTTCGTTTTACCGATGACACTGCAGAAGCCGTTGAGGCCAGTGATTATCTGTTTATTTGCGTTGGCACGCCCTCAGCAGCCGACGGCAGCGCGGATTTACAGTATGTAATGTCGGTTGCAGAGGGCATCTCAGCGCACATGAGCACCCGCAAAGTCGTGGTAAACAAATCCACTGTGCCCGTAGGCACGGCAGACAAGGTGGCCGGCTATATTGCGTCAGGATTAGCGGCCCGCGGGGCAGATATACCTTTTGAGGTGTGTTCCAACCCAGAGTTTCTTAAAGAGGGCTCTGCGGTCGCCGATGCGCTAAAACCCGACCGAATCATTATCGGGGCCCGCTCAGAAGCCACTGTGGCCGAGTTCCGTCGCATGTACGAGTCGTTCAACCGCAACCACGACAAAATGATGTTCATGGATCCGCGCAGTGCCGAACTCACCAAGTACGCTGCGAACGCCATGCTGGCCACGAAAATCAGTTTCATTAATGAAATCGCCAATATCGCAGAGGCGGTGGGCGCTGACGTCGAGCTGGTGCGCCAAGGCATCGGCTCTGACCCCCGAATTGGCTATCAATTTATCTACCCGGGCGCGGGTTATGGCGGCTCTTGCTTTCCCAAGGATGTCCAAGCGCTCGATTACCTCGCCAAGCAGAGCGGCACCCGTGCTCAAATCTTGCCTGCAGTACACAACACCAACGAGCGGCAGAAACAGAAGTTGGCCGAGCAGGTCATAGCGCGATTTGGAGCAGACCTGACGAACCGCATCGTCGCGGTGTGGGGACTGTCTTTCAAGCCGAACACTGACGACATGCGAGAGGCACCCAGCCGCGTCCTGATTGAGGCTGTCTGGAGAGCGGGCGGCAAGGTCAAAGCATTTGATCCACAGGCCATGGAAGCCTGCGAAGCCATCTACGGGCCGCGGGATGACATGCACTACTGCGCGACCAAAGAAGAAGCACTCGACAATGCAGACTGTCTGGTCATCTGCACGGAGTGGAAGCTATTCCGAGCGCCGGATTTTGAGGACATCAAAAAGAGGCTCATCACACCGGTGATCATCGATGGCCGCAACCTTTACAACCCAGAGGACATGGAAACACTCGACATCGAGTACTTCGGTATTGGACGCGGCCGCTCGGTGGTAGCGCAAACTTGAGCCCGACGCTGCAAGTCGGCTGGCGCGAGTGGGCGGCCCTGCCAGATCTTGGTCTGACTTGGATTAAGGTCAAGGTGGATACAGGCGCCAGAACGAGTGCCCTTCATGCCGGCGATATCGATTATTTCGAAAAGGATGGCGCCGAGTGGGTGAGGTTTTACTTGCGGAGTGTTGCCGGCTCGGATGAAATCGGCGACCGCTGTGAAGCAATGGTGATCGAGTATCGCGAGGTCACCGATTCTGGCGGAAACACCGAACGCAGGCCGGTCATTCGCAGCACAACCGTGATCGGCGAACACCAATTTCTTATCGACATTACGCTGACAGACCGCAGTGCAATGCGATTCCCAATGCTTCTGGGCCGCACTGCACTGCCAAGGGATGCGATGGTGTTGCCGAGACATTCATTTCTGCTCGGTGGCAGCCGACACGTTCCGCCGGAAACCCGATGAAAATAGGCATACTCTCGCGTAACCCCAAGCTCTACAGCACCTCCAGATTATTGGAGGAGGCCCTCACGGCCGGTCACGACTGCAGAGTAATCGATACCCTGAAATGCTATATGGACATAAGCTCCGCGAAACCTTCTGTGTGGTATCGCGGAATAGAATTAGAGCATCTGGACGCTATCATCCCCCGCATCGGCGCCTCCATCACTAACTACGGTACGGCAGTGATTCGACAGTTTGAAATGATGGACACCTACTCCTTAGTGGGCTCTATCCCGCTTGGCCGCTCCAGATCCAAGCTAAGGGCGCTGCAACTGCTGTCCAAAAAAGGGCTCGGGATGCCCGCGACGGGATTCGCCCACGACATATCAAATACGCGACAGCTCATTCAATTAGTGGGCGGCGCACCAGTGGTAGTAAAGCTGCTCGAGGGCACTCAGGGACGCGGCGTGGTGCTTGCAGAAACCGCGAAGGCCGCTGAGTCTGTTATCGACGCCTTTAAGGAGCTTAGCGCTGATTTCCTCGTTCAGGAATTTATTAAGGAAGCAGGCGGCTCTGACGTGAGATGTTTCGTCATTGGCACCAAGGTGGTGGCGGCGATGGAGCGCACATCAGCAGCCGGTGAGTTTCGCTCCAACCTGCATCGTGGTGGTAGCGCCAAACTCACCAAACTCACCAAATTGGAAAGACGCACCGCTATCAAAGCCGCGCAGACTATGGGCCTGAGCGTTGCGGGTGTTGATTTATTGCGTTCCGACCGGGGACCTTTGGTCATGGAGGTCAATTCCTCACCCGGTTTAAGGGGCATTGAGGAAGCCACTGGAGTAAATGTCGCCGGCAAAATAATTGAGTTCATCGAGTCTCACGTTCACACCGGCAAATCGCAGCGCCGTGTGAAGGGATAACAAAGTGCCGGTTGAGATCACCCAATCCATAGCAGGATCAGTGCCTCACTATTTCTCCAACACGCTAACATCGTGAGTCAGATTTTCACCCTCTGATATGTCAAAGTGATGCGCAGATCTCAAGGAACTGCGCTGAACGAGAATTTCATTTGAGAGGCACTTGAACGCATGACAAAAAATTCATGACTTTCAAACATTGGAAGACCGGCGAAATCAAAACGATTGAGTTCCGCGACGCGGATGTATCCGCAAATCGAGGTAGCGAGCGCCTAGTCGTGTGGAAAGAGACCGAGCAGAAACTCGAGGACGTCATCAAGTCCGCTATCGTCGAGATACGCGAGGAATAAGTCCTCTCCACAAGGCGAACCATTGATCTCCAACAATAGCATCTCGACTCGGGCCGGCTCGATGTCGATAATCCGTACATCTGCGGGCAATCCCACAAGGGCATCCCGTTTCAGCAAGATCGTTGGAGTCATACCGTGGCGCAATACGTTTACACCATGAATCGGGTGGGAAAGATCGTCCCACCCAAAAAGGAAATTCTCAAAGATATCTCACTGTCGTTTTTTCCAGGCGCCAAGATTGGCGTGCTTGGTCTGAATGGCTCGGGTAAATCCACCCTGCTAAAGATCATGGCGGGCATCGATACTGAGATACTGGGTGAAGCGCGGCCCCAACCTGATATCAAGATCGGCTATTTACCTCAAGAGCCCCAGCTCAATTCAGAAAAAGATGTCCGTGGCAACGTAGAGGAAGGTGTTCAGGAAGCCATCGATGCGCTGGCTGGGCTAGAGAAAGTGTATGCAGACTATGCCGAGCCCGACGCAGACTTTGATGCGCTGGCCAAGGAGCAGGCCAGATTCGAAGATATTATTCAGGCCAAGGATGCACACAACCTCGACACGCGACTCGAGATTGCTGCTAACGCTTTACGTTTGCCGCCCTGGGACGCCAACGTCGACACACTGTCCGGAGGTGAGCTCCGCCGTGTCGCGCTAGCAAGGTTACTGCTCTCAGAGCCGGACATGCTGCTACTCGATGAGCCGACTAACCACCTTGATGCCGAGTCTGTGGCATGGCTGGAGCACTTTTTGGAAGATTTCTCTGGGACTGTCGTGGCAATCACTCACGATCGTTACTTCCTCGATAACGCCGCCGGATGGATTCTCGAGTTGGACCGTGGTCGGGGCATTCCCTACGAGGGCAATTACTCCACTTGGCTAGAAGCTAAAGAGGCACGTATAGAGCAGGAGCAACGTCAAGAAGCTTCACACCAAAAAGCGATTAAGGCCGAACTTGAATGGGTGCGCTCCAACCCAAAAGGTCGTCAGGCCAAGAATAAGGCGCGACTGCAGCGCTTTGAGGAACTCAATTCGCAAGAGTTTCAAACCCGTAACGAGACCAACGAAATCTACATTCCGCCAGGTGCGAGACTCGGAGACAAGGTGATCGAGGTCAACGGCCTGCGAAAAGCCTTTGGGGATCGGTTGTTGTTCGAAGAAGTCAGCTTCACGGTGCCCAAAGGTAGCATCGTGGGCATTATTGGTGCCAACGGGATGGGTAAATCGACGCTATTCCGCATCTTGATGGGTCTAGAGACCCCCGATGGCGGTGAGGTCACGGTGGGTGAGACAGTGGAGCTTGGTTATGTAGATCAATCCCGGGATGATCTCGACGGCAGTAAAACCGTTTGGGAAGAGGTATCCGACGGCTTAGACATCATCCGCATCGGCAATTATGAAGTGCCTTCGCGATCGTATGTGGGTCGCTTCAACTTCAAAGGCTCTGACCAGCAAAAATTTGTTAAAGATCTCTCTGGGGGAGAGCGCAACCGACTTCACCTCGCCAAATTGCTTAAGCAAGGAGCCAATGTGCTTTTGCTGGATGAGCCCACCAACGACCTCGACGTCGAAACGCTGCGGGCACTGGAGGAAGCTCTGCTGGCGTTCCCTGGCTCCGCATTGGTGATTTCGCACGACCGTTGGTTCCTCGACCGAATCGCCACCCACATCCTCGCTTATGAGGACGATGGCAACGTGGTTTTCCACGAGGGCAACTACTCGGAGTATGAGGATGATCGGCGACAGCGGGTTGGCGCGGAAGCCGCGGTACCCAGCCGAGTGAAGCACCGTAAGCTGAAGTAATGATCAGCAGGCACGGCCACAAAAACACCGACAGTGTCACACCAGACCGAGCGAACAGGGCATTAGATTGTGGGCGTAGACCTCAGTCACCGGGGAAGCGATCTGGGTGATTTCTTTGAGGGATCACTCATTGGCTGGCTTCCAACGCCTCGGAGAGACGCACAACGGGGATCACTTTAAGGCCCTTAATTGCCTTTTTCGGCGCGTTCCCTTTGGGCACAATCGCGAGCTTGAAGCCGTGTTTTGCAGCCTCGGCGAGCCTTTCCTGGCCACTGGCCACGGGTCGAATTTCCCCAGACAAACCCACCTCGCCAAAGACCACCCAGTCCCTCGGCAGGGGCCGGTTCCGCAGGCTCGACACCACTGCCAGCAACAGCGCCAGATCAGCCGAGGTCTCCATAACCCGCACACCGCCCACCACGTTGGCAAACACGTCCTGATCGCTCACCTGAATGTCACCGTGTCGATGCAGCACCGCAAGCAACATCGCCAGCCTGTTCTGCTCAAAACCCACTGTCACGCGCCGGGGATTGCCCAGTGAGCTGTCATCGACAAGAGCCTGAATTTCCACCAGTAACGGGCGGGTACCCTCCCATACGACAACAACCGTTGTACCCGGCGCAGTGTGCTCCGAGCGATCCAGAAAAATCGCCGAAGGATTGGTGACCTCGCGCATGCCGGCATCGGTCATCGCGAAAATGCCCAGCTCGTTCACAGCGCCGAAACGATTCTTCTGCCCTCGCAAAGTGCGGTAACGGGAATCGTGGTCACCCTCGAGAAGTATCGAGCAGTCGATCATGTGCTCGAGCACCTTCGGCCCGGCGAGGCTGCCGTCTTTCGTCACGTGACCCACCAGTATCAATATCGTGCCCGTCTGCTTGGCATACCGGGTCAGTTGGGCAGCACAATCCCGAACCTGCGACACGCTCCCAGGAGCTGACGTCAGCGTCTCGCTGTGCACCACCTGAATAGAGTCGACAACGAGAATTTTGGGTTTTATGGACTCAGCCGAAGCCAGGATCGCATCGACATCGGTTTCTGCCATCAGCTGCAGCTTATCCGTCGGCAGACCAAGACGATTGGCGCGCAGTGCGATTTGCTCGGGAGACTCTTCACCTGTGACATATAGCGCGGGATGCAATGCCGCCAGCTGACACAGGGCTTGCAGCAGCAGCGTACTCTTGCCTGCCCCAGGGTGCCCGCCAATCAAGATGCTTGAGCCCGGCACAAATCCGCCGCCGAGGACGCGATCCAATTCGTCAAACCCGGAAGCCAGTCGAGGCAAATCGACCACCGCCACATCTGCAAGACGCTGCACTGCAGCCACCGTACCGGCGTAACCGGACCGCCCCGCTGCCCGCGCATTAGCCACCTTCGCCGCAGGCGCGCTGAGCCTAATTTCCGAGAGGGTGTTCCAAGCCTGGCACTCACCGCACTGGCCCTGCCACTTAGGGAAATCGGCTCCACAGTCATTGCAGACAAATGCGGTTTTTGCCTTCGCCACGCGAAACTCTCCGGAAACTGATCGTAATTGCTGTATTGGTGCAGGTAAGTCGGTATCCTATCAGACCGCTTGACCCACTCCGCATCATAATGCCGCCTGCTTCACTCATTCCCGATCGACAACTGACCTTCTCGCCCGAACTGGCCGAGACAATCGGACTTGAAGAAGCCGTTTTATTGCAGGCTTTGGGCAGTCACCTAAATGGCGCTGATGATTGGGCTCCTCTGTCCCTCACAACGGTGCAAAAAACGCTGTCGTTTTGGTCTCTGGATCATATTGCGACGCTCATCGCGAAGCTGGTGGCACTGGGCATTATTCATCAGCAACCAAGCCTGGACCCGAATGTTGTCCTGCTCAGTGCAGCAGCCGACATCGCGGGGAATGCTCATGGGTTAACTCACTCCAGTGCGGCTACCCCTTCCTATGGACGCACCGACTGGCAGGCAAGCGATGCGTTAATTGAGTTGCTAGTGCTCAATCACGGTATTCCTAGAACGTTTATCGACAATGCCCAGGCCAGCTTCATACTCTCCAACCATAGCGAGGCTGAGACCCAGTTTAGGCAGCACATTCTTACCCGTTGGCGAGACTCACAAAGGCAGCAAGCGAAGCAACCCAAGGCACACGCCTTCGAGATCAGGACCCCTGCGCCGTTTGACCGCGACTGGACACCCAGCCAAGACGCGATCGAGATACTGGCTCAAGCGGACATCGACGTCGGCTTTGCAGAATCGGTGCGAGCAGAATTCATCCTGTACTGGAGTGAGCGGGGCGGCCCACCAAAAGAGGTTAATAGTCGCTTCGTCGAACATGTTCGCCGGCGCTGGCTGAAGCACACCAGCCAGATGCATCACAGCACGGAGCCCACACGAATACCTCGCAACTGGGAACCCGATACCTCTGTCTATGAGACGTTGCGGTTGGCGGGGATCGAACAAGCCGATGCACAAGCCTTGCTCCCCGAATTTGTGATGTACTGGGTGGATAGTAATGAGGTGCATACCTCCTGGAACAGTAAATTTCTGCAGCACGTAAAACGCCAGTGTCGTAGCGCAGGGTATGGAGAACAGCATGGCGGAGAAACAGGACGCAGCGGCGCTGGCGGCAGCCATCGCTCAAAAGACCGAAGTCTCAGCGACGACCTCACCGACACCAGCTGGGCCAACTGACCCTAGGGAGCCGTCCGACTCGCAGCTGATTGAGGCGATCAATCAGGTGTTCGCGCTGTTTCGGTTGAACTACCACAACCAATATTACGCGGCCTGGTCAGACGCCGAGCAGGTGAAACAGGTCAAACGCCTATGGCTGGAGGCGCTCGAGGCCTACCCCACAGCGGTTATTCTGCGCGCAGCGCAACACGCCATTGAACACAGCGACTATCTCCCCACGCTAAATCGCATGATCGAGGCGTGCCGACACTGCCTCAGTGATCTGGGATTGCCGTCGCCCTACGACGCCTATCGACAGGCCTGTCTGGCGCCCTCGCCCAAAACCAACGCGGCATGGCAACACCCGGCGGTGTACCTTGCCGGGCGCGACAGCGACTGGTTTTTTCTGGCTAATGAGCCGGAATCCAAAACCTGGCCGGTGTATCGAGAACACTACGATCGATGGGTCAGTCGCGCCGCTCGTGGCGAAGTGCTGCAGGGTCCGGAGCGGGTGACACTATCAGCACCCACAGAGGAGTCACCCAGCGCAGAGGAGCAGGTCACGCATCTCGCGCGGCTAAGAAGAGAAGTCGGTCTGTGATCAATCCCGTCTCGACGCTTGGCGCTCAGTTTTCGGCGCCCCAGCTTTCGATTGCCTCTCGCACTGTCCGCGCCTGATCTGACATCACCCGCTGCTTGATCTTCATCAGCGAGGCGTCGGCCTCGGTGCACGCCTGCTCCAATTCATGCGCCGCCGCCGACAGCATGAGTGCATGCAAATTGGCACTTGTGCCCTTGATGCGATGTGCAATCTGCCTCAGTGCCTCAGCATCTTGATGCGTAATCGAAAGCTCACTGGCTGCGAGGTCCGTGGTCAATTCATCAACAAATTTAGAGAGTAGTGAGGCCACTATCTGCTTATCTCCGCCGAGCATTTCGAGCAGGGCAGAAAAATCGATGGGCGAGGGAAGCTGGTTCATTTTCGGGGAGTCTCAGGCCCACAGGGCATAAAGCGAGAGCGCTGCATCAGTAGCCGGCGTAGTCATCCCGGGCGAGATTTTCAAACCGCGTGAATTCGCCCTGAAACGCGAGACGACAGGTCCCGATTGGGCCATTTCGCTGCTTGCCGATAATAATCTCGGCTACACCTTTGTCCGGCGAGTCCTCGTGATACACCTCGTCCCGATAAATGAACATCACCACATCGGCGTCCTGCTCGATCGCACCCGATTCCCTGAGATCCGAATTCACAGGACGCTTGTTAGGCCGCTGCTCCAACGCTCGATTCAGCTGTGACAGTGCCACCACCGGACAGCGGAATTCCTTGGCGATCGCTTTCAGGTTTCGGGAAATTTCCGAAATCTCTGCGGTTCGGCCGTCGGCCGCACCCGCAACCCGCATCAACTGCAGGTAATCCACCATGATCATGGCCAAATCGCCATGCTCCCTTGAGAGCCTGCGCGCCCTGGCTCTCACTTCCGTTGGCGTCAACGCCGGTGTGTCATCAATGAAGATGGTGGTTTCTTTCAGCTTCGCCATCGCTGCCGACAACTTGGGCCAGTCATCCTGCTGCAACTTACCCGTACGCAACCGCGACTGATCGATCTTGCCCAGTGAGGACATCATCCTGACCACCAGTTGCTCTGCCGGCATCTCCATCGAGAAAACCAGAATCGGCTTTTCGGTGTGGGCAGACGCGTTCTCGACCAGGTTCATGGCAAAAGCCGTCTTACCCATAGAGGGCCGGCCCGCCACAATCACCAGGTCCGAAGATTGCAGGCCCGAGGTTTTCTTATCGAGATCAATGAAGCCGGTGGTGAGACCGGTGATATCACCACCCGAGTTGTAGAGCTCTTCGATGCGTTCCAGCGCACCCGTTAAAAGTGGGGCCATGCCTTGAGGGCCACCCAGTTTCGGGCCGCTCTCCGAGACCGTCATGATGAGCCGCTCGGCTTCATCAACCAGCTCTTCCGCACTGCGACCCTCCGGGTTGAAGCCCGCGGTTGCAATATCCTGCGCCGCGCCAATCAGCTTTCTAAGCAGCGCACGCTCCCGCACAGCCTTAGCGTAAGCACTGACGTTGGCGGCAGTGGGCGTCTGCTCGACGAGATCTGCGAGGTAGGTATGGCCACCAGCCGCATCCAGTTCGCCCGTTGCCAGCAGCCGATCTGCAACGGTGATGACGTCAATCGGTTCGTTACGATCAACCAGAGTGGCGATCTGACGGAAAATCGCCCGGTGCTCAGGCCGATAAAAGTCGCCGGCATCAACCAGCTCGGCAATCACGTCCCAGCTCTCGGGCACCAACAAAATACCCCCGATGACCGAGCGTTCTGCCTCAACCGACTGGGGTTGCATGCGGATCCGAGAGATATCCGAATCCTGAGGTTTTACCGACTCCAAAGTGTCGCCTTCTTCTGTGCCAGATCAGCCGGGGTGGCACCGAATTGTCGATGCATAAACGCCGCCGGGCCGATTAGATTACCCGCGACCGGGAAGAACTGCCAGAAAAGATCTGCGCATGGGGTTGGCGCCGCCAAAAAAACTCTAGCGCCCAGAGTATTGCGCGGGGCGGGAACCCCGCGGGACATTATTCAGCGACGATATGAATCGCAACAGAGGTCGATACCTCTGCATGGACCTGAATCATGATCTCGAACTCGCCAAGCTCACGGATCACGCCCTCGGGCAGCCGGACTTCCGATTTGTCGACTTCACATCCC
>QOPK01000016.1 GCA_003331685.1 Halieaceae bacterium | reverse complement strand
TAAAGCATGCACGCAGTGAAGTTGATCACCACCAGCGCAAGCCCCGTGATCGACAGTACATCCGCCTGATAGGCAAAAGCCGCCTCAACTGCTGAGATAAAATAAAACAGGAGCACCAGCTCAAACCAAATAAACAGACGCACACTGTCAGTAAACGTCGCCAACAAGAAAAGCAGCAGGGGTGCGCCGCGCAACCCAATCAGCACCCAAGTGCCCGAAAATCGTTCCACGTCGGCTGCCTGTTGCGCTATGAAACCCAGCCATGTGAGCCACATTAGGCCCCACAAGGTGCCAGTGAGCCGCCCCCGCGGCGTCGATCGCGGCGTCACCATCTCTCTACTGCGACCCCAAAGTGCGCATCGCCCACTCAGCCACGCGTTTACCCAGCGCGCGGCAAATAGCCGATTCCCGATCATCCAGTGGCCGATCTCCCGCTTCGGTGGACCAGTGGCTGGCACCATAGGGCGTCCCGCCGGCCTCGGTGGCCCGCAACTCCGGTACCGAGTACGGCACCCCCACCATGACCATACCGTGGTGAATCAGCGGCAGCATCATGCTCATGAGTGTTGTTTCCTGGCCACCATGGAGAGAGCTCGTTGACGTAAATACTCCGGCGGGTCGGTCAATCAGCGCACCTTGAAGCCACAAGGCGCTACTTTCATCAAGAAACTGCTTCATCGGTGCGGCCATGTTGCCAAATCGTGTTGGACTGCCCATCACCAGACCCGCGCAGCCTCTCAAATCGTCCTGCGTCGCATGCAACGCCCCGTCCTCTGTTGAGGTGTCCGCTGAGGATAGCGACGGCACGGTCCTCATGCGTGCCTCAATACCCGACACACACTCGACCCCTCGTGCCACCTGTCTGGCCATCGCAGCCGTGGCGCCTTCGCGACTGTAATACAGCACTAAAATATACGGCTCGCTGGTCACGATCAGCCGATCCTCCCACTTTGCGTGCAGATATTAATGGCCACTCGAGGGCAATTCTGGGCACAGGGTAATGTGGGATAATCCATTAGCACCGCTCACATGGTCTACGTGCAATGGTAACGCATCCCACACTGCAAAACGCGAGCCTCCGCCTGCGCTATCTCCTTAACCGGTTTGTCGAGGACCGGCTCAACGCCGGTGCAGCGGCGCTCACTTTTGTCAGCCTGTTCGCACTGGTGCCGCTGCTGACGGTCACGCTGTCGATTGCGTCGGCGCTCCCGGCCGCCGGCAACATCGAAGGTAAATTGAACGAGTTCCTGTTGCAGTTCCTTCTTCCGGAAAGCTCCACACAGGTCGTTCAGTACCTGTCGACCTTTATTTCCCAGGCGCGCTCGCTGACGGCGTTTGGCGTCATCATTTTGCTTATGTCGGCGATTTTGATGCTGCGGAACGTAGAAAAAGCCCTCAATGACATTTGGCGCAATCGCGCCAACCGGAAACCACTGGCGAGTTTCCTACTGTATTGGGCTGTACTGAGCCTCGGGCCGGCTGCAATCGGATTCGGACTGGGCGTTCGCGCCTACCTGTTTGCGGCAACCAATGACTGGGGCGGCCTGCATCTCTTTGGGCTGGACTCTCTACTGATCAGTCTGCTGCCCTTTGTGATCAGTGCAATTGGCCTCACCTGCCTCTATGCCGTAGTACCCAACTGTCAGGTCCCTTTGCGTCATGCCCTGATCGGCGGTGTCTTCGCGGCAATCACCTTCACCGTTGCCAGAATGCTTTTCACTGCCATCATGGCTAAATCTAGCTACACCCTGGTTTACGGCGCTTTCGCTGCGGTGCCCTTGTTCCTGCTCTGGATTTATGTGACCTGGATCATTGTTTTGATGGGCGCAGTTTTGGCCCACAGCCTCTCCAGCTACCAGACCGAAGAACAAGCACAGACACCCACCCTGATTAAGGCACTGGATATTCTCTTTCTGTTCTGGCGCGCTCAGAAGGAAGGTCGGGGCATCTCTGAACTGGAAATTATTCGCGCCAACGATGTGCTGCCGGGTGGTATCGATGCCGACAGCTGGCGCAGCATTCGCGATACATTTATCGGCGCTCAACTGCTCAAGCGGTTGGACAGAGGGCACTATCTACTCAGCCGCGACCTCCACCATTTCACTCTGGCTGAACTCGCTGAGTTACTCAGAGCAGAGCCCAGCTATGCACTGGCCGAGCAGGCCATGCTCTGGCAAAAAACGGCCGCTGCGCTGCTCCAGAGTAATATCGATCAGGAGTCGTCACTGTTGGCGATCCCCCTTGCAGAGCTCTTTGCCACCGAGCAAACCCCATTGGTATGAAGCTACTCATCCTGATCGTGTTCATGGCATTTTGGCTTACGGGTTGCACGCAACCGGGCGATGAGTTGCCAGGAGCCGGTCAGTGGCGGGTGATCAACTACTGGGCCATCTGGTGCGCTCCCTGCCGGGAAGAAATACCGGAACTGAATGCCCTAGATGACCGCACCGAGCTGATGGTCTTTGCCGTGAACTACGACGGTCAAAACGGTGAGGCTCTGCAGGCGCAGGCCGCTGAGATGGGGATCACATTCACCTTGCTTGAGCAGGACCCGGGCGCCACCCTTGGCGTTGAGCGACCTCGCGTGCTGCCGACGACGCTACTGGTCAACCCGCAGGGCGCGGTGACAGACACGCTTGTCGGCCCTCAAACTCTAGAAAGCCTGCTCACCGTATGGCGAGGGCGCTCAGAGCGATAGCGAGCACCTAATTTTCACCGCGAAACGCAGGCAAAAAAAAGCCGGCTGAATATCAGCCGGCAATGAAGGAGCCACTCAAAACGGGGAGGATCTCAGTAGTCGGACCCTCGCTGCTCAGATGTTTCCCTTGCGGTGCACCCGCGGACATCGCCATCTCAACAACTGTCTCTATGACAGAGGTTTGAGCGAAAAGTTCCAAAAAAAGCGTTTTTTTAGGGTGCTCGCCAGCAGGCCGAGCTCATTTGCCCATCGCCAGAGCTGACAAACAGCTCCAGTTCCACAAGATCACCCAACTCTGCCTCTTCCATCAGCCGATTCAGCAAGTAATGGGCCAGCGCCTCTACAGTGACATTGGTGATGGGCAGAAGAAGCGTCTCGTCGATTGGGAAGCGCAGTGTCTTGCCATCGAAGGTCGCCAGATATTCGCCCTCCTCCTCAGTCACCCTCAGCCAGCGCGACTGACTCGGCAGCAACATGTACTCATCGTGGTCATCGCAAAGCCGCTGCAGCGCCCGTTTGTATACGTTGTAGTCGGCAGAAAAACCGTTGTCTCCCATCGCCGCCACAATGCGTGCGGACACGCCGTAGTTGTGTCCATGCAAGCGCTCCCGGTCGGTCTCGGAGAAAATGGTGAAATGGGCCGCAGAAAACTTGTGCGCTTGTTTGTCAATGTGCAGTGTCGCCAGCTGGCTCATGGGAGATCCCTCACCGTTTGCCGTTATGGTGGGTGATGCGTCCAACTTCGGCAAGTCCGCAGGCGCGGCCACCCAGCTAGCGCCGCGCAGCAAGTCCGTGACCCTAAGCTGTGCCTGCAGTACCCTGTCGCCCTCTGAAATTTCTCAGGAGTCCTTATGGACCCGATCGCGATACTGACCGGAGCGAGCTCCGGTATTGGCGCAGCAGCGGCGGAGCGATTTGTTGAGTGCGGATTTACGGTCATCAATATTTCCCGCCGTGACTGCCCCGTGCCCGGTGTCGAGACACTGACCACTGACTTGGCTGACGAGCAGTCCACGGCCAGAACCTGCACAGCAGTAGCAGCCACAGTGTCGGACGCCGGCGGCGGACCAGTGTGTTTGGTTCACAATGCATCCTTGATGCTAAAGGACCAATGCGACACCACCGAGGACTCCGACTTGTCTCGGGTCCTGTCGGTGAACGTGGTGGGTATCAACTCGCTGAATCGCAACTTGCTGCCGCTGATGCCAACCGGTTCCAGCGTGCTCTACGTGGGCTCTACGCTATCTGAAAAGGCCGTGGCTGGTGCATTCAGTTACATCGTCAGCAAACACGCCCAGCTGGGCATGATGCGGGCAACCTGTCAGGACCTGATGGGCAGAGGCATTCACACCGCGCTCATCTGTCCAGGCTTCACCGACACCAGCATGCTGCGCCAGCACGTCGGCCATGATGACACCGTGCTCGACAGCCTGGGGAAAATGAATAGCTTCGGCAGACTCGTCGCCCCCGATGAAATTGCAGACCTCATCCTTTGGGCTCACCACCACCCCGTCATTAACGGTTCAGTCATGCATGGCAATCTGGGGCAGGTGGAGCACTGACATGACCGCCAGCACCGCTGCCATCAGCGAGCGCCGTGAGCGCACATTTTTAGTCCTAGCGGGTATTTTTCTCTCGGCCATGACGTTGCTCAATGTGGTGGGCATCACCCGCTTTATCCAATTTGGCCCGTTGGCGCTTGCGGTCGGGGTGCTCCCTTACCCGCTCACTTTTCTCTGCACTGACTTAATCAGTGAACTCTATGGCAAGGCCCGCGCGAATTTTCTCGTCAGCGTGGGTCTGGGCATTAACCTCCTCATTCTGGGTGTGCTGACAGTGGGTGCTGTGGCGCCCTCAGTGCCTGAAGCAGTGATGCCTCCCTGGCAGGTGCTGCAGCTGGCCGCCCCGGTCACGCTCCCGAATGGCACCGTGGTGGAGTCTGAAATCGGACTCTTTCAGCTGATTTACGCCACCACATCAGGCGCGGTTTTTGCCTCGATGCTGGCCTACATCGCCGCACAATACTGTGACGTGCAGATCTACCACTTCTGGAAGCGGCTCACTCGGGGCAAACACCTATGGCTCAGAAATAACTTCAGCACACTCTTGAGCCAACTGGTGGATTCCATCATGGTGGTGACCGTAACCTTCGGTGCGACTTTTTTGGCGGGCGATATTGCCGCGGCCGCCCTACTCACCCTGGTAGGCAGTAACTACGCGTTCAAGGCTGTGTGCGCATTGATCGATACGGTGCCGCTGTATCTATTGGTGCATTGGTTACGGGGCTATCTGGAGCTAGAGCCTGACCAGTACGCTATCCCTCAGCCTGACGAAGCAATCCCGACTCCCTGACAAACGGGATGGTCACGGCGCGACGCTGCGCCAGACTGAGCTGATCGAGCTGATTGATAAAGTTCACGACGGCAGGCGGGTGCCTTGGCAGTCTCAGCGAACAGTAGCGGGCGACGTCATCCGAGAGCTCGATACCCGCCTCCACGCCGCGCAGCGCAAGCAGCTCGGCAATATGATCCTCGGTAAAACGCGGCATCTGAAAAACCGGCAGGCTGCTCAATCGAGAGCGGAGATCGGGCAGTGCCTCAAGCAGTTGCTGAGGTGCCTTCCGCGCCGTTACCAAAAGCTGCGCACCCGTCTCCCGTGAAGCGTTAAACAATGCGAACAGTGCCTCCTGCCAGCCAGCCCGAGACTCCACGCAATCAATGTCGTCGATCGCAATGAGACGCGCAATCTCGACATCCGCCAGCACCTGTTCAGGCGCAAAGCCGACCAGATCCCGGAGTGGAATATAGCGAGCATCCAGCCCCTCTGCATCGCAGCAGGCCTGCAGGATATGGCTCTTGCCCATCCCTTCACCGCCCCATACATAGGCGCTGTGCTCGGACACCTGACCTACGAGCAGTTGCTCGAGGGCCGCGGTCTCGGGGCGGCTGAGCCAGTTATCCCAGGTTGCGAGATCTTCGCTCCGCATCAGTAGCGGGATTTGTCCAGGTTCTTGTGCCATCAGTTGTTCGATCTTACCGCGCTACCGTCAAGGCGCTTGCCAGGCGAGCACCAAACCTTCTTCGCTATCCGGGTCGTTGCTCACCCAGATTAAATCGTTCCGCGAGGCCATAAGCCTTAGCAACGTCTCGGCATCGCCGACACCCTGCAGTTCGAGCGTCAGAGTGTCTCCCTGCACCGCCACAGGACGAACATGATTCAGGGTTTGAATCCCGTTCATGACAGCCGTGACCGCCCGGTAGTCGTCTCGGGTCACTACATTTTGCACGCGAATCAGCAACGCCTGCGTCGCATTGTCTATGGTCAGTGCCACAGCATACTGCCGGAGCATTTCATCCATAGCCAGCGTTACGCCGGGGTCGATTAATGCCTCTAAAGAGCCCGCCTGCACGGATATCGCTCTCTCCACCGAAACATCGCGATACACCCACTCACCGATATAGCGCCCGTCACTGAGACGAATCAATCGCCCCAGCAGTAGATGGGTCATACCATAGCGCTCCGATGCTTCAACAATGGGTCCAAAGTCGCGCCGCCACAGCCCATCGGGAGACACCAGCACCGCATCGGAGAGATCGTATAGCGGGCGTCTCAGCTTGACGCCCAGACCATCGAAAGTCTCGCTGAGGCGCTCCCAGAGAGGCTGTTCTGCCTGAGTGTTGCCGAAACGACGACCCGCGGGATCATCGATCACTAGCCAAAGCAAAATGGGTGGGCGAGCTTCTGCCCAGAAGGTGCCGTTCGCTGCTTTAATTAAGCTCTCAACAACCGCCTGGTCGATTTGCGCAACAAATCGCGTCATCCCACCAATCCGCTCAAACTGATATAGAGACAACTGCGTCCGTGCCGAGGCCAATGCCGCCTTGACGGCGGGGTGTTGCAGCAACCCCCGATCGCCGGACCGCTTCAAAAGCGCAGTCTGCAGGGCCTCCCGAGCCGCACGGTCGATAGTGTCCTCGCTGCGATCCTCAACCTCGATGCGAATGACCACCTCGCCGCTCTGTGCCAGCACACACTGCGATAGGCCGGTCATCACACAGGCAAGTAGTAGGACGCGGATCGCAGCTCGAATAGCCAAGCACCCTTTTTGGGCGAACAAGCAGCTCACAGTGCCTCTCCACCCCGAGGTCCGACGCTGTTTGCCAATGAGGCACTGTTTGTTTTCTGCTGCACTGACGGTGTCTTCTCTGGCGACCTGTTGGCGGTGCCGCTATCGGCGAGCCTTATTATCAACCAAAGTGCACTGCTTTGCTTTCCTCAATAGGGCCGGCAGATTAGTATCTCAGTTTGACTGGACGAGACCACGGCATGGCCGACCCATCCTCCTCAGAACCCTCGCTGACCTACCGCGATGCCGGCGTCGATATCGATGCGGGCAATGCCTTGGTAGAACGCATCAAGTCGGTCAGTCAGGCGACGCTCCGCCCCGAGGTGCTGACCGGACTGGGAGGATTCGGTGCGCTGTGCGCGATACCGCCGGGCTACGTAGAACCGATCCTGGTGTCCGGCACCGATGGAGTGGGCACCAAGTTACGACTGGCAATGGATTTGGGCATCCACGACACCATCGGCATCGATTTAGTGGCGATGTGCAGTAACGACATTGCCGTTGTGGGCGCAGAACCGCTGTTTTTCCTCGACTATTACGCGACCGGCAAGCTCAATGTCGACGTGGCTGCAGCAGTCGTGTCCGGTATTGGCAAGGGCTGCGAGCTGGCTGGCGCGGCACTGGTCGGTGGTGAGACAGCTGAAATGCCTGGCATGTACGAGGGCGAAGACTACGATCTGGCGGGTTTCTGCGTCGGCGTCGTGGAGCGCGCCCATATCATTGACGGATGTACGGTTCAGGCCGGTGACACGCTGATCGCCCTGCCTTCCAGCGGCCCGCATTCCAACGGTTACTCGCTCATTCGCAAGGTGCTTGAGCATACAGGCGCGGATCCACAGCAAGACTGCGGCGAGGTCAGTCTGGGCGAAGCGCTGCTGGCCCCCACCACGATCTACAACCGACCGCTGCTCTCGTTGCAGAAATCCGTTCACATCAAAGCCATGGCGCATATCACCGGCGGCGGCATTCTGGAAAACCTGCCCAGAGTGTTACCCGAAGGGGTGGGCGCGCGCGTGCATCGCGACAGCTGGTCCCTGCCACCCGTTTTTAATTGGCTGCAGGCTGGCGGCAACATCGACGAGCTGGAGATGATGCGCACGTTCAACTGTGGTGTCGGCATGATTATGGTGGTCGCGGCCGAGCATGCCGCTGATACCCTTAGCCAACTTAACGCACTAGGGCTATCGGGCTGGGGACTGGGTGAGATCTCTGACGCCGCGATCGGCGTCGAACTCTGCTAGGGCTTCCGGTGTGACAAAGCGCGTCGCTGTATTGTTGTCGGGCCGTGGCTCAAATTTACAGTCGTTGCTGACCGCGAGCCTCGAGGGATCGTTGGGCGGAGAGATCTCGCTGGTGGTCAGCAATCGCCCCGGCGCTGGCGGGCTCACCATTGCTCATAACGCCGGTATTGAGACCGCCCTGATAGACCATCAGCGCTACACAACGCGAGAGGCTTTTGATCAGGATCTGGCAGGCGTTGTAGACAGCGCGCAATCTGATCTAATCGTGCTCGCTGGCTTCATGCGCATCCTGACCCCAGAATTTGTGGCACGCTTTGCCGGGCGGCTGATGAATATTCACCCCTCACTACTGCCACTGTATCCGGGCCTGCATACCCACCAGCGTGCGCTGGACAACGGGGACAGTCATGCGGGCGCGACGGTGCATTACGTCACCGGGGAACTTGATGGTGGCCCGCCGGTCTTGCAGGCTAGGGTTCCAGTCAATTCAGGGGACGATGCCGATATGCTGGCAGGTCGCGTATTAGAGATAGAGCATCGGATTTACCCCGTGGCTGTAAACTGGCACCTGACCGATCGGCTGACATGGCAAGATGGCAACTTGCTAAAAGATGGCTTGCCGGTGCCGCCATCGGGAGAATTATGGGAGGTCGCGTCATGAAACTTTGGCCAGTCACGGGCCTGTTGATCGGGGCACTTTTAGTCGCTGAGTCCGCATTCCCTGAGAGCGCGCTGTCGCCGTATACGGCAGAGTACAAGACCAAAATGTCTGGGCTGGGCCTCACGCTGAAGCGCACCCTTACTAGAGAAGAAGGTCGCTACCACCTCACTCAAGGCGGCAAAAAGGCCTTTATGATCAAACTGAGGGAAGACTCACACTTCTCGGTAAACGGCGACCAGATCGTCGGTGAGCGCTTCTTGTATCAGCTAAGCGGAGTAAGTAACCGCCGGCGCGAGGTGCTGTTTGATGAAGAGGCGGGGACGATCCGCAGCCTGCGCAAGAAAGAGTGGACCGAGCACCCCTGGTCACCCGAAGTGCTCGACCGACTTAGCCAACAGGAACAGATACGACTCAAGCTGTTGCTCGCAGAGACACCGCCTGCACGCATTTCCCTCTCCATAGTGGATGGCCCGAAAATCAAGGTAAAGCATTTTGATCTGATCGAAACCGAGGTGCTCGAGACACCAGTGGGCGCTATGGAAACGGTGCATTACCGACTGATTCACGACGAACCCGATGAGCGTAGCTCGGATACCTGGCTCGCGGTCCACCACGACTTTCTGATGGTCCGCACGGAACATGTCGAAAAAGGCTCAGAGACAGTTATTCAACTGGAGAGCGCCAACATTGAAGGACGGGCTGTTACGGGGCGGGCGCCCTGAGTTCACGGATCTTAGAGTAGACGTCGAGGAGTAGGCGTCGAGCCACGCTGAGAGGGGCCATGCAAATGTGCCTAGGCTCTGGGCAGCGTGACACCACGCTGACCCTGATACTTCCCACCCCGGTCTGCATAGCTGGTCTCACAAACCTCATCAGACTCAAAGAACAGCACTTGTGCGACACCCTCGTTGGCATAGATCTTCGCGGGTAGGGTTGTGGTGTTGGAAAACTCCAGCGTGACATGGCCCTCCCATTCGGGTTCAAGTGGTGTCACGTTGACAATGATGCCGCAGCGCGCATAGGTCGATTTGCCCAAGCAAATGGTGAGCACATTGCGCGGAATGCGGAAGTACTCCACCGTGCAAGCCAGTGCGAAGGAGTTGGGCGGAATCACGCAAACATCTCCTTCTACATGGACAAAACTGTCCTCGTCAAAATGCTTGGGGTCGACCGTCGCTGAGTGAATATTGGTAAAAACCTTGAACTCTCGCGAGCAGCGCACGTCGTAGCCGTAGCTCGATGTGCCATAAGAAATCAGTCGCCGGTCACCGTCCATACGGATCTGGTCGGGGGCGAAAGGCTCGATCATGCCCTCCTGCTCTGCCATGCGGCGAATCCATCGGTCTGATTTGATACTCAAGGGTGTTCTCCTGCTACTGAGGGGCGGCGATTGAATTGAATTAATCACCCATGCTGATAACGGGTGCCGCTGCGGGCTGCTTCTGACCCAGAACGGCCATCACTTGCGTTGCGGCGTTTCGGTAGATTTCTGCAATCGGGCCGTCTGGCTCCGCCAAGACGATCGGCCGGCCAGCATCCGACTGCTCGCGTATCGCTTTATCGAGGGGGATTTGACCCAGCAACGGCACTTCGTAGCGAGCGGCTAGCTGCTCACCACCCGCCTCGCCGAAGAGGGGCTCCACGTGTCCACACTTGTTACAGACATGGGCTGCCATATTCTCAATAAGGCCCAGCACCGGCACTTCCACTTTTTGAAACATCTCAATGCCCTTGCGCGCATCGAGGAGCGCGATGTCCTGTGGCGTGGTGACGATCACGGCACCAGCGAGCGTCGCCCGTTGTGCCAGGGTCAGCTGGATATCCCCCGTGCCCGGAGGCATATCAACCAGCAAGACGTCGAGATCGCCCCACAGCGTTTTTTCCAAGAGTTGCGCCATCGCCGAACTGGCCATGGGACCGCGCCAAACCATGGGGGTCTTGGCGGAGCCCAGGTAACCCATCGACATGGTTTTCAATCCATGCGCTTCCACCGGCAGAAGGAACTCGCCGTCTTGCTGGTCGGGGGTCACGCTGTCAGATACGCCCAGCATATGTTGTTGGCTTGGTCCGTAGATATCGGCATCCAGCAAGCCAACAGACAGCCCCTGCTGCCTGAGGGCGACGGCCAGATTTGCGGTGACCGTCGACTTACCGACGCCGCCTTTTCCCGAGGCCACAGCGACCACGTGGTGGGGTGATGACACCACTTTTATCCTTGTTCAAAGCTATCGGGTAAGTATACCGCGCCGGCACCACCTTGCGATCACCCTCCACAGCGAAAAGGGCGAAAATCCGGTAGACTGCGCGCCGTTTCACGCCGGATCGCGCGCCTCATGACTACCACCCCGAGAAACATACTGGTGACGTCGGCATTACCCTATGCCAATGCGCCCCTGCATCTCGGACATATGCTCGAGCAGGCGCAAACCGATATCTGGGTGCGCTTTCAGCGATCTCGCGGGCATCACTGCCGTTACGTGTGCGCTGACGATGCCCACGGCACGGCCATCATGCTCTCGGCCGAAGCCGCGAATCGCACGCCGGAAGACCACATCGCCGCGATTCAGGCCCAGCACGAGCGAGATTCGGCAGGCTTCCTGATCCAGTTCGACCAATACCATTCAACCCATTCGCCTGAAAATCAGCGGTGGTCCGAGACCATTTTCGAGAGACTGGAGGCAGGCGGGCACATTGCCATGCGAGACATCACCCAGGCGTTCGACCCTGAGAAAGGCCTGTTCCTTGCGGATCGATTCATCAAAGGCACGTGCCCAAAGTGCAAAGCCCCGGACCAATACGGTGACAACTGCGAGGCCTGCGGTGCCACCTACTCCCCGGCCGACCTGATTAACCCAGTCTCGGCGCTCTCGGGTGCAGAGCCTGTCGATAGAGACTCTAGCCACTTGTTTTTCCAGCTCGGCCATTTCGAAGCGCTTTTGACTGACTGGATCAATAGCGGCCAACTGCAACCCCCGATTGCCAACAAGCTGAAAGAATGGCTCGAAGCCGGACTGCAAGACTGGGACATCAGCCGGGATGCCCCCTACTTTGGTTTCGAGATCCCCGGGTACCCCGAGAAGTACTTTTATGTCTGGCTCGATGCGCCAATCGGGTACATGGCCAGCCACGAGGTCCTTTGCCGCGAACAGGGTGATGATTTTGACGCCTACTGGTTGCCGGGAGGTGACACCGAGCTTTATCACTTCATCGGCAAAGACATTGTGAACTTTCACGGCCTGTTCTGGCCGGCGATGCTAAACGCCGCCGGGCTTAGGCAACCGACAGCTGTCTATGCCCACGGTTTTCTCACGGTGAATGGGGTCAAGATGTCTAAGAGCCGTGGCACCTTTATTCTGGCAGACACCTACCTTGAGCACTTGGACCCTGAGTATTTGCGCTACTACTTTGCGGCCAAGCTCTCCGGCGGCGTCGACGACATTGACCTCAACCTTGATGACTTTGTGCAACGCGTCAATTCGGACCTCATCGGTAAGGTCGTCAACATCGCCAGCCGCTGCGCAGGGTTCCTGCGCAAGAAGTTTGACAATCAGATGAGCGACAACTGCGCAGAGCAGGAACTGGTCCAGTCTTTTATTGGCGCCGGCGACGAGATTGCCGCGCTCTATGAGGCAAGGGAGTTCAATCGCGCCATGCGCGAGATCATCGCCCTTGCCGACCGGGCCAATCAGTATATTGATGACAAAAAGCCCTGGGTGATGGCCAAGGACGAGGCCCTCGAGGACGAAGTACAGGCAGTCTGCTCTGTTGGTATCAATCTATTCCGCGTGCTGGCCACATATCTGAAGCCCGTGCTGCCCGAGATGGCCAAGAAATCAGAGGCTTTCCTGCGGTGTTCCCTCGACTGGACGGCGCTTGATGCGCCACTGGTCGCACATGAACTCGCCCCGTTTGAGCCGCTGCTCCAGCGGGTCGATGCTGACGCGGTGACGGCGATGGTAGAGGCCAGCAAAGGCGGCGCCTGAGACGCCACATACTTCCTGCCAGACACCTGATATATTGCTTACTATTGCGGTTTTGAGTCGATTTCAGTCCGCCGCAGGGGGATGACATGCTGGGTGATATCGCGCTGCTTTTGGTGGGCGCGGTCTTGGTCAACAACTTCGTGTTGGTGCAGTTTTTAGGGCTGTGCCCGTTCATGGGTGTGTCCAACAAACTCGAGACCGCCATGGGCATGTCGGTTGCAACCACCTTTGTGCTGACGCTTGCGTCAGTCTGCAGCTACCTGACCTATAACTACCTGCTGGTCCCCCTAGATCTCGCCTATTTGCGAACCATCAGCTTTATTCTGGTGATTGCCGTAGTGGTACAGTTCACCGAAATGGTGGTGCGTAAGACCAGCCCTCTGCTGCACCGGGTGCTAGGCGTTTTTCTACCGCTCATTACCACCAACTGCGCGGTACTCGGTGTCGCGCTGCTGAATATCAATCAGGCCCATAATTTCATTGAGTCGCTGTTCTACGGCCTAGGTGCTGCACTCGGGTTCTCGCTCGTACTGGTGCTCTTTGCGGCCATGCGCGAGCGATTAACCGTTGCTGACGTGCCCGAGCCCTTTCAGGGCGCGGCGATTGGCATGATCACTGCGGGACTGGCCTCCCTGGCCTTTATGGGCTTTGCGGGGTTGATCTGATGTTAACCCTACTCAGTGAGCAACCACTGCTAGCTGCACTCTGTGCACTGCTCGGACTGGGCGCGATTTTTGGAGCCTTACTTGGCTTCGCCGCCATTCGGTTCCGGGTAGAGGGCAACCCCATTAGCGAGCAGATCAATGCGCTGTTACCTCAGACCCAATGTGGCCAGTGTGGGTATCCGGGTTGCCGGCCATATTCCGAGGCAATTGCCGATGGCGATGCTATCAACAAGTGCCCTCCGGGTGGTGAAGAGACCATTCAGGCGCTGGCCGATTTATTAGACGTCGAGCCTCAACCGCTTGATGCTGAGCATGGCGTGGAAAAAGAACCCGTGGTCGCCTGGATTCGCGAGGATGAATGCATTGGCTGCACAAAATGTATTCAGGCCTGCCCAGTGGATGCCATTCTCGGCGCCGCCAAGGTGATGCATACGGTAATTGCGGACGAGTGCACAGGTTGCGACCTGTGTATTGAACCGTGCCCAGTCGATTGCATTGACC
This sequence comes from Halieaceae bacterium, assembly GCA_003331685.1. The sequence continues at coordinate 7,570 of QOPK01000016.1, read as the reverse complement.
TGATTCCCCGCAAAGAGGGCATTGGTTTCTGGCACTGGCCACTGCCTGAAGACAGCGCGCCTCGTTTCGACGTGATTGCGACCGATGTGGCGAAGCGGGACGCCGCATGAGAACGATCCACGATATTCACGGTGGCATCCATCCTCCCGAACGCAAAGCGTTGTCCCGGCCGGGAGAACTGGGCACTGCGCCTATTCCAGCCGTTTTGGTGCTGCCTCTGCGCCAGCACCTTGGCGTGCCGGCGCTGCCGGTCGTGACTGTCGGAGACCGTGTATTAGGCGGGCAAACGATCGCCGAGGCACAAGGCGTGATGAGTGTGCCGGTGCATGCGCCGACGTCTGGCACCGTAACGGCGATCGAAGCGCGGCCCATTGCCCACGCCTCCGGGCTTCAAGACCAATGCATTGTGATCGAGACCGATGGTCAGGATGAGTGGCTGTCCTTCACCGGCATAGCCGATTGGCAGGACCTTGACGCCGCCGCACTGGTGGAGCGGGTGCGGGCAGCCGGCATTGCCGGTATGGGTGGCGCCGGCTTTCCCACCGCTGTAAAACTGAGTCCGGGGCCTGCACGATCGATTGAAACGTTGCTGGTCAATGGTACCGAGTGCGAGCCCTATATCACCGCCGATGACACACTGATGCAGTGTCAGGCAGACGCGCTGATCGAAGGTGCGCTGATTTTGGCGCATATCGTCTCGGCGGAGTCGATCCTGATCGGAATCGAAGACAACAAGCCTGATGCCATCGCCAGTGTCGAGGCCGCCATCGCGCGATCAGGGGCTGAAGTTGAACTGGCGACGTTCCCTACCAAGTACCCGTCGGGTGGCGAAAAACAGATCATCGAAATCCTGACCGGCCAACAGGTGCCCTCAGGCGGCATCCCGGCCGACCTCGGTCTCGTTTGTGTGAATCCGGGAACGGCGGTCGCCGCCAAGCGAGCCATCATTGACGGCGCGCCGCTGACGCATCGCATCGTCACGCTAACTGGCGAGGCGCTGGCGACACCGCAGAATGTGACCGCATGCCTCGGCACGCCGATCACAGCACTCCTGACCCACGCGGGCTTCAACACCGAACCACAGCAGCGCATCATCCACGGCGGGCCCATGATGGGGTTTGCCGTATCGGATCTACGCGCGCCGATCACCAAGATCACCAACTGTCTGCTCGCCCCCACGCCTACAGAGCTACCGTTGCCCGAGCCCGCGAAGCCCTGCATTCGCTGTGGTCACTGCGCTGAGGCTTGCCCCGCATCGCTACTGCCCCAACAACTCTATTGGTATGCGCGGGCCAAAGATCATGAGCAGCTGACAGAGCACCGCCTATTTGACTGCATCGAATGTGGCGCCTGCGCCTATGTCTGCCCAAGCCAGATTCCGCTGGTGCAGTACTACCGCGCCGCCAAGGGACAAATTCGCGATAGCGAGCAGGAAAAGCAGCGCTCGGATAATTCACGAGAACGATTTGAAGCGCGGCAGGTGCGACTGGAAACCGAGGCTGCCGAAAGAGAAGCCAACCGCGCCGCCCGCAAAGCCGCAGCGCAGAGTAAAGCAGCCGAAGACGGGGTCGATCCCATTCAAGCCGCCATTGAGCGCGCCAAAGCGCGCAAAGCAGACCAGGCTTCAGAACCGGAGCAGACGCCTTGAGTCTACTCAGGGTCACCTCACCGCACGCCTCTGGCCACAGCCGAGTATCCGCGGTCATGCGAGATGTCCTGTTGGCCACGCTACCCGGGGTCGTGGCGCTGACCGCTTATTTTGGACCGGGTACGCTGGTCAACATCATCTTTGGTGGCCTGATTGCCGTCGCCTGCGAATACGCCATTGTGGCGCTGCGCGATCGCGACCCGAGCCTTGCGGTGAGCGATTTGAGCGTACTCGTGACGTCGACGCTACTCTGTATTGCGCTGCCGCCCTATGCCCCCTGGTGGCTGATTACGATCGGCGTTTTGACGTCGGTATTACTCGGCAAGCAAGTCTTTGGCGGGTTGGGCTACAACCCCTTCAACCCCGCCATGGTGGGCTACGTCGTCCTGTTGATTTCCTTCCCGGTCCAGATGAGTGCCTGGGCCTCACCGAGAGGTTTGACGGAGGTCCCTGGCATCACCGACACCTTCCAGCACCTTTTCTCCCCGTCAACGATCGACGCGGTCACCGCCGCCACGCCGCTCGACTTACTCCGGCAGAACACCGGACTGCTGTTTGAAGATTTGCTCACCAGTAGTCCTGAGCTTACCGGTTGGGGTGGTATTGGCTGGTTCGAGGCCAACCTCGCCTTTCTATTGGGTGGCGCGTGGCTACTTTACCGGCGCGTGTTTACCTGGCATGCACCAATCGCAATGCTCGCGGCTCTCGCTCTCTGTGCGCTCATAGGTTATGACGGCGGCAGCTCCCAAAGCGGCGGTAGCGCTCTGTTCCACCTGTTCAGCGGCGCCACTATGTTTGCGGCGTTTTTTATAATCACCGACCCCGTCAGCTCCGCAGTATCGAACAAGGGGCGGCTGATATTCGGTGCCCTGATCGGTGTCTTGATTTATCTCATTCGTACGCTGGGTAATTACCCCGACGCCGTCGCGTTCGCGGTATTGATCCTGAATTTCTGTGCGCCCTTTATCGATCACTACACCCAGCCGAGGGTTTACGGCACCAGGAGTCGTGACTCATGAAGTGGCTGGCATCGATCGGCCTGAGCGGCACGGTGCTTGCGCTATTTGCGGCCATCACGTCTATTGCTATTGGCTGGACCTACCTCGGCACCGAGGCACAAATCGACTTTGAGGTGCGGCGCGCGGAGGCGCGGCAACTGTTGGAGATTTTTCCGCCTGACACGCATGACAACGAGATCATCGACGACGTGTTTGAGGTGGCCGCAGAGACCGCGCTACTAGGCATCAGAGAGCGCCGTCAGGGTTATCGTGTGAGACAGGGAAATAACGTGATCGGCGTGATTCTGCCCGCCACCGCCCGGGACGGGTACAGCGGCGATATCCGCGCTCTGGTGGGTGTACGCCGGGATGGCTCGGTGGCAGGGGTACGCGTAGTCGCGCACCGCGAAACGCCTGGACTCGGTGACAAGGTCGATCTTCGCAAATCCGACTGGATCCTCGACTTTAACGAGCGCAGCCTGACCAACCCGGCTTTGAGGGCATGGAATGTGGAGAAAGAAGGTGGCGTTTTCGACCAGTTCACAGGGGCAACAGTGACCCCCCGCGCGGTGATCCTCGCCACACGGCGGGCCCTCGAATACGCTACCCTGAACGCGAGTATCCTTTTTGAAACGGAAGCGGACTCCGCATGAGCAGCACCTCTTATCGGCAACTAACGCTCAACGGGCTATGGAAGAACAACCCCGCTCTGGTCCAGTTGTTGGGACTGTGTCCGTTGCTTGCGGTCACCGCCTCTACCGTCAATGCACTCGGGTTGGCTGCGGCGACGCTTTTTGTACTGGTGGTTTCCAATACCACCGTGTCGCTTATTCGCGCAGTGGTGTCTGACACCATCCGGCTTCCTGTATTTGTAATGATCATCGCCGCGGCAGTCACCGTCACCGAACTGCTCATGCAGGCCTATAGCTACGAGCTCTATCAGATTCTCGGCATTTTCCTGCCGCTGATCACGACCAACTGCATCATTCTGGGCCGGGCCGATGCCTTCGCTCGGAAAAACGCAGTCCCTGCTGCACTCTATGATGGCTTCATCATGGGGGTGGGCTTTGGGGCCGTATTGGTGTTGTTAGGGGCAATCCGCGAATTGCTAGGAACAGGCGCGCTCTTTGCAGACATGCAGCTCCTGTTCGGCACGGGCGCGGCGTCCTGGCGCTGGCAGATATTTAACGTGGACTACCCCTTTTTGGTGGCGATCCTGCCACCCGGCGCATTTCTGGTCACTGGCTGTCTAATTGCGCTCAAGAACCAGATCGACACCAGCATCGAACAGCGCGCGAAAGCGCAGGCCGAGGCGCCCGTTGCGGGCAGTAAACGGGTGCGGGTAACCGGAACCGTATCCTAGACCGGCGGCTTGCCGCCTGCTCATATAGTTTCAGCTAGTCGGCCAACAGTGCATCTCCCGGTACCAGCGTGCCCAGAATCTCCTCCACAGCCGCCATATCCATGCCAGCGTCCTCGACGTCACAGGCATAGGTGCAGTACAGCAGCGCAATACGGTGGCTGAGGTACCACTCTTGCAATACCGCCCCTTCTTCGGTGAACTGCCCCGTGACGCCCGAAAAATCACCGAAATTGGCGTTGGCCCAACTGCTGACCTCCGGCGATTCCGTGTGAGCGATCTCCAAAAGACTCGTCTCTGGCGCGTTCTCCGGCTCGCGGACCAGCGTGGTGATTGCCAGCTCACCAATACCATCCTGATCGGTGATCAACACACTGCCGTCTTCTTCCACTGCTGACCATTCGGGGGGCAACATGAGGCACCAGTAGTCAGTCTCAACAATGTTCATAACCTGCACTCCCTCTGAGAGCGATAATGCTCTAGCCTGCCCACTTTAATGCGCCAATCTGGGTCAACGGCCTTCAGTATGTCGGACATGGTGTTCACCTTACGCTGCCACCGATATTGAGCGTCAGCGTCATCAATATGGCATCCTCGCGGCCATCAGGGGTGGCATAGTAATTGGGTCGCGCGCCGGTCTCACTAAAGCCCAACGACTGATAGAGTACTCGCGCTGCCGAATTAGATGAGCGCACCTCCAGTGCGACGGCGTCGACGTCCTCGAGCGCAGTCAAGGAGGCCCCGAGCAAGTGACGGCCTAAGCCTTGCCGCCGCTGAGAGGCCAACACCCTCAGGTCAAGCATTTCCGCCTGCTCCGCCGCGCACTGGTACCAGATTGCGGCCACCGGCTGTTTGCCTTTTAACAGGCGCCAAGCTCGACAGTAAGGTTGATCCAGCAAGCCCTGTAAAAAACCGTACGAGGGACCATCTGACCGCTCATAAAGTGGCTTTAACTGCTCGAGGTCCGCGGGGTCACTCAACGCCCGCAGTGATAGTTGCGCATCAGTCACCAGCACGCAGTGGTTTTAATACAGACCACGCGGACTGCTTGAGCGAGCCCTCTCTCAGCATCTCCAGACTGGACGGAATCTGATGGATCGGCAGATCCGGGGCAGGGAATCCCTCGAAGGCTCCGAGCTGCACAATACACCGGGTCGCATGATCGCTAGTCAGCCGGTGCAGAAAGCCTGAGAGCATGCCTTCCATGCCCTCCGCCGCCGCGATGGCAGACCCTGCGGCAGGAGGCCAATCAAACTGCTGATGCGCGCAACGGACCGAGGCACCCCGAATGGCTCGCGCCATGGCGGCAATCAACTGCAGCTGCTCCTGTCGCAAGAGCTGATCTTCGAGTACCTCGACCCACAGCACATCACCGCTAGTCACCAGCAATAAGGAGAGGGGCGTATCACCTCCCACATTGCTCTGAGCGCTGGCCAGTGACTCGCTGCGATCGGTCACTATATCGTCCGATTCTTCAGCGGATGGTCGGAATGTCGCGCCTGCATCCGCATCGCGTCGCAAAATCTCCCGAAGTTGGGGAGCCTGCATCTCATCACCGCTCTTCGCTCTTGCGGGGGCGCTCGAATGCATCACATCAACGGAGCCTGTCGGCACATCAAATCGTTGAGCTGGTTTGGCTCCTACGGGATCAGACCGACTGACCAGCGGTGTGATACCGAGGTGACTGAGTAGCGCTCGGCGGGCACGCTCCGCCTCCCACAACAGGTCTTGGGCATCAACTGGATTTGGTTCTGAATCAGCCATACGAGCAGTATCTCATGGCTTCAACGCTTACCCGAACCATCGCCACCCCCAACGGTGAAAAAACCTTGCCGCGCCGCCAACGAACCAACGAATATGCTGAAAGCCCTTGCGCGACGCATTGCCACCGTGATGCACAACCCGGATGTCGCGATGCTCAATCACGGTGCCCTTTCGCGCGAGCTTCAGCGACAGATCGTAGTCCTCAAAATACAGGAAGTAAGACTCGTCAAATCCCCCAACTTCGTCAAACAAAGCGCGTCTGACCCACATGCAACAGCCCGAGGCCAGCGTAATTGGCCTCAGCGAAGTATCGCTCGGCGCGTCTCGCATCTCATAACGTGCCAGCGCACCATCCCATCGGGTTTTTAACGAACGCGATGCCAAAGACCGCAGTCCTAGAACCCAAACAGAGGGATAGGCCTTAGCCAGAAATTCGGGCTCACCCGTCGGACTGAAGCCCTGTGGAGCCAGTAGCGCGATGTCGTGCTGCTCTATCAGTGCACCGAGCGCCAATTTCAGCGAATCCGAGGCCAGCTCCACGTCAGGATTCAGAATGAGATGGAATTGGCTCTGTACCTCGGCCATAGCGAGGTTGTGGCCCGCTCCGTAACCCCGATTGATGCCCGGATTGACCAGACTGATCTGCAGGCCACTGGAGTCATCGATGTGCGCGCTGTAAGCCTCAACAAATATCTGGGAACTGGCGGCATAGTCAGCATCGCAACTGTGGTCCACACAGACCACTTCAACGTGACTCAGCTTGGCCTCAATGGCGGCGCGGCTAATCGAGTCCAACAGCGCCTGAAGCTGTTCAAGCGGGCTGAGATGAAGCACCACGCTCACAGCCAGATCGGGCAACGATTGAGGTGTGGCTGGAGGCTTCATGGGCGCAGAATACCAGCGTGTTAAGGCAGTGAATATCCAGTTCGGCTGGCGTCAGAGCACTACCAGCAGATTTGTGTGGGGCTTTTCCGTCAGGCCACTGGGATTCTCTTGGGCGGAACGAAAACGCAAGCCAGACCCGACTTCGATAAAGGCTGACGAAAAAACCCCGACCGCTAGCGCGATCGGGGTTTTCTTTTTTGAAGCCTGGCGATGACCTACTCTCACATGGGGAAACCCCACACTACCATCGGCGATGCACCGTTTCACTGCTGAGTTCGGAATGGATCAGGTGGTTCCAGTACTCTATTGTCGCCAGGCAAACTGGTGTGAATGGCAAATAGCACGCTAAGAACCATTCAAATAGGGCGGTAAATCGAAGCTGAATCAGTCGGGCGATTACACCGACAACACACTATGACTCGATCACAACACGCTCTCGTCACCGCGCTAAGTGTTGCCACCTAGGTTGAGACTCGAACCATCACGCTTTCGCGCGATGCCGAAGTCTTCTGAGCTTTCCTCTTTATGCTGCAACTGAAATGTTGCAACTGCGCCTTTCGGCTAAGAGATCCACTACAAATAACTTGGATTATATGGTCAAGCCGCACGAGCAATTAGTACTGGTTAGCTCAACGCCTTACAGCGCTTCCACACCCAGCCTATCAACGTCCTAGTCTTGGACGGCTCTTTAGGACCCTCAAGGGGTCAGGGAGAACTAGTCTTGGGAGGGGCTTCCCGCTTAGATGCTTTCAGCGGTTATCCCGTCCGAACGTAGCTACCCGGCAATGCGACTGGCGTCACAACCGGAACACCAGAGGTTCGTCCACTCCGGTCCTCTCGTACTAGGAGCAGCTTCCCTCAATTCTCCAACGCCCACGGCAGATAGGGACCGAACTGTCTCACGACGTTCTAAAC
>QOPK01000015.1 GCA_003331685.1 Halieaceae bacterium | reverse complement strand
GAAATAGCTCGAGGCGAAGCGCACCTCTCCAGCCCACTGGTATCCCAACCAGCGGACGTCCTCCTGAATAGAGTCGATAAACTCCTGACTTTCTTTCTCCGGGTTGGTGTCGTCAAAACGGAGATGGCATTGCCCACCAAATTGCTCAGCAAGGCCAAAATTTACGGTGATCGACTTCGCGTGACCTATGTGCAGAAAGCCATTCGGCTCTGGCGGAAACCGGGTGACCAACGCACTTATACGCGCGGCCTCCAGATCAGCCTGAATCTGTGTGCGCAAGAAGTTACTGCGAAGCTCCGCGGACATCCTAAACCCTAGGCAATGCGCCCTAAAATAAGCCACGTACTATACCAACTGGACGTCGAGCTTGGCATGGGAGCATTCCCACTTACCGCAAAAATTCCGCATCGCAACCACCCGCCATCTCAGGTACGATGCCGCCTCCCGATGCAGACCCCTGAGGTACCCATGCCAGCTGCGCATATCCTGATGACCACCACTGTCGGCCCCATGACCCTGGAGCTCGACGCAGAAAATGCTCCGAAGACGGTTGAGAATTTCCTGTCGTATGTGGCGGACGGTTTCTACGACGGCACGATTTTTCACCGGGTCATCGATAACTTCATGATTCAGGGCGGTGGTTTCACAGCTGACATGGAGCAAAAAGAGACAAAGGCTCCGATCGAAAATGAAGCCAACAATGGCCTCAAGAACGCCCACGGCACGATCGCCATGGCACGCACACAGGACCCGCATTCCGCTACCGCCCAATTCTTCATCAATGTTCAGGACAACGACTTCCTGAACCACACCGGTGAAAATATGCAGGGCTGGGGATACACCGTGTTCGGCAAAGTGACTCAAGGGGAGGATGTGCTCGATAAAATCAGATGCGTGCAAACGGGTGGCCAAGCCGGGCATCAAGATGTCCCCGTCGAGCCCATCATCATCGAGAGCGTGACCGTCATCGACGACTAAGGGCTGCTCGGTGCATCGACTTTTTGTCAGCGATATACACCTTAGCGACGAAACACCTGACATCGAGGCGGCACTGGTTGCGTTGCTGAAATACGAGTCCCCCTTCGATTCGCTGGTCATGCTTGGCGATATCTTCGAGGCATGGGTGGGCGACGATGACGACTCGCCGCTTGCTGAGCGCATCAGGTTAGCGCTTCGTGCACTTGCTGATTCGGGCACCGAGATCCTCTTCTGCAGGGGGAATCGCGATTTCATGCTAGGTGAGCAGTTTGCCAGTGACGTCGGCGGCACCCTCTTGCCAGATCAGACGGTGTTAGACGTCGCAGGGCAACCTACGCTGTTACTTCACGGCGATACCCTGTGTACTGACGATGTGGACTACCAGCAATTCAGAGAGCTCGTCCACTCCCCCGAGTGGCAGGCTGAAATGATGACGAAGCCACTCGATGAGCGCCGTGAGCTGGCCCGCCAGTTGCGATCAATGAGCATCGATGCAGCGAGCAACAAACCCGAAGACATTATGGATGTGAATCAGAACGCCGTGAGTACCGCCATGCGCGACGCCGATGTGTCGGTAATGGTGCACGGCCACACTCACAGACCCAACCGACACCAGTGTGACACTGGGGAGCGCATCGTATTGGGAGACTGGAATGCACGAGTAGGCTGGCTGCTCCGCGAGCGAGACAGCGAGCTCAGCCTGGAGCGCTTGTCTATCGGCTAATGTTGTGTCGCGACAGGGCCGCTATGGAAGCGGAACTCAGTGTCCGCACTCTCCACCAGCCCGGCCTCAAGACCACGGAAGTAATCGATCCGGTCCGCCAAATGCGCCTTGTCGGCCAACGATTGGGCCAAGCGCAGATAGTCGGCGTAGTGCCGAGCTTCACTCTTCAGCAGTGAAAAATAAAAGTCGCCCAGCTCCCTATCGAGCTCCGGAGCGAGCTTGGCAAAACGCTCGCAGGATCGGGCCTCGATGAGCGCGCCTACAATGAGCGTATCAATCAGCCTTCCAGGCTCCTGTCGACGCACCCCTTTATGCAGTCCCTGAGCATACCGAGAGGCGCTGAGCGGCTCATAGGTAATGTCACGCGCCGCCATCATCTTGATCACCTGCTCGAAATGGCGGAGCTCCTCACGCGCAAGCCTAGACATCTTATTCAGCAGCATCGAGTTATCAGTGTAGCGATGCATGAGCGCCATAGCCGTCGCCGCCGCTTTTTTCTCACAATTGGCATGATCAATGAGCAGAGTCGACTCCTGCTCGCGTTGCAATGCCACCGCCACCCAGGCATCTGGCGTCGGGCAAGGTAAAAACCCTCTGATACCGGCCACCAAAGCCTCAGCCGTACTCACCGTAGGGCCTCCTGAGGCGACTCATCCGCAAACAGATCTCCGGTAGCGATGTAGCGGTCATAGTGGGCGGAGGAAAGAATCCAGAATTCCTCATCGATCTGATCCCTAAGTGCCACCAGCGTCATATCTCTAAAACTGGGCAGCACCTCAAACCCGTACTGCTCGGGCTGCACAATTTGTGTCGCGCCCGCCTTCAGCAGCGCGAAGAGATGGCAGTAGGGATCATGATGCGGCTCATGACGGATCTTCTGCACCGACAGCTGCCAGTCCAATAGCTTTTGGTCGACGATTCGAAACTTGTTGGCCACGCACATGCCCAGAAAGCGATCCAGGCGCGAATCAATCGCCCCTTTTTGTGCCTGTGAATAGCCATTCCAGTCAATCACCTCGTGCGCAAAGCGCTTGCAACCGCGACAGACCGTGTCGCCGATACCGGTAGAGCAGACGCCGATGCAAGGGGTTCGAATGGGATTGAGGTCAGACACGGTTCCTCCGAAGCGAGCGAAGTTTAGCAGTTTCTGTATCGAGGCAATGCCCCTGCCATCGGCTGAGTGAATGAGGGGTATTCAAACCGTCGTTAACCTTGGAAACAATCGCCACGCTATAATCGCGCTATCGAGAACCCCGCACGTAGAAGGACGCTGTAAATGCTGGAAGCCTACCGTCAACACGTCGCCGACCGCGCCGCCCAGAATATACCCCCTGCCCCGCTATCCCCCGAGCAGGTTGCCGAATTATTGGAACTTTTGAAAAACCCACCAGCGGGCGAGGAGGCCTTTCTCGTAGAACTGCTGACTGAGCGAGTGCCTCCAGGGGTTGATGAGGCCGCATATGTCAAAGCCGGCTTTCTGTCGGCGCTGGCGAAAGGGGAAACCAGCTGTGATTTGATTGACCGCGAGCATGCGATTCGCCTACTGGGCGACATGCATGGTGGCTACAACATCACCACGCTGGTCGGATTACTCGACGATGAGGCGCTGGGCACTCACGCAGCAAGAGAACTGAAACAGACGTTATTGGTGTTCGACGCCTTTTACGACGTGGTGGAGCTGGCAAAAGGCGGATCAAAGAATGCCCAAGCCGTTTTGGAGAGCTGGGCGGCGGGAGAATGGTTCACCGAACGCCCCGAGGTGCCCGAGTCGCTTAAAATGGTGGTATTCAAAGTCACCGGAGAGACCAATACCGATGACCTGTCCCCCGCTCCCGACGCCTGGTCGCGCCCCGATATCCCGCTTCACGCGCTGGCCATGTTCAAGATGGCCCGAGACGGCATTGAACCCGATGCGCCGGGCGTCACCGGCCCACTGAAACAAATCGAGGGAATCAAGCAGGCAGGTCTGCCAGTGGCATTTGTTGGCGATGTAGTGGGAACAGGGTCATCACGCAAATCTGCTACCAACTCCGTGCTCTGGTACTTCGGTGAAGATACGCCCGGCATTCCAAACAAGAGGGCTGGTGGCGTCTGTATTGGCGGCAAGGTCGCGCCCATCTTCTACAACACGATGGAGGATGCCGGCGCACTGGTATTCGAGGCGCCTGTTGATTCGCTCGGTATGGGTGATGTGATCGAGATCCGTCCCTATGAGGGTAAAATCCTGTCAGAGAGTGGCGATGTGCTGTCGGAATTTGCCTTACGCTCCGACGTGCTGCTGGATGAGGTCCGCGCAGGCGGGCGCATCAATCTGATTATCGGGCGCGGCCTCACCGGGAAGGCTCGAGAGGCGCTGGGCCTAGGGGAAACCGATCTGTTTCGCACCCCAGAGCCGCCGGAGCACTCCGACAAAGGCTTCACGCTGGCTCAGAAAATGGTGGGTCACGCGTGCGGCGTAGAAGGCATTCGACCCGGCACCTACTGTGAACCGCGCATGACGACCGTGGGCTCACAGGACACCACGGGGCCGATGACACGCGATGAGTTACAGGATCTCGCCTGTTTAGGCTTTTCGGCCGACCTGACAATGCAATCCTTTTGTCATACCGCTGCCTATCCAAAGCCGGTCGACATCGACACGCAGCACACGCTGCCCGATTTCATCATGACCCGAGGCGGCGTCTCTCTGCGCCCGGGAGATGGGATTATCCATAGCTGGCTCAACAGAATGTTGTTACCGGACACCGTTGGCACCGGGGGTGACTCCCACACCCGCTTCCCCATGGGCATCTCATTTCCCGCGGGCTCCGGACTGGTGGCTTTTGCCGCCGCGACGGGCGTGATGCCACTGGACATGCCCGAATCAGTACTGGTCCGCTTCAAGGGCGAGATGCAGCTGGGCGTGACCCTCCGGGATCTGGTGCATGCAATTCCATACTATGCGATCCAGCAGGGACTGTTGACAGTCGAGAAAAAAGGTAAGAAAAACATTTTCTCAGGGCGGATTCTTGAGATTGAAGGTTTAGATTCGCTGACCGTTGAACAGGCGTTTGAACTGTCGGATGCGTCAGCAGAGCGATCTGCCGCCGGATGCACCATCAAGCTCGGGGAAGCCACCATTGCTGAGTACCTGCGCTCCAATATCGTATTGCTGCGCTCCATGATCGCCGAGGGCTACGGTGACGCTCGCACGCTCGAGCGAAGGGCGAGAAACATGGAAGCCTGGCTTAAGAATCCAGAGCTACTTAAGGCGGATGCAGACGCAGAGTACGCAGCGGTCATTGAAATTGATTTGGCAGAAATCGATCAGCCGATTGTCTGTGCGCCCAATGACCCCGACGATGCGCGTCTTCTCTCGGAAGTACAGGGCGATCAGGTTGACGAAGTGTTTATCGGCAGTTGCATGACCAATATTGGCCATTTCCGAGCCGCCGGTGAGCTACTAGAGGCACATGGCGCACCCGTCAGCACCAGGATGTGGATTTGCCCCCCTACCCGGATGGACGAACATCAGCTCATGGAGGAAGGCTACTACGCGATCTTCGGTCGAGCGGGCGCGCGGACCGAGATGCCGGGCTGCTCGCTGTGTATGGGCAACCAGGCCAGAGTCGCACCCAAGTCGACGGTACTATCGACGTCTACCCGTAACTTCCCGAATCGGCTTGGCGAAGGGGCGAATGTGTATCTCACCTCTGCCGAACTCGCCGCGGTCGGTGCACTTCTCGGCAAACTACCGACCCCTGCCGAGTATCTGGAATACGCCGGCAAGATCGACTCTATGGCAGATGAAATCTATCGTTATATGAACTTCGATCAGGTTGTGGCCTTCCAGAAGCTGGCCGAGGACGGCGAGCGAATCGCGGCAACGATTATTGATGAAGTCGCCTGACCGCACCCACTGGTGCCGCTGAGCGTGCCAAGCTGGCGTATTCTTGGTACTAAATATGGCCGCGATATGGCCGCGCGAAAGTGGCCGTAGCGAGCTAGCGACTTATGGCAGCGAAGCCACGCAGACAGTCTGCCTGCAGATCCTCGAGATCCTCGAGACCCACAGCAATACGAACCAGTCCTTCGGAGATGCCCGCGGCTCCGCGCTGCTCGGCTGTCAGGCGCCCATGGGTCGTCGACGCTGGATGCACGATGGTGGTCTTGGCGTCTCCGAGGTTGGCTGTGAGCGACATGAGCTCTGTCCCACTGATGAACTGCCAGGCCGCCTCGCGCCCACCTGCTACCTCAAATGCCAGTACCCCACCAAAACCGTGCTGCTGACGGACCGCTAAGGCGTGTCCGGGATGGTCGGGCAGCCCGCAGTAATGTACCGCTTCTACCAGAGAATGCTCGGCCAGCCATTCAGCCAGACACTGCGCGTTGTCAGAATGGGCACGCATTCTGAGGTCCAGTGTTTCCAGCCCCTTCAGCATCACCCAGGCATTAAACGCGCTCATCGTGGGGCCACAGGAGCGGTTGAACGCCACTACCGGTGTGATCAATTCTTCCGCTCCCACCAGAGCGCCACCCAATACCCTCCCTTGCCCGTCCAGATACTTGGTCGCAGAGTGGGTCACAATGTCAGCACCCAGCAGCAAGGGCGTTTGCAGTGCCGGAGAGCAGAAACAATTGTCGACGGCTAGCATGGCGCCAATGTCCTGACTAATCTGAGCGAGCGCAGCAATATCTGCTACGGCATTGAGCGGATTCGACGGCGTCTCGATGAAAAGCATCCGGGTATTTGACTTCGCCGCCCCGCGCCACTGATCGGGATCAGTGAGCGAGACAAAACTCACCTCAACGCCAAATTTCTGCAGCGTATTCTGGAACAGGCCCACCGTAGCGCCAAAGACATCGCGTGAGCACAGTACATGATCGCCAGCCTTGAGATGGGTTAGACATAGCGCCAAGATGGCCGCCATCCCTGACGCGGTAGCAACCGCCGCATCGCCCTGCTCAAGCGCGGCTAATCGCTCCTCAAAAGTCCTGACGGTCGGATTGGTGTAGCGGGAGTAGACGTTGCCGTCGACCTCACCGGCAAACTTAGCCGCGGCATCCTCAGGCGAATCAAACAGGAAGCTGGAAGAAGTAAAGATCGGCTCAGCTTGCTCCCCCTCGGGCGTCCGCCGAATGCCGGACCTGATAGCGCGGGTGCGAGGCCCCGCATCATCAAGCCATTTACCTGTCTCCTTCGTCATGACTCAGTTGTCGTTGTGGAGGCCGACAACCGCCCCTTCACTGGCGCCCGGGAACGGACCGCGTCCTTTGGCACCATCGGCGCGCGCAGCCTCAATCGATTGCAAGTATTGATCATCAATGTTCCCTGCGAGGTACTGGCCGTCGAACACTGACGACTCGAACCCGTCGACCTCGGGGTTACCTTCGCGCGAGCATTCGATCAGGTCTTCGAGATCTTGATAGACCAGCCAGTCTGCACCGATTTCCTCGCGCACCTCCTCGACGCTTCTCCCGTGGGCAATCAGCTCGGTGGCTGCGGGCATATCGATGCCATACACATTGGGGAATCTCACCGGTGGCGCTGCTGAAGCGAAGTAAACCTGCCGCGCACCCGCTTCGCGCGCCATTTGGATAATCTGGCCGCACGTCGTGCCCCGCACGATGGAGTCGTCAATAAGCAGGACAGTTTTGTCCTGAAATTCCAGCGGCACTGGATTGAGCTTCTGTCTCACAGACTTTTTCCGTTCACTCTGCCCCGGCATGATGAAAGTGCGCCCGATGTAGCGGTTTTTCATAAAGCCCTCGCGAAACTTGACCCCTAATTCGTAGGCCAACGACTGCCCCGCAACCCGGCTGGTATCCGGAATAGGGATCACGACATCGATATCGTTCACGGGACGCTCACGCAGTATCTTTTTGGCCAGCGCTGCCCCTTGGCGCATGCGCGTCTTATAGACCGAGATGCTATCGATGAGAGAATCGGGGCGAGCGAAATAGACGTGCTCAAAAATGCAGGGAGTTAGTTTTGGTGAATCGGCACATTGCTGACGATGTAGTTCACCCGCCTGCGTGACACAAATGGCTTCCCCCGGCAACACATCGCCCAACAGCTCGAAACCCAATACGTCCAGCGCCACGCTCTCCGAAGCGACCATGTATTCGGTACCGCCCGCTCTGCCCTTACGTTGCCCTATGACCAGTGGACGAATGCCGTTAGGGTCACGGAATGCCACCAGACCAAAGCCGGAAATCAGCGCCACGGAGGCATAGCCACCCTCGCAGCGTTTGTGGACCACTTTGATTGCGTCAAATATGTCGTTGGCAGTGGGCTGAAGCTTACCCAGGCGATGCAGTTCGTGGGCGAACACATTGAGCAGCACCTCGGAATCCGAATCTGTATTCAGGTGGCGGAGATCTGACTGGAACAACTCATCCGATAAAAACGCGGAATTAGTGAGGTTCCCGTTGTGCGCCAGCGCTATACCGTAGGGAGAGTTCACATAGAACGGCTGGGCCAATGCAGTGCCCGAGCTGCCCTGTGTAGGATAACGGACGTGCCCGATGCCGAAGCGACCCAGTAGCTGTGCCATGTGAGTGGCACGAAAAACATCGCGCACAAGACCCTCGCCCTTGCGCTGCATGAGCTTCCCCTCTGAACAGGTCATAATGCCAGCTGCATCCTGACCCCGGTGCTGAAGCATGGTCAGCGCATCGTAGATATCAGCGGCAACATCTTGCCCTGCGACCAACCCTACCAGTCCACACATAATGCCTCTCCGGCCTTAGAGCATTTCACTCGAATCGATGGTGTCCTTCACCGCCTCAGTCGGCTCCGACTCCAAGACCCGGTCAAAGTTCGCGCCGATCCGTTCAGCGACCCATTCTACAGGCTCCATCAGCACCGCAGCGTCCAGTAGGTCTTCATCGGAATCAGGCAGGGCTGCACGTAGCAGAATACTGATTGCGGCGACGATGATCATCCCCCGAAGCAGACCAAAAATACCGCCCAGCAAGCGGTTACCAACATCAAAGCCAGGCTGTCGCATCTGCTTAGACAAAAAGGCAGCGATGACGCCAAACATCATCAGCACAGCTATGAATGTCAGCACCCACCCAAGCAGATACCGGGTTGTCGGCTCTTCGATCAGGTTTCGTGCAAAATCAGAAACCGAGTTGGCCACCACATTGGCGAGAAGGAAAGCACTAACCCAGCCGATAATCGACAGCGCCTCTCGCGCGAAACCCCTTACAATGCCGTAGCCGGAGGAGACCAACCAGACAAGCACAATGACCCAATCAAACAGGTTGAAGCTGTGGATCGCTGACCCAAGCTGACCCAATAGTTCCGCCACGTTACTGTTCGTACCTCAGAATCTGGGAGTCAACTTCGAGCACGGCATCGATTTCAGGCTTGAGCCTCATCAGCGGCGCTCGCTCAGCATTCGGTCCCACCTGTATGCGAAACAGCTCTTCATCCACTCGGACATAACGACTTGAGAAAGCCTTGTAACCGCGCGACTGCAACCCCTTCACAAGCTCATCAGCGCGAACCGCACTCCCCACCGTAGCGACCTGGAGAACGTAAAAAATCGGCAACCCCTGATCATCCACGATCGCATCATCGGACGGGGGTAGCAGCCTGGGTTGCGGTGCGGTGACCGATTCGCTGTCTGGTAAAGCGGCAAGCGAGTCGGCCTCAGCGTCAGTTTGGGTCTGGATATCGGCGACCTCCTGCACCTGTGATGGGTTTTTAGGAAGGTCCGGCAGCTTTGGGGCCACAGAGGACTCGTAGCTCTCGGGTTCTGGAATCGGCGTCCGATCAATGACAGGTCGCTGCGACATCGGCTGCAGGACCATAGGCTCACGAGTATCTGGCGTCACAAAGATCAAAGGCCAGAAGACGACCCCTAGCGACACCAACACCAGCGTCCCTACGAGCCGTTGCCTGAGTAACGGATCCACTTAGCTCTGCTCCCCGTCATGGTGATGCGCTGCCAGATGCGCCGTTGCCTCACCCACCGAGAAAAACGACCCGAAGACCACTACCCGGTCACCGATGGTAAATCGCATCATCAGTGACTGCCATAAATCGGCGAAAGGACCCTGATGAATCGGCGCGCCCATTGGCTTAAGAAACACCGTTAAGCGATCGGTGGACATGGCTCTCGGCACATGGCAAAGATCAATAAGATTCCATTCATCAAATGTCGATTCGCACTGACAAAGCATATCATGAATGGGCTTATCCCCCATGACGCCAAACACTGCGGCGGTCTTACCAGGTACCGGGTGATCCCTGAGAAATTTCCCCAGCTGAGACACTGACTCGACGTTGTGTGCCACATCCAGCACCAACTCAAAATCCTTCAATTGGACTCTGCTGAGCCGCCCGGTAAGACTCACAGACGCCAAATGGTTGACCAGAGACTGATCTACCGTCACCAGACCGCTAACTTCGAGGGCTTGGATCGCCGCCCCCATATTCACGGGCAGCAATCCGGTATCGTCTGGTAGCTGATAGCGTCGATGGGCTGAGGTCAGTATCTCACCACCTACGACTCGCCATTCCCGATTGATCAAAAAAGTTGCAGCGCCACGAGCGTCGAGCGTCGAGATCAGAGAATTGGGTGGATCAGGATCAGCTACAATACAGGGCTTCCCCGATCTCGCCACGCCTGCCTTTTCGATCGCAATCAGCTCCCGGCTATCCCCCAACCAGTCAGTATGATCGAGCCCAATACTGGTCACGACACTTAGATCAGCGTCGATAATATTCACGGCATCGAGCCGCCCACCCAGTCCAACCTCAAGTACCTGAACGTCCACGCCACGCTCGCGGAAAATCCACAGGGCAGCGAGCGTCGCGACCTCGAAATAGGTGAGGCTGATGGCTGCTCTAGCATCATCTATCGCCTCGAACGCTTCGATCAGCTCAGCATCCTGAACCTCGACGTCGTCAATACAAATTCGCTCGTTAAAACGATTCAGGTGAGGAGATGTGTAACGGCCCACGCGCTTGCCTGAATGCACCAATGCGGCGGACAGGACAGTCACGACACTGCCCTTGCCGTTTGTCCCGGCGACTGTCAGCGTTATTGGCGGTGAGGAGAGCAACCCTAGGTTTTGGGCGACATTAGCGACTCGATTTAGCCCCAGCTCGATTTCTACCGGGTGCTGTGATTCGAGACGTTCCAGCCACGCGCTCAGCGACAGTGGGACCATGCTCAGGCTAGGCAGCGCCCCCATCGGCCTCGATCACCTCGCCCTCCAACACCGGTGCAGGTTGCCCTGGCGACGAAAGATTTGTGAACTTAGCCAGCACACGGGCGAGGGTTTCACGCATGTCATTGCGGTGCACAATCATGTCGATCGCGCCATGCTCGAGCAAAAACTCGCTGCGCTGGAAACCCTTTGGGAGTTTCTGGCGAATGGTTTGCTCGATAATGTTAGGACCGGCAAAACCGGCTCGCGCATCGGGCTCTGCGATGTTGATATCACCCAGCAAGGCCAAAGACGCAGAAACGCCTCCGTAAATGGGGTCGGTTAACACCGAGATATAGGGCGTACCCTGTCCCTTCAGGCGCTCTATCACCGCGGATGTCTTAGCCATCTGCATCAGTGAAATCAATGCCTCCTGCATTCGGGCACCCCCCGAAGCTGAGAAGCAAATCAGAGGGAGGCCTTCCTCAAGCGCGACCGTTGCGGCGCGGGTGAACTTTTCGCCCACCGCGTATCCCATCGAGCCCCCGTGAAAATCGAACTCGAATGCCAGCGTGATCACCTGAACCCCAAGAATACTGCCTCGCATGGCAATCAAGGCGTCTTTTTCACCTGTGCTGCGCTGAGCAGCATTCAAGCGATCACGATATTTACGTTTGTCTTTGAACTTGAGGTGATCGATCGGCTCGAGGTCGGCAAACAACTCCGTCGCACCCCGGTCCAGACACAACTCAAGGCGACGTCGCGCGCCAATACGCATGTGGTGGTCACACTTCGGGCACACCTCGGCATTTCTTTCCAGGTCGGGCTTATAGAGGATCGCCTCGCATTTCACGCATTTTTTCCAGAGCCCCTCAGGCACGCTGGTGCGGTTTGCGCTCTCATCTTTATTGACGCCGGACGGCAGGATCTTATCAATCCAACTCATGGGATCTCCCAACGCTGAAACGGCAGAGTATACGAGGGTGCAGTGCTACTATGAAGGTGAAGAGTCCACACCCGCGCGGATACTTCGTAGCAGTTCTACCGCGGCCCCGTGGATCTGGATCTCTTCTATACCCTCGGCAGAATGGGCTGTTTGCTGCATTTCTGCGATTA
The DNA here is from genome assembly GCA_003331685.1 of Halieaceae bacterium. The sequence goes on along the minus strand of QOPK01000015.1, from coordinate 9,909 downwards.
ACGCACTGCCGACGACCACCGCATCGGCACAAGCCGCCACCGCACTCGCGCTGGCCGCGTTTTTGATGCCAAAACCAACTGCAATGGGAAGAGCCGTTTTCTCGCGTATCAGGGCAACACTGCGAGCCACTTCATCGATGTCCAGTTCGCCCGAACCGGTCACGCCCTTTACCGCGACGCAGTAGATGAACCCGCGTGCCCGCTCAACAATTTTTTGCATGCGGGGTTCGGGCGTGGTCGGCGAAATCAGAAAAATATTATCGAGACCGACAGCCTTCAGAGCGCCGTCGATCGTGTCTACCTCCTCGGGGGGCAGGTCCACGGTAATCAAGCCATCTACTCCCGCCTCAGCGCTAGCCGCTGCGAAGGCCTCGTAGCCAAAGCGCTCGATCGGGTTGGCGTAGCCCATCATTACGATGGGTGTCCGATCATTGTCCTTCCGGAACTCTCCCACCATGCTGAGCACCCGGTGCAGGCTCATGCCATTCGCCAAAGCACGCTCATGACCTTTTTGGATCACCGGTCCCTCTGACATCGGGTCAGAAAAGGGCACCCCCAGCTCCAGAATGTCTGCGCCAGCGTCAACCAGACTGTGCAACAAAGATACCGTGCCTTCGGGACTGGGGTCGCCCGCTACTACGTAAGGGATCACGCCTCTACGCTTGTCAGACTGCAGATCCGCAAAGACCTGTGTGAGACGGCTCATCGCGATGATCAGACTTCAATGCCGTCGAGGGCGGCCACCGTTAGGATGTCCTTATCGCCCCGTCCGGACAGATTGACCACAATGTGCTGATCCGGCGACATGCTAGCGGCAAGCTTCTCAGCATGCGCCAACGCATGCGCGGTCTCCAATGCGGGCATGATGCCCTCGACACGCGTCAGTCGATGAAAGGCTGCCAGGGCCTCGTCGTCATTAGCCGCAACATACTGAACCCGGCCGATATCCTTCAGCCAGGCGTGCTCAGGCCCTACGCCAGGATAATCGAGTCCGGCAGACACAGAGTGGGTCTCAAGGATCTGTCCATCTTTATCCTGCATCAGATAGGTGCGATTACCGTGCAGAACACCAGGACTGCCGATCGACAGCGGGGCTGCGTGCTCACCGGTCTCTAAGCCCTTGCCACCCGCCTCTACGCCATACATCGCCACGGTCTCATCTTGCAGGAACGGGTGAAACAGTCCGATTGCATTGGAGCCGCCACCCACGCAGGCCACCAGCGCATCCGGCAACTTCCCGCACTGCGCCAGGCTCTGCGCACGCGCCTCACGCCCTATGACGCTCTGAAAGTCGCGCACGAGCATCGGATAAGGATGAGGACCTGCGACAGTGCCAATAATGTAGAAGGTATCCTCCACGTTCGTGACCCAGTCTCGCATAGCTTCACTCATGGCGTCTTTCAAGGTCCGTGAACCCGAAGTCACGGAGACAACCTGTGCACCCAAGAGCTTCATTCGATACACATTGAGCTGTTGTCTGCGAATATCCTCCTCGCCCATAAATACATGGCACTCTAACCCCAGTCTTGCCGCTACTGTCGCACTGGCTACGCCATGCTGGCCCGCCCCTGTCTCGGCAATCACCCTCTTCTTGCCCATATGTTTGGCTAAGAGCGCCTGTCCAATCGTATTGTTCACCTTGTGAGCACCGGTGTGATTCAAGTCCTCGCGCTTAAGCAGGATCCTGGCACCGCCAATGGCATCGGATAGCCGGGCCGCTTCATATAACGGTGAAGGGCGACCCACATAGTGTGCGAGGTCCTCGTCGAACTCTCGCTGGAACGCTACGTCGTCCTTGAGGCGCGCATACAACTGCTCCAAATCCGAGAGCGCCGACATTAAGGTCTCTGCGACAAACTTGCCACCAAAACGGCCAAACCGACCATTCTGGTCGGGCACTGACGCAAATAATTCGGGAGTTACTTCACTGGTCATAATCCACCTTCGCTCAATTTCGACAAAGCGGCTTCAATAAAAGCCCTCATCAGATCACTGTCCTTGACGCCCTTTTCTCTCTCGACACCGCTGCTGACATCAACCGCTGCAGGTCGCACCTGGTGAATCGCATCCGCGACGTTCTCGGCATTCAATCCGCCCGCCAACATCAATCGCTCCTCGAGCCCCTGATGAATCCATGCCCAGTCGAACCGTTGACCCGTGCCGCCGAACTGACCAGCGTGCGCGCTATCCAACAATAACCCGCGAGCAGAGCAATACGCACTATCCACCGCCGACAAATCCACGTCAGCTGACATCGCCACAGCCTTCAAGTAGGGGCGCTGAAACTGTTCACAGAATGCCGGGGTCTCCTGTCCATGGAACTGCAAAACATCCAGCTCGACCCGATCAAGCACCGTCTGCACCAGCTCGATAGTCGGATCAACAAACAACCCTACCAGCGTGCCCGATCCAGCGACGGCAGCGTGAATCTCTCGCGCTACCTCTGCCGTCACGTGCCGCGCGCTTGCAGCGTGGAACACGCAGCCAATGGTGTCGGCGCCCAGTGAGAGGGCTTGCTCAGCGTCCTCGGGTCTCGTGATGCCGCAGATCTTGATACGCACGGCTCGCCCCCGTCCCCAAACATCCATTTTAGCAGTATTCCGGGGGGCTTACAGACGCCCCCGTAGAAGGGTCGGCCCGTCAGGAGTCTCTGGAAGCCTGAAAGCTGTAGGATAGGCCACATCCACAAGGTACAGGCCCTCAGGCGGCGCCGTGTCGGCAGCTTGGGTACGATCTCGACTACTCAACACCCCCTCAAACCACTCAACTGATGACGACTGAGAGCCTACGGCCAATAGTGAGCCGACAATATTGCGCACCATGTGGTGCAAAAAAGCGTTAGCGGTGATGTCGACGATCACATAGTCACCTTGTCTGGTAACAGTGCAGGCCGTGACGCATCGATTCGGTGACGATGCCTGGCAGCTCGCCGCCCGAAAGGCACTAAAATCGTGTTCGCCCAGCAAAATCTCAGCGGCACCATTCATTAGCTCGGCATCGAGTGCATGGCGGTACCAGGTCACTAAGTCGTGAAGCAGCGCTGGTTGGGTCGGCGTATTGCAGATAATGTAACGATATCGCCGCGCCGTGGCACTGAAGCGCGCATGAAACGCTTCACCCACTTCCTGAGCCCAATGGACTCTGATGTCAGCTGGCAGGTGCCGGTTTGTCCCCATGACCCAGGCCTTGAGGCTCCTGCCGACTGGGTCATCGAAATGCACCACCTGAGCAAATCCATGAACTCCCGTATCGGTTCGGCCGGCGCAAGTTGTCCTCACGGATACCCCGGCGATCTCCTGAAGAGATGCCTCCAGTGCCTCCTGTACGGTAGGCACGCTCAAGTGCGGCTGCGCTTGCCAGCCATGGTAGTGACCGCCGTGGTACTCAATCCGCGCCGCAACGCGGATGCCCGGAGACAATGGCGAATCCGACAACCTCAATGACTCAGGACGCCTCTAGCCGCAATAGCAACTCGCGCGCTTCTGCCTGCTGCGGCAGGTCTCCCTCCTTGATGACCTCCATCAACACAGGACGAGCACCGTCCTCATCCCCCATATCAAGATAGGCGCGGGCGAGATCCAGTTTGCTGTCTACGGGATTGGTCTCAATCCCGTAGATGGATTCATCAGGATCAAAATTCTCTGCTACCGGTATCTCTGCAGCGTCGACCCCTGCATCGAGCGGGCTGAGCTCGAGACTCGATGTGTCGGGGGACAACGCACCCTCAGCGGTTACTTCGCCCGATTTGGCATCGTCGGCACTTATCTCCGGTGTGTGGTCACCGACTGCGCCCTTGAGCGGCGCCAGCTGCAGACCTTGCTCATCTTCGATCGAAGACAAAGGTGCTGGCTGCATCGCCACAGATTTTTCAGGTTCCAGCGGATCCTCGACTGCAGGCAGCCCAGCGTCGAGCAGGGGCACCTCCTCAACAACATCAATGGGGTCGACTCCAATCGACGCAGACTCACCGGCCGATCCTTTTGGCGAGGCAGCGCTGTACAGCGACTCAGCGACGCTGACGCTCTCTTCTGGAGAATGCCCATCCAAAATACCGTCCTCAAAATCGTCGCCACCATAGGCTTGTTCATCAGTGGCAGACGTCGGATTAACCCTTTTAACTTCGAACTCAGGCTCCGCACGCTGGCCATCGTTGGGCGCATAAGCGGGTTCTGCGGAGAAAGACAGCTCACTTAGAACGGAAGCCTCCTCCGATCCCTCTGCGCGCTCCTCGCTGCGCTGAGCGATGGCATCTCCCGAAGGCGAGGTGAGTGTCATACCCGCATCGAGGAGCATCTGCCGGGCCCGCTCAAGCAATTCAGGGCTATCTCCCTCCGCTAGCCGCCCTAACAGCGCACCCGCCTCTGCCAACTGCTCCAGCTCAACGTAACACTCAAGCAGGCACATGCTTAGCGAGGCCGAGGTCAAACCCTCCGCGAGCGCATCACTCAGCACCTCCACTGCCTGGTCAGTGCGACCGTAGGCAATATATATCTGGGCCTCCTCTAACGCCTTCGACGCCATGATCTGTGGATCTGACAACTGCGGGGGGCTACTCACCTCGTCTATCGCCCCAGCAGGGAGCGCGTCCTTCAAATGGGCATACTCGATAGATTCGGACTCAGCATTTCGTTGGGTGCGTCGCCACATCAACAGCCCACCGCCCACCAATAATGTCGCGATTCCTGCCAAAAAAGGCCACAGCGGCAGCGGTTGTAGCGCGCTGTTCGGCTGCACAACAGGGGCAGATGGCCTTTCCACTTCAACAGGAATGCGACTGGCTGCCTGTTGTTCTGCAAGCGCAGACTTGATTGAAGCCAGCTCTGCGTCGCGCTCTGCAATCTGCATCTCGAGACTGGCCACGCTTTCCTGCAGGCGACTCACCGTCGCAATCAGCTCCTCTAGCTCACGCCCAGGCGAAGCGCCAGGCACATCCAACGGCGCTTCATCATTTGGGTCCGGGTCGCTCCCAGCCAACATGGCGTTATCAACAGGCGTATCTGGTTCCCCCTCCGCTGGCTCTGCAGTTTCCGCGATATTTGTTTCAGCATCGGCTACCAGCGTCAGGCCCTGCGACTCGCGGACAATACCCTGCGCCCACTCCTCATTCTGCAGAGCGACCTCGTCAAGCGCTGTCGCGCGATCGATCCGAATATCCCCGGCGGCTGGAATCTGCAGCACGTAACCAGACTTCAAGCCGTTAATGTTGCCAGCCTGAAAAGCAGCCGGGTTAGCCGCCAAGATCTCCAGCATCGTCTGCTCTACCGACACGCCCGGCGCGGCGCCATCAGAAGCGATGCGCCACAAAGTGTCAGTGTTCACGACAAGGTATTGAGCGCCGGGAACGGGTCTCACCGGCGCGCCAGTCGCATAACCACCCGCATCGGCGCTTGCTGGCTCTGCACCGGAGATCACTGCCTGATTGTCAGGCTGCTCCGCTTGCTCGATCGGCGCATCCTGAAGCGCCACACCCACCGGCCTCGGCGGCAAATCCATCAACACGGTATATTCGCGCAAAAGACGGCCGTCGGGCCAACGCGCCTCGACAACAAAATCAAGGTAAGGCTCCCGCAACGGTGCCTCTGTCGTCAGCACCACCCGACGCCCCGACTCATCTGACTCAACCTGAAAATTAATGCGGGTCAGGAAGAAGTCTCGTGAAACTCCCAGCCTCTCGAACTCGGCGTCAGAGGCCAGATCGACATGCACGTCATTGTCGTTGAGTGCGTCGGCCTCAAGGAGCGACACTTCGGCGCGGAATGGCTCATTGAGATAGGAATACAGTGTGAGCTCACCTAGCCCTAGGGCCCAGCCGTCACCAGGTATAGTCGCCGCCGACAACACAGCGGCGGATACGATTGAAATTCTTTTCATTGGCTCGTCGCCTTTACCTTCCTTTGGTTTGGCTTTCACTGGGCCCCACCGCCATTCCTTGGCGCCAGATATAAAGGGTCCCAACTTCACGAAACGCTCTGGAGATACTCCGACAGCAAGACCTCTGCGATCTGCACGCTATTCAGGGCGGCTCCTTTGCGTACGTTGTCAGCCACCACCCAAAGATTCAAGCCTCTTGGATGTGAAATATCCTCACGAACCCTGCCCACAAATACCGGATCGGCTCCTGCTGCCTCAGTGACCGGGGTCGGATAACCGCCGGCTTCGTGACGATCCAGTAGCGCAACACCGGCCGCGCCCTCCAATACCTCTCTCGCTCGCTCCGCTGAAATGGGCTCTCTGGTCTCAATATGAACAGCTTCTGCGTGACCGTAGAAAACCGGCACCCTCACACAGGTCGGATTCACAAGAATGTCGGGGTCGCCCAAAATCTTTTGCGTTTCCCAGACCATCTTCATTTCTTCGCGGGTATAGCCATTGTCCTGAAAATTGTCGATATGAGGTATCGCATTAAATGCAATTTGCTTTGGATACACCTCTGGTTCTGGCGCTTTTCCGTTCAGTAAACGCGCGGTCTGCCCCGCCAATTCCTCAATCGCCGCCTTTCCGGTGCCGCTGACCGCCTGATACGTCGCCACGTTGATTCGCTGGATGCCGACCGCGTCATAAAGTGGCTTTAGCGCCACCAACATGCCAATGGTTGAGCAATTCGGATTGGCGATGATGCCCCTCGACCGATAGCCCGCGATGGCCTCTGGATTCACTTCAGGGATCACGAGAGGGATATCTTCATCGCGACGAAAATGCGAGGTATTGTCGATCACGACGCATCCCGAAGAGGCTGCAATCGGCGCATATTCGGCGCTGATATCGCCACCGGCCGAAAACAACCCTATCGGTGTCTGGGAAAAATCAAAGGTACTCAGATCCTGCACCGTGTGACGCTTGCCGCGGAACTGCACCGACTTGCCGGCTGATCGGCTGGAGGCAAGTGGATACAGGGTGTCGACTGGAAACCCGCGCGACTCAAGGATTTCAATCATTACCTCGCCGACCGCACCCGTTGCGCCCACCACTGCCACATTCACTGGCTTCATCATCGTCTCCCTAGTGGCCTTGTAACGCCGCCACAACGGCGTCACCCATCACCCGCGTACCGACAGCCGCGGCGAAGTTACCATCAACAATCAAATCAGCTGTTCGAAGACCCTGCGCCAGTACAGAGGTCACGGCGCCTTCTATGTCTGCAGCAGCCTCCGGCGCATTGAGCGAGTAGCGCAGCAGCATGGCCGCTGACAGAATAGTTGCAAGCGGGTTAGCGCTGTCAGTGCCTGCTATATCAGGCGCAGAGCCATGAACCGGCTCATAGAGCCCCTTGGCGTCCGCGTTGAGCGACGCCGACGGCAACATCCCAATAGATCCGGTCAACATGGCAGCAATGTCCGAGAGAATGTCGCCAAAAAGGTTGCCGGTCACCAGAACGTCAAATTGCTTCGGCTCACGAACCAGCTGCATGGCTGCGTTATCGACATACATGTGCGACAGCGCTACGTCGGGGTAGTCTGCGCTCAGGGACTCCATGGTCTCTCGCCACAGCATAGTGACTTCGAGCACATTAGCCTTATCGACCGAACACAAACGACCACTTCGCTTTTGTGCCGCCTCAAAGGCCAGTCGACCGATGCGGCGAATTTCCGTCTCGCTGTAGCGGTCGGTATTGTAGCCCTCGCGGACACCATCGGCGTGGGTAGTGATGCCACGTGGCTCGCCGAAGTAAATCCCACCTGTCAACTCTCGGACAATGAGCACATCCAGGCCCGCCACCAGCTCAGCTCGTAGACTCGAAGCCTCAGCCAAATCGGGAAACAACAACGCTGGCCGGTGGTTACAGAACAAATCCAGATCAGCCCGAATCGCCAACAGCCCCCGCTCTGGGCGCTCCGCGGCAGGCAGCGCGTCCCACTGGGGGCCACCGACGGCGCCGAGTAAAATCGCGTCAGCACCTCGGGCCAAAGCACGTGTGGCATCGGGATATGCAGCGCCCTCCTCATCGATTGCAATACCGCCCAGCAGACCTTCGCTGAAGCTGAGCTCTAGCGAAAATTTAGCGTCTGCGGCTTCCAGCACTCGTCGTGCCTCACGCACAACTTCCGGACCAATCCCATCGCCGGGCAGGAGGAGAATTTGACTGCTCACAGAACAATATCCTCAAACAACCAAGGAAATCGCCCGCGGTGCTGCCTCTCAAAAGCCCGAATGGCGTCCGCTCGCTCCAGCGTGATACCGATGTCATCCAAACCCTTCAGCAAACACTCCCGACGAAAGGCATCCAATTCAAATGACCAGAGCAAACCGTCAGGCAGAAGAATCGTACAAGCCTCGAGGTCAATCGTCAGGGCGTAGCCTTCCTCAGCGCGTGTGGCTACGAACAACGTGTCAACTAGGTCCGCGGGAAGCACAATCGGCAGGATGCCATTTTTGAGCGCGTTCGAGCGAAAGATGTCGGCAAAACTCGGCGCGATGACGGCACGAAAACCGAAATCCTCCATCGCCCATGCCGCATGTTCGCGGCTCGAGCCGCAGCCGAAATTCTCTCGAGCAAGCAAAATAGAGGCACCCTTAAAGCGCGGCAGATTCAACGGGAAACTGGGATTCAACGGCCGACAACTGTTATCTGCGTCGGGCTGCCCTTCATCTAGATATCGAAGCTCATCAAATAAATTCGGACCAAACCCCGATCGCTTGATCGATTTCAGGAACTGCTTCGGAATCATAAGATCGGTATCGACGTTAGCGCGATCCATGGGTGCGACGAGCCCGCTATGGACAGTAAACGGTTTCATCAGCCGCCCTCCGCTACAGATCCGGTTGCTTCTACCGGCACAAAATGGCCCGCCACCGCCGCCGCCGCCGCCATGGCCGGACTGACCAAGTGCGTTCGGCCACCACTGCCTTGTCGACCCTCAAAGTTACGATTAGAGGTGCTGGCACATCGCTCACCCGGAAGTAAGCGGTCTGCGTTCATCGCCAAACACATCGAGCAACCGGGCTCCCGCCACTCCATACCGGCATCAATGAAAATGCGATCCAGCCCCTCTGCCTCTGCCTGAGCCTTGACCAATCCCGAGCCCGGCACCACTAACGCCTTGCGGATGGAGGGCGCGACTTTACGACCCTCGAGCACCCGGGCAGCGGCACGGAGGTCCTCGATACGTGAATTGGTGCAGGAACCAATAAAGACCGCATCGGGCTTGATCTCGGAGATTGCCATACCCTCCTCAAGCCCCATGTACTCGAGGGCCCTAGACAACCCAAGCCGCGCCGTCTCATCGGACATCTCCGCCAGGGTGGGCACCCGCCCATGGACCGAAGTGACCATCTCGGGCGAGGTGCCCCAGGTCACGTGAGGCGCAATGGCGTCGCCATCGAGCGTGATGCTGCGATCAAAGACGGCGCCCTCATCACTGTGAAGCGTCCGCCACCAGGCCTCCGCCGCATCCCACTGCGCGCCTTTGGGTGCGAGTGGTTTGTCCCGGAAATAATCCAGCGTTACCTCATCGACCGCCACCAAGCCACACCGGGCGCCAGCCTCTATCGCCATGTTGCAAAGCGTCATTCGGCCTTCCATCGTCAGCTCACGAATCGCCGTGCCTGTGAACTCGAGCGCGAAACCGGTGCCGCCAGCAGTGCCGATCTCACCGATCACCGCCAGGGCGATATCCTTGGCGGTCGCGCCCTCAGACAGCCGGCCCGTGACCTCTACTCGGAAGTTCTTCATTTTCCGCTGGATCAAGCACTGCGTAGCCATCACGTGCTCAACTTCCGACGTGCCGATACCCTGCGCCAGCGCGCCGGCAGCGCCATGCGTTGAGGTGTGGGAATCACCGCAGACCACGGTCATACCCGGCAGCACCGCGCCCTGCTCGGGGCCCATGACATGCACAATACCCTGCCGCACATCGTTCAGCGGAATTTCCACCACGTCGAAGGCCTCGCAATTATCGTCGAGGGTCTGTA
>QOPK01000014.1 GCA_003331685.1 Halieaceae bacterium | reverse complement strand
GCAAGCAGCAAGCTGTCGAGTAGCCAGATAGCGCCACTACCTAATACGACGATCACCAGAATCAGCGGAAAATCAATCTTCATAATCCGAATTAATCTCTACGCGTGGTGGTATATCACTCAGAGAGAGCAACAACGCCTATACCCTCAAGCTCCAAAATCATACACCGCCAAGGGCGTCGCGCCTTCATCCATCAACCTGCAATACCGCCAAAAATGCCGACTGGGGTATTTCAACATTGCCTACCTGCTTCATGCGCTTCTTGCCGGCTTTCTGCTTTTCCAACAACTTCTTCTTCCGCGTTACGTCCCCGCCGTAGCACTTGGCTGTCACATTTTTTCTCAGCGCCTTAACCGTCTGCCTGGCAACAACCTTGCCGCCAACAGCCGCTTGAATCGCAACATCAAACATTTGTCGCGGGATGAGCTCCTTCATTTTTTCCGTCAACACCCGCCCGCGCGACTGCACGTAGTCGCGATGTACAATAATGGCCAAGGCATCAACGCGGTCTCCGTTGATCAACACATCCAATCGGGACAGCGGGGCTGCCTGAAATCGCTCAAAACCGTAGTCAAGCGACGCGTAACCCCGACTGACCGACTTCAACCGATCAAAGAAATCGAGCACGACCTCCGCCATGGGAATGTCGTAAATCACTTGCACCTGCTGGCCGAGAAACTGTAAATCCACCTGCACGCCGCGCTTTTCCACACAAAGAGTAATAGCGGCCCCCAAATACTCCTGTGGCGTTAAGATCGTGCAGCGTGCGATGGGCTCGCGCATGATCTCGATGTCCGCCACATCTGGCAATTTGGACGGGTTGTCGACGTAAATAGTCTCTTGACTCTTTTTGACAATCTCATAGATAACGGTGGGTGCCGTCGTGATGAGATCGAGGTTGTACTCTCTCTCCAATCGCTCTTGAATGATCTCCATATGCAACATGCCGAGAAAGCCACAGCGGAAGCCGAAGCCGAGCGCATCGGATGTCTCGGGCTCGTAAAACAGGGATGCGTCGTTGAGCGTCAGTTTACCAAGGGCATCACGGAAATCTTCGTAATCATCGGCGTTCACCGTAAAGATGCCGGCATAAACCTGAGGCTTTACGCTCTGGAAACCTGGCAGCGCCGGCGTATCTTGCTGCGAAGCAGAGATCAGGGTGTCGCCCACTGGCGCACCCTTGATGTCTTTGATGCCGGCGACCACAAAGCCCACCTCGCCCGCCATCAGGCATCCGGTTTCTGTCCTTCTTGGGGTGAACACACCAATCAAATCTGCTTGATGCTGCTTGCCGGTTGAGCGAACAACAAATTTGTCCCGCTTGCTAAGCTGCCCCTGTTTCACTCTCACCAATGAGACAACACCCAGATAATTATCGAACCAGGAATCGATAATGAGTGCCTGCAATGGGGCCTCCCGATCTCCCTCAGGGGCAGGCACCTTTTCGATCAGGTACTCCAGCACATCCTCGATACCCATGCCAGTCTTGGCGCTCGCGGGCACTGCCTCTGAGGCATCTATCCCAATGATCTCCTCGATTTCTTGCTGAACACGCACAGGGTCTGCCTGCGGAAGATCCATCTTATTAAGGACGGGCAGCACCTCAAGACCTTGCTCGATCGCGGTGTAACAGTTAGCGACTGACTGCGCTTCGACACCCTGGCCTGCATCAACCACCAACAGTGCACCTTCGCAGGCAGCGAGGGACCTGCTTACCTCGTAGGAAAAGTCCACGTGCCCGGGAGTATCAATAAAATTCAGCTGGTACGTCTCACCATCTCGCGCCTGATAGTCGAGCGTCACGCTCTGCGCCTTGATGGTAATGCCGCGCTCACGCTCAAGATCCATCGAATCGAGCACCTGATCGGCCATCTCTCTCTCCGATAAACCGCCACAATGTTGAATAAAGCGATCGGCCAGGGTCGATTTCCCATGATCAATGTGCGCAATGATCGAAAAGTTTCGAATATGACTGAGCTCAGCCACCGATTCAGTGCCTCAAAAAAATAACGCCCACCGAACGGGCGAGCGTTACAGAGTTGGAAGTGCCGTTATTTTAGCACGCTGGGAGCTTTAGCACGCCGGGACGGGATCTTTAGTCGCCGTCCGGGATGCGTATACCGATAAACAAGGGGCTCCTCCCTCGAATCAGGCGCGCGGGGACAGAACCACCAGGAACCAGATCATCTGCGGCGGCAGTCACGTCTGAAACGCGGCTGATCGGGCGACTGCCCAACCGGGTCAGTATATCGCCGTCTCTGATACCGGCCTCGGCAGCAGGAGAATCCAGTTCTACCGCCTCAATCACCACACCGCCCGACAGACCGAGATCTGCCAGAGTGTTCGCCTCTGCCTCAGCGACGCGCATACCCAATAACTGGACCCTCCCATCAACAGAAACCCCCGCATCAACGCGCGCTACCTGATCAGATGACAAAACGCCCACCTCCACAGTGACCCTTTGTTCATCGCCCTCGCGAATCAGCAGCGCCTCAACGCGACTACCCGGGGCGATCAGGCCCACGATGTGGGGCAAATCCGCCGAAGTTTCGATGGGCTCGTCATCAAAAGCCACAATGACATCGCCGGACTGCAGTCCAGCCCGTTCCGCTGGGGAGTCGCGACCCACTTGTGCAATCAACGCTCCTCGAGGCCTATCCAATCCGAAAGACTCTGCCAAATTGCGGTCAACATCCTGAATACTGACTCCCAGCCAGCCGCGCTCAACGACGCCGTTTTCCTGTATCTGGGACACCACATTCCTGACGACGGAAACCGGGATAGCAAAGGACAGGCCAATGGAGCCCCCTGAGCGCGTAAAGATCTGAGAATTTACGCCGATAACCTCACCATCCAAATTGAAAAGCGGCCCGCCGGAATTGCCAGGATTAATCGCCACATCGGTCTGGATAAAAGGCACGTAATTGTCGCCCGTCTCTGTCGGCAGACTGCGACCCAGCGCGCTGACGATCCCCGCGGTGACAGAAAAATCGAGACTGAAGGGCGAGCCGATCGCCAGCACCCACTGTCCGACTTTGATGTCGTTCTCACTTGCCAATGCGAGAGTGGGTAGCCCCTTCGCGTCGATTTTAAGCACCGCTAAATCAGACCGAGGATCCGTTCCTATCACCTCGGCATCAAACTCCTGTCGGTCAGGCAGCCTGACAATGACCTGACGTGCATTCTCAACGACATGGTTATTCGTCACGATGTAGCCGTCGCTCGTGAAAATGAAGCCGGAGCCCATGCCAGCGCGGTCTCTGGGAACCGGAGGTCGGCCGCGGAAATCGAAGAAGCGGCGAAGCGACTCGGGCAACTCCTCCATCTGCTCCTGATACCGCGGGTTTTCCGATTCGTATTCGACCAATATCTTCACAACGGCCGGCGCCGCGGAGTCCACAATTTCGGTGAAATCAGGCAGCTCCGCTAAGCTTTTTTGAGCCGCAAAAGATAGTGCGAGCACACACAAAAGGGCGCGAAATATCATCGCCTTACTCCATATGAAATCTAAGAAAGCGGAATCAACTCTTTACGAGCAGATGCTCAAACTGGTTGACCTGCTTGCTGGCCAGGCGAGGCTCAGAAAGCCCGGGCAACACACCACCCGACCGCAAAGCTGAAAACCGAAGGATAGCAAAGCCTGACAACAGCCCGGTCGCAAAGGCGCTGGCAGACCACAGATCGCCCCATGACGACGCCAGCATAGAGGAGGTGGCACCGATCACCAGAGGGAAACCGTAAATCAATAGGGTACCGCCTAGCAACGTGGCTTCCGGCACCTGTATCACCACCTCGTCACCAACTGCGCACTGTGCTGCACTCAACGTCTCGCCGGATATCGCCCTGACGCGACCCTTGCCGCTCTGCAACAAGGCCGACAGAGCGCCCTGTCCACATCCGGCGCGAGCCGCGCATTTGCCACAGGCTGCGCTACGGTCCGCCTCGATCCAGACAGCATCAGGTTCGACCGCGACCACTCTGCCGGTTTCGCTCAACCAGCCCATCAGGATTGTTCTCTGGGCGGCCGGACAGCGTCCGCGAGCAGACGCGCCGTCACCATGGGGACTTCTCCAAGCACGCTGATCAATAACCCGCCCGCCGCCGATCTGACACCGCGTGTATAGGTTAGCGTTGCACCCTCAATAACCGCACCCTCGCCAACCGGCGCACCCGGAGGCAACGGCTCTACAAAAATGGATGCGGTAGTCAAGCCGTCACTCACGACAAACACCCCGCGATCAGCATCCTCGGACAGCACAAAGTAACCGGGCACAACCCTTCGCCCACGTTCGTATTCTGTCTGCCCCGTGTCGAGCAGATCCCGCTCCGAAGCCGACTGATAATCGATCGATGCATACTCGTAGCGCTCCAACATGTTGCCCTCCGAGCCCATCGTTGCCATCGCCAAAGCGAATCCGGTTACGTTATCTATGTCAATATAATGGGTTAATCTCAGGGTATCGCGGGGCCGCAACGTCAGTCTTTGGGTCGCTCTTCCAGCAATAGTCCGCCCTGAGTCGAGGGTGGGTAAATAGACCGTAGCAACGTCACAGGCTCTTTGCGGGGAGTCGAATGGGACGGGCCAGCTCTCAGGCAACGGATCAGCCTGCGCGTTCATCCGTCGCAACACGCCCTGCCCGGCAGAATCAATATGCGAACTGACGGTAACAAATTGCCGACTGCCTGCCCGCTCGTACAACACCGTGCCCTCATACCGCTGATGAGCGGACGCCTGCAGCATCTTGAACAGCGCCTGCTCAGGGGGAGTGTCGAGACTGCAGACCGGGTCGCTGGGTGAAGCGACATCTGGCTGAGCCACAACCAGTGTCGGCATAAGCAGACACAGGGCGAATAGCGTCGCTACAGATGACAGGCAACGCCCTTTATTCTGTAGCGCTGGTGTCGAGATGCGATTCCGGAATGCGAACATAGGAAATATAGGGCGCAGGATGATTGTAGGCAGCGGCCGCTGCATGGCGGCCGCTGAGTGCGCGATACCGGTCAAGAGCAAGCCGATCGTATACCGCAGCGACATTCTGACTGGAATCTTGAACGTTCACCATTTGCCGAGTAGGCCCGACAAGCGCTTTGCCACCCAGACTGGCCTGAACCGGTTGCGCGCCCAGAACCGGCACCACTGCGCCGCCCAGCTCACTCACCACTGGCACGGGCGAACCCGCTGTCGAAGGCAACAGAAGCTGCTGACCTCCCATTACCACTGCAAGCGTCACCGACGCCGCGACGGCCATACTCCAGAGCGGATTGCGACTCACCGGCTTCTCTGTCTCCAGCGCTTGCAGCACACCCTTAGATATATCGATGTCAGTAAAACTGGCAGCCTGTCCGTGCAGCACCTCTCTCACGCGATGCTGACGTTGCCACCGGTCGCGCAGTGACCCATCGCAAGCTGTAGCCTCCAGAGTCCGCCGCAACTCGAGATCCTGAGCTTCCCCGTCCATCAAGGCAGAGAGCGCTTCTCTGTCTCTTTCTTCAGCTGTCATCTAAAACCCGAGCCCCCACTAATCTGCTCCTTTACGCGCTGATCGATCGCCTCACGCGCCCGAAATATCCTTGATCTGACTGTGCCTACCGGGCACTCCAAAACATCCGCAATCTCGTCGTAACTCAGCCCGTCGAACTCCCTGAGCGTCAGCGCCGCCTTTAACTCGTCGGGCAATTCTTTCAACGCAGATTCAACCACGTCTGCCAGCTCTTCACCCATCGCCAGCGCCTCAGGAGAGGCGCTTTCTGACAGCAATCCGCCCTCATCAAATCCCTCGGCGTCTTCAATGGTCGCGTCGGCCCCCGGCCTGCGTCCCTTGGCGACCAGATGGTTCTTAGCCGCGTTCGCCGCGATGCGGTACAGCCAAGTATAGAACGCACTATCACCGCGAAATTTCGCCAGCGCCCGGTAGGCTTTGATGAACGCCTCCTGTGTGACGTCCTCCACCTCGCCGGCATCTGACACGTAACGACCGACCAGTGCGGCGATCCTTCCTTGGTACTTCAAGACCAGCAGATCAAACGCCCGCAAGTCACCACGCTGAGACCTCTGAACCAGTTGCTGATCTGTATCAGAGGCTGTCAAAACCGCGCCTTCACTCTACCCGACATACCGGGATGTCCGCCTCACCGGACACCCCATGCCCCTTCAGAACACGCTGCAGGCAAAAAGTTCCCGATACATTACACTTCATCTTGTCACTACTATACCGCACCCCCAGCGCACCACCGGCTTACGAAATATGTCGACTATTTCCCGATTTGACGTGCTTATCATTGGCAGCGGAGCCGCTGGGATGAGTCTCGCATTGCAGTTACCAACATCGCTCAGGGTGGCGGTGCTGTCAAAAAGCCAACTGGGTTCGGGATCAACATTTTGGGCTCAGGGCGGGATGGCCGCAGTGCTTCACGACCGAGATACCGTGCAGTCCCACGTTGACGATACGCTGAGCGCCGGTGCGGGCCTCTGTCACGAGCCGGCAGTGCAATTCACCGTTGGACGCAGCCGACAAATTGTCGACTGGCTGATATCACAGGGCATGAACTTCGATCTCCGCGAGGATCAGCAAGATGCCGAATTTCGTGAGTTTCACCTTACGATGGAAGGCGGGCATAGCCATCGCCGCGTCATCCACGCTGCCGATCAAACCGGGCGAGCGCTGTCAGAGGTGCTGGCTACCCGAGCGGCCGAGGCCCCCAACATCACCATGCTTACCGATCGCTGTCTCGTTGATGTGATCAAGGCAGGCTCACGAGTCTGCGGCGCCTACCTGCTCAGTACCCGCGACAGCATCGTGGAGACAGTCAGTGCCGGTGCCGTCGTGCTCGCGACAGGGGGCGCTAGCAAGGCCTATCGATATACCACAAACCCGGACGGTGCCAGTGGCGACGGCATCGCGGTCGCCTGGCGCGCGGGGTGCCGGGTGGCCAACCTGGAGTTCAACCAATTTCACCCCACCTGCCTTTACCATCCGGAAAGTCGATCATTCCTGATGACCGAGGCGCTTCGCGGTGAAGGGGCAACGCTGCATCTGCCGGATGGCCAGCGATTCATGTCCGATTTCGACGATCGCGAGGAGCTTGCGCCTCGAGATATTGTGGCCAGAGCCATCGATTTTGAAATGAAGCGGCTCGGCGCCGAATGCGTTTTCCTCAATATCAGTCATCAGCCCGCTGACCTGATTACCCGTCACTTCCCACAGGCTTATGACCGCTGTTTGGCGCTTGGCATTGATATTACCCGCGACCAGATTCCCGTTGTCCCCGCAGCCCACTACACCTGTGGCGGTGTGGTGGTCGATCAATATGGTGCTAGCGATGTGCCTGGACTCTATGTGGTCGGCGAGTCAGCGTGCACCGGGTTGCATGGGGCGAACCGCATGGCCAGCAACTCGTTACTGGAGTGTTTCGTTTACGCACAGTCCGCGGCACAGCACATTGCAGACTCGATCACTGGAGAACTCGTGGCTCCCGAAACCTGGGACGACAGTCGTGTGAGGGACTCCGACGAGGAAGTAGTGATACAGCACAACTGGCAGGAGTTGAGGCGTCTCATGTGGGATTACGTGGGCATTGTGCGAACATCGCGGCGGCTGCAGCATGCTGCCGACAGAATTGCATTACTGGAAAAGGAGGTGGCGGGCTATTACGGACGCTTCCAGATCACTCGCCCGCTTTTGGAGATGCGCAACCTCGCGCGCGTGTCGTCGCTGATGGTCCAGTGCGCCGCGGAACGCCGAGAGAGTCGCGGCTTGCACTATAACTCGGACTTTCCCGATATCGAGCCGGTTGCTCGCGATTCGATACTGATACCAACACACTTCGACGCCGACACAGCCCTGGACGGCCCGACTGACCGACTGCCCCACTATCATCAGTGATCGGCATCAGTGATCGGCATCAGTGATCGGCATCAGTGACCGGTACCACTGAGCGGCACTACTGGACAGCATCAAGCACCGAGTCCGTGGAAACGTCTGATTTCTTCGATCACTGGAAGAAAACGATCTTCCGTGATCGCACTGCGCCCCATAATCCACTCCATCAGATCCTGATCGTCCTGATACAGGAGTTCCCGGTAGTCCTGTCTCAATAATGCGTTCAGTTCGAGAAAAGCCTCCGTCACAAAAGGTGCCAACAATAGATCTAGTTCGAGCAGCCCTCTTCGGCTTGCCCACTTGGCGCGGTTCCATTCTTCTCTCTTATCCATAGACTGCCAACAGCTCGCATCTTCAACGTTGTAGTATAGAGCTCCACAACCCGTTTATTACCCGGCGCACCCGCATTGAACACTCAGCAGTCACAGAGCCCCTCCGAACACACCGATACTGTTATGCGGTTGTCTGGCAGCGGGGGCAGGGAATTCCTTCATGGACAAACGACCGCGGATTTCAGCGACTGTGACGTCTCGAGCTTCCGCTACGCTGCGTTTTGCAACCCGAAGGGCCGGGTGCTCGCAGACGTATTGGCAGTGATAATCGATGAGCAGGAAATCCTATTGAGAGGCAGAACGACGGTTATGGCAGCGCTTGCCGAGCACCTCAAACCCTACCTCGCGTTTTCGCGGTGCTCGCTCACACCAACTGACTGGTGCACTAACTGCCATGCCGGCTCAACAGAGGAGCATCATGCGAAACTGCGCTTCGCAGAATCGTCCCTCGCGGCAGTCACGGTTCCTATGGGCCGGGAGCATATCGAGTGCTGGACCGCATCGCATGACAGTCAGAAGGAGGAGCACTCAGGCGGCCTCTGGCTAGAGGTCAAAAACCAGCGTGCGCGTATCGAGAGCCAAACGATTGGCAGCTACCTGCCCCAAGACCTTGATTACGACTTGAATGGCACCGTGAGCTTCACCAAGGGCTGTTATACGGGGCAAGAGATTGTGGCCCGGCTTCACTACCGCGGCACGCCAAAGCGCCGTCTGCACCGGGCCAAGACAACTGCCGCCGCTATCGCCGGAGATATTTTGGTCAACGCAGATGGCAAGACCGTCGGCAGCATCGTGAATCACTGTCTTCAAGATCAGGCCCACGAACTACTGATCGAATTGACTCCGGAGGCGGCTGCGGAGCCGATCATGCTCAAAGGCGGTCACGGCGAGCTCTCGCAGGTCACTCGTTGTCAGCATGATAAAGACCAATCGACGGGTTGACGCTGGTTCGCCTTAAGAAAAGCGTTTGCCTGACTAAAGTGGCGACAACCCAAAAACCCCCGATGTGCTGACAGCGGAGAGGGATGGGGCGCGGTGAGGACACAATGCCTTGCGCGATCAACGGCGGCACCCTTTTTCTGGGCCTGAGCGCCCCACAGCATAAATACCACGGGGGACACTCCCCCATTGACCGCCGTTACCACTGCATCAGTAAATCGCTCCCAACCCTGACCCTGATGCGATCCGGCAACGCCGTGCTCAACTGACAACACACTGTTGAGCAACAGTACACCGCGCTCGGCCCACTGGGAGAGGTCACCGTGCGGCGGCACGGGAATACCCACATCGTCATAGAGCTCACGAAAGATATTCCGTAATGAGGGCGGTATGCGCTGACGACCCTGAACTGAAAAACTCAAGCCGTGAGCCTGGGCGGGACCGTGGTAGGGATCCTGCCCCAGTACCACCACTTTCACCGCCTCCGGCGGCGTCGCATCAAGCGCCGCAAAAAACTGCCCACCAGGCGGATAAATGGTCTTGCCAGCAGCTTTTTCGGCGCGCAAAAATGCAGACAACCGCGACATGTAAGGCTGCTCAAATTCACTTCCCAGCAGCGAGCGCCACTCGGGCCGCAGTCGGATCACACCGCTCATCGGCGGTTTCGAAAGCGCGCCAGCCCTTGGCCCGAGACCAACAAAACCCCCATCCAAACGAGAGCAAAAGAGGTCGCAGTCACGGTATCGATCGACTCACCCAGTGCAGTCTGCGCCACGAGCAGCTGGAGAGAGGGGCCCAAATAAGAGGTCAAGCCCACGACGTTCAGTGGCAGCAGTCGGGACGCCGCGATATAGCTCAGTAACGGCGCAGCGGTGTAGGCCCCTGCGAGCAACAAAAACATATCTACCTTGAAGCCATGAGCTCCCATGCCCGCGCCCCCTGTCAGCCAGAACCAAGCCAGAGCAAAAGGCGCCATGCAGAGGGTCTCAATGAACAAGCCCTGCATGGTGTCGGCGACAATCTTTTTTCGAATCGCGGCGTAGATCGAAAAACTGCCCGCAACAGCCAAGCTGACCCAAGGGAGGCTGCCGTAAGCCCACAGCTGCAGCGCAACCGCGATCACCGCCAAAGAAATGGCGGTCCATTGCATTGGTCCGAGAATCTCTCGGAATGCCACCCTGCCGACTAGGATTGTTAGGAGGGGTAGCATGAAGTAACCCAGACTGACTTCAGTTGCGCGCCCGGCAGACACCGCGTAAACGAATACCCCCCAATTCACGCTCAGAAGCAACGCCCCCAGCAGGCTCCAGATCAGCATGCTCGGCAGTTGGAGCAGAGACCAGGTAGCGCGAAGCCGACCAGCCCAAATCAGAACAGCCGCCGCGACCGGCAGGCTCCAGATCGCACGGTGTGCGACCACATCCTGAGGCCGCACAGGATATGTCTCCACCCAATACAGCGCCGCCACACCCCAAATGATGTTAGCGACCACCGCCAGCGACAAACCAGTCTTCAATTCTTGCGCTGTGTACTGCGTTGTCATGAATGCTTTATCTCACACCGTTTGGCGTTGTGCTGTGGGTACCTATGCGGGAAGGTTACACCAAGCAAACCGGCCACCAGACCGATTATCTAGCCTATCCTCCGGGCCTTCGAGGATGCTATGTTGCGCTACCGCGACGCTATTCGGCATCACATGCACCTCGCCCCGCGCTTACTCGTGACCGTAGCCTTGGCTGCCGCCCTCTTCTCGGCCACCGTGACCGCATCCTCTGCTGATCCACGAAAACCCCTTCCCGAGCATGTTGGTGGGTGGCCGCGCGCACTTTTCCCACTCAGCATTCCTGTCACACGATTGACTGAGGGGCGAATGCGCCATTTCACCGAGCACTGCACGGCGGTTGCCGTCACACCCGGCCCCAACAGTATTTTCGTTAGCGCCTGGCATTGCTTTGAAGACTACCGCTCTACCATCATGCCAATTCAGCTGGTTAATCCTCGCACCGTAACGCCGGTCCCCATGAAACTGCTCGAGTCCGGGGGCTCCATGCAAGAAGACTGGGCATTCCTAACGCCGGTTTCGTCCCTCACCGTCGATACCTGGATCCCAATTTCCACCACCCCCCATCACACCGGGCAACCTTTGATTGCCGCCGGCTTTACCCCGCAACCCAATCTAAGCTCTGATGATAACGCCGAGCGCTATCTCCTGGCCGATATCACCTGCTCAGTGATCGACGCCAGTAGTCATCCGCCCGCTTCTGATTGCGTGGCAAAAAAAGGCGCGTCTGGTGGCGCCATGATTGCCTTTACCGACAGTGGCAGCGTAAGACTTCAGGGCATTATCTCGGCGGGAGACGGCGCGGCGGTGAGTTACTTTTATCCTGCTCCGTCACTCATCCGTCGATTGGGCAGGCAGCGCTGACTCTCCGCGCGTCTGTCGCGCAGGTGGCGGCCCGCCAATATGCTGCTGTCCTCGCGCGGCAGCCAGCTCCACCTGCTTCTGACGTTCCTGAAAGCGCGCCTGCCTGGTCGTAGTGAGGTCACCGTAGCAACGGGGGCAAGAGACGCCTTTCTCATAGTGCACGGATGCCTTATCCGCCTCAGTGATGGGATGGCGGCAGGCATAACATTGGTCAAAACTGCCTTTTTCAAGACGGTGATTCACCGCCACGCGAGAATCAAAAACGAAGCACTCGCCCTCCCACCGCGATTCTGACTCGGGGATGTCCTCGAGGTACTTCAAAATACCACCCTGCAAATGCCAGACATCTGCAAATCCTTGGGATACCAAATAAGAGGTCGACTTTTCGCAACGGATACCACCGGTGCAAAACATGGCGACCTTAGTGTGGCGAACCGGGTCGAGATTGTTTCGGACCCACTCAGGAAAATCGCGGAAGCTCTGTGTGCTCGGGTTGACTGCACCCCGAAAACTACCGATAGCCACTTCATAATCATTCCGTGTGTCAATCACCAAACACTCCGGGTCATCGATCAGCGTATTCCATTCGGAGGGCGTGGCATAACGGCCGACGCAGGCCGTAGGGTCAACGTCCTCCACGCCCATTGTGACGATCTCCCGCTTCAGCTTCACTTTCATGCGATGAAAAGGTGCCGCGGCGTGATAGGACTCTTTCCAATCGAGCGCATGAAGCCGTGGATCTTGACGCAACCAAGCAATCACGGTGTCGATCCCCGCGCGGCTGCCAGCAATGGTGCCATTGATACCTTCTCGTGCGAGCAATAGCGTGCCTTTGATCCCCGCCTCTAAACACACTGCCAGCAGGGGCGGTTTCAGGTCGGCAAAGTCATCAAGCACCACAAATCGGTAGAGCGCCGCAACGACCTGGTCAGACTCTGATTCCTGCGCCATTACTTGCCGGTGCCGCCGCGACAGTCGGGTGAATCAGGTGCAGCCACCGTCTCTGCCCACTCTTCCGGGGTATAGGTGTGCAGCGCCAGCGCGTGAATCGGCCCCGCAAGCCACTCGGCGAGAACACCATAGACCCGCTGGTGACGCTTGACGCTGCGATCGCCAGAGAACTGCTCTGTCACCAGCACTACTTTAAAATGCGTTTCAGAGTCTGGCGGGACGCTGTGACGGAAACTTTCATTTTCCACAGTGAGTTCGCACGGCTGGAACGCAGCCTCGAGTGCTGCCGTGATTTCAGACTGGACTGTCATACGCGTGTCCGCTTATCAGGGCATACTATTTTACTTTGAAACAGCGCCCGAATGTTTTGGATCAATATCGCCCCATGGATATCTCCCCTCAGCACGATCAGGATCTCCCACCCCCTCCTCTATGGCGACATGGGTTGGCCATGCTCTATGACACATTGCTGGTCGTACCGCTATTCATGGCTGCCGCAGGACTATGGGTGGCGATCCTCGGGCCCACGGACTCCCTCAACGATCCCGCCGTGCCCCCCGGCCTACAGCGACTGAGTTGGTTGCTGATCCTGATCCTGTTTTTCGGAATTTTCTGGCGACGCGCCGGGCAGACTCTGGGCATGCAAGCCTGGCGGATCAAGTTGGTCACCGACTCGGGAGGCCCACCAACCTGGCGGCAGGTGTCGGTGCGCGTGCTGGGTGCGCTGTTCTCGGCGATCAGTCTGGGGGCCGGCTATTGGTGGCGTTTCGTTCCGCCACATCGGCGTTACTGGCACGATCGCCTGTCTCAGACCTATTTAGTGCTGATACCGAAAGATCGCTAGCCCAATCCCGCCAACAAAAGTCTAGTCAGGCGCGACGCCACAAGAGCCAAGTTCCGCCCAGCCAACACAACGCTATGGGAACCAGTGCGGCCACTAGGGGGTCGTAACCAAAAATGAGGCTGGCCGGGCCGAAGAAATCCTGACTGATCCGAAACACTACCCCGACAATAACGCCAACGAATATTCGGGCGCCCATGGTGCCTTCTCGAAGCGGGCCAAAAATAAATGACATGGCCACCAACACCAAACCAAGTGTGGCAAGGGGCTGTAACAATTTGCGCCAAAAAGCCAACTCGATATCAACAAACACCATACCTTGTTCCTTCAGATACTGCGCGTAGGGCCACAGCTCCAGTACGGGTAGCGTCTCAGGTTCTACGACGTCCAGTGTTAACAACTGCGGTGTGATGGCAGTGTCCCAACGCCATAGCGTCGCCTCCTCGGTAGCAGTGCGATCGGACTCAAGGCGCGTCAGCTTCACCTGCTCAAGCACCCAGTGGTCTCCAGCATGGGTGGCCCGCTCAGCCATCAACGTACTTTGGAGCTGACGGTTGTCATCAAAACTCAGCAGCGTCAGGCCGTAAGCGACGCCGCCACGCTGCACCGCGTCAACATGCACAAACGTATTGCCGTCTCGGTTCCAGGCACCAAATCGCCCCGCCACTGCTGACTCAGAGCGTTGAGCCAAAGCCCGATGACTCATGGCCAACTGCTCGGTATGAGGTGCAACAAACTCCCCTACCGCGAACCCCACTGCCGCCATGAGCAATGCCGGCTTTAGCACCATTGTCGCCATGGAGAACATCGATACGCCCGCAGCGCGTATCACCACCAACTCACTCGAAGCGGCAAGCCTGCCAAGCCCGATAAGAGCGCCGATCAGCGCGGCAAACGGCACGAACTCATGGACTCGTCTAGGCAGGGTATAGCCCACATAAATCAGAATATCGATAAAACTGTAGCCGTCTCGCATATCGTCGGTTTCATCGACAATCGATGTCAGCGCATCCAGACCCACGAGGAGTAGCAACACCCCCAAGCTGGCCAGAAGGACGGAGCGCCCGACATACAAATCGAACTTACCCACGCGCCACCTTCCAGCGCTTGCTGATGCGCTCCCACTGCAACAGCATTAGTGCCAACAGTGCAAAACCAACGTGGACTGCCAGCATTAAACTGGGACCCTGGCCCGATTCAATTGCACTGCGGCCCTGCGTCATACCAAGGAAATACAGAAGCAATACAACCATGGCGGGGCCTATTTTTGCGTAGCGGCCCCGCCTCGCATCCGTGCGGCTTAGCGCGAGCGCGATCACGGCGACGACAGGCACCATCACCGGCAACGACAAGCGCCACCAAAGGGCTCCCCTTAGCCGAGGGTCGTCACTAACCCAAAGGACAGCGGAAGCAACCGATTCAACTTTACCGCCACGGCGCAGACTATTTTGGGACTCGGGAATCAACTCCCCGTAAAGATTGAATGCAATCTCCTCCAAGACCCGCTCGCCTGGTTCACCGCGATAGCGATTACCCCCCCTTAATTCCAAGTATCTCCGACCACTCTCCTCAGCGAGAACGATCGCCCCTTCACGGGCGAACGTTGCGGTGAAACGGCCCTCTGTCGAGCCGGGTGTGCGCTCAAAAACGAAGATGTTGTGCATCAATCCGTCGTCATCGATGCGCTCCGCGTATGTCACGTAATCGCCTTTGCGCTGTTTGCGGAACCGACCCTCGTTCAGCATGTGAAGCCCCTCAGCAGAGCGGGGGTTGTCCAGCAGCACCTGTGCTCTGGCGGAGCCTTCGGGCGTTATAAAGAGAGAGAGTGCTGCCACCGCAAGAGTTACCAACGCAGTCGGCACCATGACAAAGGCAGCGAGCTTGCCGGGGCCCACGCCACAGGCGCGCAAGACAACCATCTCACTCTCAGCGTAGAGCCGCCCGAGGCTCAGCAAAATTCCAATGAAAAGACCCAGCGGCAGGATCATTTCGAAAAACCCCGGGAGCTTGAACAACATGATAGGGAGCAGGACATCGCCGGTTAATGACCCGACTGCCGCCTCAGCTAGGTAGCGAATGAAGCGTCCAGCAAAGACCACCAAAAACAGCACAAAGCTGACCGCGACTGTGTGCAGCAGAATGTCTCGCGTCAGGTATCGAAGGATCCGCATCAGGTCAGATAAACCGCGCCAAAATCATAAAGGGTTATTTCGTTAATGGCGCCACCATCATACACTAGCGCCCCGCTCCCAAACTCAACAACCTACAGGATCACCAATGGCTACATTGAGCATTACCGCAAGGGCTGCAGGGTCAGCTGAACTGATCAAAACTCAGGCGCTGGCTGTTTTGATGCCCGAGAGAAAAACGCTGTCACCCGAGCTGAAGGCGCTGGACAAGCGGCTCGGTGGCACAGTGGCGAGATCGCTACAAAATGGTGACTTCACAGGATCCGCTGGCAGTCAACTGTGGCTGCCTGGCGCAGGCAGTGTCGAGAGGGTTTTGCTGGTCGGCTGCGGCGACCTGGGCAACCCAACAGTAGGAGAATTTAAAAAAATCAGTGAAGCACTGTCGCGCGCCCTCGTGGCAAGCCCTGCCAATGACGCGCAGGTCCTGATGGAATGCCTGACAAAGAAACTGAAAAACCCTACAGCGCTGATGGAGCAAATCAGCTTCTCTCTGTCGCTGGCACACTATCAATACAGCCAGACGCTGAATAAACGCAAGAAACCCGAGCGAGCGCTGAAAAAAGTTGCCATTCTGCCAGGCGCGCTGTGCAGCCTGCCCGCGGCCCGTCGCTCTGTCCTCGCGGGTGTCGCGACCGGCCAGGGCGCCAATTTAACTCGCCAATTGGTCAATCTCCCCGGCAATATCTGCACCCCAAAATTTCTGGCCAGCGAGGCAAGGCGGCTCGCCCGCTCGGACAAAACCCTCACGGCCACCATCGTTGATGAACGAAAAATGGCAGAGCTGGGTATGCACTCTCTACTGTCGGTAGGGAATGGGTCAGAGCAACCGTCTCAACTCATCATCGTTAAATATCAGGGTGCCGCCAGCAGTGCCCGCCCCTACTGCCTGGTAGGCAAAGGCATCACATTCGACACCGGCGGTATCAGCCTGAAGCCCGGCGCCAAAATGGACGAAATGAAGTTCGATATGGGGGGCGCGGGATCCGTATTCGGCGCGATCAAGGCCGCCTCCATGATGAAGCTGCCCATCAACATTGTTGGGGTAATCGCAGCCGCAGAAAATATGCCGAGTGGACGAGCGACCAAGCCCGGCGATGTGGTAACAAGCATGTCAGGCAAAACGATCGAAATTCTCAATACCGATGCCGAGGGTCGCCTCGTGCTCTGCGATGCACTCACCTACGTGGCGCGATTCTCTCCCGTCGAGGTCGTCGATATCGCCACTTTAACCGGCGCCATTATTGTGTCTCTTGGGCAGGAGGCGACGGGCATCTTCTCGAATGACGATCACCTTGCCAACAGTCTGCTGAGCGCGGGAGAGCGCAGCCACGACCGTGGATGGCGATTCCCGATTTGGGAGGAATACCATCGACAGCTCGACAGTCATTTTGCGGATCTGGCCAATATCGGCACGGGTGGCGCAGGCAGCATTACAGCGGCCTGCTTCCTGTCTCAATTTGCAGAAGACTATAAGTGGGCTCACCTGGACATCGCCGGTACCGCATTCAGAAGCGCCCCCAAAGGCGCGACGGGTCGACCCGTACCCATGCTGGTTCAATATCTGCGTGAGCGTGCGGGAGTCCTGTGACACAAGTCGATTTCTATGTTCTTCCAGAGAATGGCGGCCTGACGGCCTATGCAGCCGTCGGGCGCATTGCGGAAAAAGCGCTGAGTCGCGGCCACCAGATTTTTGTTCAGGTCGCAGACGAAGCCACCGCCACTGCACTGCACGACAGCTTGTGGACATTCCGTACTGAGAGTTTTCTGCCCCACACTATCGTGGGTAAAGAAGACGGCGAACCACTGGTCATAGGATGGGACGACCCGTCGCTGGAGCACAACGACGTATTGATCAACACGACCGGCGCCGTGCCCGGTCATTTTGCGCGTTTTGACCGCTTGGCACAGATCGTGGCGCCAGATGCGGCTACAATCGAGGCCTCGCGAGAAGCGTGGCGATTTTATCGGGACCGGGGCTACCCCCTTGCCAAGCATGATCTGTCGTAGCACTGAATACTGCTTACAGGGCATATCAACATCGTGACCATGGACAAGAATTTTTCACCTGCAGACATCGAAGCGCGCTGGTACGAACAGTGGGAATCCCGGGGCTATTTTGCGCCTTCCGGGCAGGGCCCCGCCTATTGCATTCCCATCCCACCGCCCAACGTCACCGGCACCTTACACATGGGGCACGGCTTTCAGCAGGCGATCATGGACGCGCTGATTCGGTACCACCGTATGCGGGGTCACAACACCCTCTGGCAGGTGGGCACCGACCACGCCGGTATCGCCACCCAGATGGTCGTCGAGCGTCAGCTCGAGGCCGAGGGCCTGACACGGGAGACCCTGGGCAGAGAGACCTTCATTGACCGGGTGTGGGACTGGAAAGCCGAGTCAGGTGGCGCCATCACTCAACAGCTCAGGCGGCTGGGCACCTCACCGGATTGGACCAGAGAGCGCTTCACCATGGACCCCGGGCTGTCACAGGCGGTCCAACGTGTATTTATTGAGCTACATGAGCAGGGTTTAATTTATCGGGGCTACCGGCTGGTCAACTGGGACCCCAAATTTCTTACCGCGATTTCCGATCTTGAAGTGGTGCAGGAGGAGGAGACCGGCTCACTGTGGCATCTCTGCTATCCGCTGAGCAGCGGCAAAGGTCACCTAGTGGTCGCGACAACGCGCCCCGAGACCATGCTGGGTGATACAGCGGTTGCGGTCCATCCTGACGACGAGCGCTATCGCGATCTGGTGGGAGAAACCATCGACCTGCCACTAACAGGGCGCACCATCCCCATCATTGCCGATGATTACGTGGATCCCGAGTTTGGCTCTGGCTGCGTCAAGATTACGCCGGCGCATGATTTTAATGATTACGCAATGGGCGAGCGTCACCAGCTGCCCATGATCAATGTGCTGACCGCCGATGCCAGAATTAACGATGAAGCCCCGGAGCGCTTCCGGGGATTGGACCGTTTTGATGCCAGAACACAGATCATCGCTGAGCTCGAAGCATCCGGGCTGCTTGAGAAAATTGAGCCGCACACGCTCAAGGTACCGAGAGGCGACCGCTCTGGCGCGGTGATTGAGCCCTGGCTTACACCCCAATGGTATGTCAACGCCAAAAAACTCGCCGAGCCTGCGATTAAGGCGGTCGAGGCCGGCGCCATAGAGTTTGTGCCTAAACAGTGGGAGAACACTTACTTCGCCTGGATGCGTGACATTCAGGATTGGTGCATCAGCCGCCAACTTTGGTGGGGCCATCGCATCCCGGCCTGGTACGACGAAGCAAACAACGTCTTCGTTGGAGAGTCCGAGGCTGCCGTGCGCGAGGCGTATTCAATCCCCGATGGGACGCCATTGCGACAAGATGATGACGTGCTGGATACTTGGTTTTCGTCAGCCCTTTGGACCTTCTCCACGCTCGGCTGGCCCGAGAAAAATGAAGATCTAGCGGCTTTCCATCCAGCCTCAGTGCTGGTGACCGGTTTCGACATTATCTTCTTCTGGGTGGCGAGAATGATCATGATGTCGCTGCACTTCATGGAAGAGGTCCCCTTCCATACCGTCTATGTCCACGGCCTGGTGCGCGACGGTGAAGGTCAGAAAATGTCTAAATCGAAAGGCAATGTCCTTGACCCCATCGACCTGATTGACGGCATCGAGCTAGAGACGCTGGTTCAAAAGCGGACCAGTAATCTGATGCAACCGCAGCTCGCAGCAAAAATTGAGAAAGCGACACGCAAGCAGTTCCCCGAGGGAATTACAGGTTATGGCACCGACGCACTCAGATACACTTTCTACTCGTTGGCATCCACCGGGCGGGATATCAAGTTTGATATCGGCCGAATGGAGGGATACCGCAATTTCGGTAACAAAATCTGGAACGCCTCGCGCTATGTGCTGAGCCATACGGAGTCACACAATCTGAGTGCTGGGGAGGCGGCGTTCTCGCTGGCTGACCGCTGGATTCAGAGCCGCCTCGAGACAACACTCATTGCCGTCGAGGACGCCTATGAAAACTATCGTTTCGATCTGGCATCCCAAGCGCTTTACGACTTCGTATGGAATGAGTTCTGTGACTGGTACCTTGAGCTGTCCAAGCCAGTTCTATGGGATGACGCCTCCGCCACATCCGAACAATTAGGGGCACGTCTCACTTTAATCACGGTATTAGAGAAGTCACTGCGCTTGCTCCAT
Source organism: Halieaceae bacterium (assembly GCA_003331685.1). The sequence goes on along the minus strand of QOPK01000014.1, from coordinate 2,780 downwards.
CCCTTCATGCCGTTCCTGACAGAGGAAATCTGGCAAACCGTCAGCCGATTGGCGGATCAAGGGGGTGAAAGCATCATGCTGGCGCCCTGGCCCCAAAGGCAGAACGATCGTGTAGATGTAGAGTCCGAAGCAGAAATAGAGTGGCTCAAAGAGATCATTGTCGGCATCCGCACCATTCGCTCAGAATCCAATATCCCCCCTGCTACCGAGCTCCCTGTGTTTGTCGTCAATGCCACGCAGCTCGACTGTGAGCGATTCAGCCGCAATGAAGCCTACCTGGGACGACTGGCTAAAGTCACCGGTATTACGGTATTGTCCGAAGAAGAGGCTCCGCCCGCAAGCCTGATGGCTTTATGCGGTGACCTGGAGATCAGGGTGCCCATGGCCGGTGTCATCGATATTGAGGCCGAACTCAAGCGCCTGGACAAAGAGATCGAACGCCAGGAGAAAGAAGTAGCGAAGCTCGACGGCAAGCTCTCCAATAAATCGTTTACCGAGCGAGCACCTGCAGAAATTGTCGAAGCAGAAAAGCATAAGAAAACGATGGCGGAAACGGCTCTAGCGACTCTCGGGCGTCAGCGCACGCAAATTGAGGAGTTGCGTTCTTCTTGAAGCCCTGATAAGACTACATCGAATAATAATTCTAATGCGGTGGATTCAGTCATGTCAGAACGACAGACAGGAACCGTTAAGTGGTTCAACAACGCCAAGGGCTTTGGCTTCATCACAATGGCCGACAGGCCAGGCGACATCTTTGTTCACTTCAGAGCGATCCAGGGGGATGGTTATCGGAGCCTGAACGAGGGACAGGAAGTCGAGTTCAGCCTGGTTGAAGGCCCCAAAGGCTTGCAAGCCGAAGAAGTTACGAAGCGCTAATACCCTCGGCACGGCACTTTTGCTAAGCTCCCGCTCCCATTGAACGCGGAGCGCGGTATGCCGTCGTCTAAAACCAAGAAAACAACCAGCAAAACCAAGCAATCCGCTGCAGACAAAAAGCTCCGTCGCTTCCGCGGCGTCGTAATGCCTTACGCCGGACACAAGAGTATTCGAGCCGTGCGGCGAGCAGGTCATGAGCCGAGCATTCACGGTACCAAGCTGTGGAAATCCAGCTGCCTAATCATCGACTATTTAAAAAAGCATCCGCCGAAGCGCCGCAAGCGCGCGCTGGATGCTGGCTGCGGCTGGGGCATTACCGGCATCTGGTGCGCCAAGGAATGGGGGTCAAAGGTCGTCTCAATGGATGCCGACCCCGCCGTATTCCCCTACCTCGATGCCGTAGCCGAACTTAACGGCGTCTCCACCGAAAGTTGGGTGCAGCGTTTCGAAAAGGTCCGCAAGAAAGATCTCGAGAAGGTGGACATTCTGTTCGGCGGTGATATCTGTTTCTGGGATGAGCTGGTGGACCCTGTCGCCAAAATGATCGATCGCGCCATTGACGCTGGCGTGGGCACGATCGTGATAGGCGATCCCGAGCGACCCACGTTTCATGAAATGGCCGACAAAGTGACTGAAAAACACGGCGGTGAAGTTTTGGGCTGGCGGCTTTCTGGCACGGTAAAAGCGACCGGCGCATTACTGGTGATCCACAACGACTGATCAATCGATGTAGGCGAGATCGAGCTTCAGTCCGGTCTCCACCGGCTCGGAACACGACACAAAGGCTGGCCTGAACACCATGCTGCGCATCGCACGTTTGACCCGGCTTGGCGGGTCGGCATCGACCCCGGCCGTAGGCAAACTGAAGTACATATCAACGGGCCTGCCCCTCTCGGTCACTGTCAGGGACACGTCGAGCGGCATAGCCGGCTCTTGAAACGCCCTGTTAAAGGCCAACGGGGGGTATTCCGGCAGCGGGGCAGCTCGCGAAAACCTAGACGGGGACAGTGCGCAGGCTCTCCGATAAAGCGTCGTCGCCTCATCCCGCTTACCATAAAACCAGTGCCAATCTGCCAGAGCGGATAATGCCTCGTGGCTGTCGGGGCTGACCTTAAGCAGCCGTTCAAAAACCGTTTCACCCTTATTGAACAGACGACGCTGCAGCGCTTCCAGTCTTGGCTCGCGGTCAAGGGATTGCCAATCCGGATCGGTAAAGGTCCGCTCGAAACGGGGGTCGTCAACAAATACGTCGAGCTTATGCTCCAGGAGATAGTAAAAACGACCCAACCTGAAAGTAAAGGGCTCGCACCAGGCAAGATTCACTGACTCGTCAGCACAAACCGCTTCGGCCATCGACTCGAAGCGAGTGTGCAGCGCCAACAATTCACGGCTCCGGCCCTCCCAGGAAACGCCCATCAGCGCATCGAGTGACACGTCGAAAAACTCCAGCGCTGCGCGCATTTCACCCTCTTCAAAAGGCGGCAGGCCTGAACCCAGCAACCGAAACTGATAGGCCGCGCGGGCCTCGAATCCTTCACGATCACCCGTCAGCAGATACAGATCCAGTAGCCCTCGCAGGATCGGCAACTGCTGATCACCGTACAAGCCATTGTTAACTCTGGCGTTGTGCAGCGCGGCGTCATAAAGGGACGTCGCCAAAGTCACTTCACCCGCCTCCATCGCCAGCTCGGCGACCTGCACGAACTCGGCCGCTAGCGCGGGGTGATAGGGCCCAAGATTTCGCTCTGTCTCCTCAAGTCTGGCCTGGGCCTCGTCAACATCCGCAAGCTCGGAGGCGTCTCGCCCGTCAGCAAAACCCAACCCCGACTCGACATCGCGGTACTGCACTGGCAAGCCAAAAGGGGTCGGCGTATCGCCGCGGGCTGGACAGACGGAGAGACACA
>QOPK01000013.1 GCA_003331685.1 Halieaceae bacterium | reverse complement strand
TGCCGGTAAAGGCAAACAGCGAATGGCTGATAATTAGCAGTACAAAACAGACCAGCGCCATCCGTGAAATACCAAAGCGATCCCCCAAAAGTCCGAGCGCTAGTGCTGCGATGGGACGGGTCCAGGCCCCGGTCGCGACTATTTGTGCGGCGTCGATCTCATCAATGCCATGGCCACGGACAGCAAATAGCGCGTACTGATCAAACGCCTTGTAGCTGGTGTAGGCACAGACCAAGACTGTTGACTGCAGCCACACGACACGCAGCTTGATCACTGCCTTCATCTGGCGAAACAAGTCGGCGGTGGGCGCACTTTGCGTGTCGCTGGCTCCGCCATCGAGGCCGCGTAGCGTAAACCACACCAGCACCCCGACCGCGGCCGTGACGGCTGTGTAGCCGTAGATGACTTGCCGCAGCACGGCTCCTTTTTGTTCTAGCGTCGCGTCGTCATAGCCCAGAGGGAACGCCACCGAAAAAGCAATAACACCCACTGACGCCAAAACGGCGGCCAGCAAGCCCCTGCCGCCATCGAGTAGTCCGTAAGCGAGGCCCTGTTGATTATCACCGCCCCACGCCCGAGTCACTTTAATGAGCGCCGCCCAGAAGAGCAGGATATTGGTCAGCCCAAAGAAGCCCCAGACCAACATGACGCCGGTGACATCAGGGAAGGTGGCCAGATAAAGGCCCCCCAATGCAGTGGCCCAGAGAGAACCTGCCAACAGTTTGCGCGGTTCAAAACGGTCCGCCAGCGGCCCACCAAAAAAGTAGGCGGCCATGGCGATAAAACCATAAGCGCTCTGCGCCACGCCGAGCTCGGTGGCGCTGAGTTCAAAAACTTCGAGGAAGGTCGGCCGAAAGAAGCGGGTAACGTGGTAGGGCAGGGTGAAGATCGCCTCGCCCGCAAAAATAAGCGAGACGATGATCAGTGCACGCTGCCAATTACTGCGTGTCATTTGGTTACCTTGATCCCGAGATGATGCTAATGCGGCTCGCGGCGGTTAACCGATCCACCCAAGCAGCTGCTGGATAATGATCACGTTGGCAATGTCGATAAAGAAGGCGCCGACCAACGGCACGATGATGAAGGCTTCATGGCAGGCGCCATATCGCTTGGTGACGGCCGACATGTTGGCCATGGCGGTGGGTGTGGCACCCATCGAGAAGCCACCGAAACCGGCGGAGACCACCGCTGCCTCATAATTCTTGCCCATTAGTCGAAATACGACGAAAACGATAAAAGTAGCTGCTACCAACACCTGAGCGCCGAGAATTAGCACCAGAGGTCCGGCGAGGCTGGCGAGCTCCCACAGCTTCATACTCATCAGCGACATGGCCAGGAACGTACCGAGCGAGACATCAGCGATCAGTGCGATCGCGGGGGTCCGCGAAGGCCAAGAGGTCCCGGTAATGCGGGGTAGTGCTTTCGGACGCAGATTGCTCATCACAATCCCGGCGAAGAGGCAGCTCACAAACAGGGGTAGCTGAACGCCCGCACTCTCCAGCGCCTCGTCTAGCAGCACGCCAATAATCACGCAAATGTGAATCGACAGGATGGCGTCGAGCACGTCCATGTAATGGATATCCATGTCCCGGTCTTCCTGCTTAACACCAATGTCCAGTGTTTCTTCGACTTCGGACTTGAGGTTGTGTCGGCTGATCAGTAACTTGGCGATGGGGCCGCCCATGAGGCTCGCCAGCACCAGCCCAAAGGTCGCGCAGGCAATGCCGATTTCGGCCGCGCCACTGATGCCGTATTTCTCCGCGAAGACTGGTGCCCAGGCGATAGAGGTACCGTGACCGCCAATCAGTGACACAGTGCCACCCAAGAGCCCCACTGCGGGCTCGAGGCCCAATGCCGAGGCCACACCAATGCCCGTGAAATTCTGCAGCACCATAAACACGATGGTGGCGGCTAGTAGAATGACGAGCGGCTTGCCGCCGCTCAGCAGGTCGCTGAAGCTGGCATTGATGCCGATGGTGGTGAAGAAGTACACCAGCAGCACGTCACGCGCCCCGAGGTTGAACTCGACACCGACTCCGGTGACCGCGTAAATGAGTGTGAACAGAATGCACACCAGCAACCCGCCGGTCACAGGCTCTGGGATGCTGAACTCGCGAAACGCCGGCACCACTTGGTTGAGTTGCTTACCGATAAAGAGCACCACAATGCCCAATGTCACGGTGAGAAAGGTGTCGAGCTTGAGTGTGCCGTCTAAAAGCTCCATAACGCTGCGCCTTTGTGGATTGTTATCAAGGGTAAGTCTTGACCATCGGGGAATTGCCCTGTTGGGTCAAGCGGATAAGGGAATGCTGTCAGCTTTCGCACCGAGGAGACCCCAGTCATCTCTTAGTGACAAAGCTGTTGTCGCTTAATGCTAAGGCATGGCCTTGGAGGTAGCGGTACAGTCAGCCTCTGAGAAATGCTGGCGTTATTCTCTGCAAACTGATGGCGCCCTGCCCAAAGGAGGATGAGAAGTGATTGCTGTTGAGCAGAAATTCGTGTGCACCCGCAAACCAACTTTACTCGTGGCACTTTTGACAGTGCTGGGGGGCTGTGCGGGCACGCCCGAGGCGGCCGCTCCTGATGTTTCTCCAGCCCCGCCGCAGGGCGTTGTGCCAGCCAGTGAGCTCGACTGGCGTAAGCTGCCTCCACCAGACCACACGCTGGCCAATTTCAGGCCGGGTGAGACGCCTGGGTATTGCTTTGATCGCGCCACGCAACCCTACACGGCCGTCATGGACTCGCACTTTCACCCCAAGCCCTTTGGCGGGCCAGCCATGGACGCACAGCTGCTTTGGGACACCTTCGACCGGCTTGGTGTTAGGTTCGTGAATTACTTCGGTATTGGACAGGTGCTGGAGTTGGACGCTAACTGCGCCTATTACTTGGACTGCCCCGGTGTCTCGGCCATTCCGAGCATCAAGAATGACTTCGTGAATGGGCTGGAGAAAGCGGCGTACGACCCTGATAAGATCCATATCACGCTCTCTATGACCTTTATTGATCTCGCTCACGCAGAGCGAGCGGCAGAGACCATCGCGCTGTATGACGCGGAGTTCCCGGGGATGTTCACCTGGTCTGGCGAACTCAATATGATGAAGCAGGCACTATTGGGCAATAACGCGGAGCCTGCGTCGATCGAGAGCATTGCTGGCTGGGCCAGCTTCATGGAGATTTTCCGTGAGCGAGGGGTGCCGGTTACGATCCACTCCGATCTTGGCAACGACGCGGAACCGACAAAATTCCTGCACCTAATGGATCATGCGCTCGAGACTTATCCCGATAACAAAATCGTTTGGGCGCACATGGGACTGTCCAAGGAGCTGACCACCATGGATGCGCGTGAGCATGTGCGCTTAATGAGCGAACGGCTGGATCAATATCCCAATCTTTACCTCGATATTTCTTGGGACGTGATCTACAACGCCTATCATCGTTGGGGCGAAATCTTTATACCGTTCTTCAATCAGTACTCTACTCGTATTCTTCCTGGGTCCGACTTTGTCGCTGCGTCCTCTAAAACCTGGGAGGACTACGCGCACGAGCTGGAGGTGACAAGCCGCGCACTGCGGGTGCTCGAGGATGAGGCATTTCGCAACATCGCGCTGGGTCAGAATTATTTTGAGCTGATGGACTTGCCTTACGAGGCGCCGCGGCTTTGTCAGCGGTAAGACGGGGCGCTCATCTTGGTTGCGTTTATGATTGGTCTGCTCCCGCTGGCGGCTTGCTCGCACAAATGACTGCCCACTTACTGGGCATCGCTGCTACGGCTGCTGGTTCAAGCGAGATGGACCGAGTTTGGCCTCGCTTACTGGGCAGCGCGCTGATTTGCCTTGCGATGCCGGGCATCGCCTGGGCCCAAGCGGATTCTGCGGAGCTGAGGGAGGAGGACGACGAACCTAATCAGCATGCCACTCTTGAGCCGCTGGGCACCGAATCAGAAGAGGAGCGCTCCCGGTGGTTGCTTGATGGCGCCGAACTGGTGCTGAAGCCGCGAACCTATTATTTATACCGTGACTACGACGTAGCCGATACACGGGCGGGATGGGCCCTCGGTGGCGGGCTGGAGTTTCGATCTGGCTGGTGGGAAGACCGCGTGCGATTTGGCGCGACGATCTCGACATCCCAAAAGCTTTATGGCCCTTCTGATAAAGATGGCACGCAGTTGTTTAAACCGGGCCCTGAGGCCTTCACAGTCTTTAGTGAAGCCTATGCAACGGTGCGACTGGGTGGCGATCATGGCGTCCGGCTTGGCCGCCAAACCATCGATTTGCCCTACATGGGTAAACACGATCTGCGCATGATCCCCAATACGTTCAACGCGGCAACGATCGGCAACAAACCCAGTGACGGTTTGGCTTATATGGCGGGATACGTCGACTCCATTAAATATAAAGACAGTGACGAATTTACCCCCATGTCGGAGGCTGCCGGGGCTGAGGACACCGATAAGGGTTTGACCTTTTGGGGTTTTCGTTACCGCATGCCGGATCAATCGGTTTACGGTCTGATTCACCAGAGAACCCCGGATCTCTTCCACACCACGTTTGCTAAAGCTGAAAAACGTCTCGAGTTCTCGGACGATCTCAGCCTGTGGGCTGATGTCTCCTACACGCAGCAAAGTAGCATTGGCGCTGAGCTCATTGGCGACTTCAAGACCCACCTTATTTCGACACGGTTAGAGTTGGTGGCGGGTGACAACAAATTTCGTGTGGGAGCCAGCCGAACCGATGATGGCGGTGACATTCAAAAGCCCTATGGCAACCCCGCCAATTACCTTTCAATCATCATTAACGATTTCGATCGGGCAGAAGAGGATGCCTTCAGCATCGGTTACTCCCGAGACCTTGGCCAGGTGGGTGCGGGGAACTTGAGTTTCTTTGCCACCGCAGTCTGGGGTGACACGCCAGACACAGGCCCTAATGCCTCCGCTGATGCGTCTGAATTAAACCTGACGGTGGATTGGCGGCTCAACGGGGGTTGGTCAGAGAAGGTGTGGGTGCGGCTCCGCGCCGCATGGGTCCACCAGGACGATGACTACCCGGGCGCAGATGACCTGTTCGATTTTCGGATTATTGTGAATTACGACTTCGATCTCGTGTCGCGATAGCCCGCAACGCAAATTTCATTCTCGAGCGCTATCCCAAAGAGAAGGGTTGGCGTTTTTTGATTCTAGATTTATCTGATATCACGCAGCGATCTTCACTACGCTGGGTCGTTATTCCTGCGCCAGCTCCTGACGCAACCGCTCGCCCGAAGCGGCCCGCGCTTTGGCAAAGCGAGCAATTCCGAGATAGGCCACTGGGGTGAGGTATAGGGTGAAGAACGTCGCAAGACCCATGCCGCCAAACACCACCCAGCCCACTGCAGAACGCGCCTCTGAGCCCGGTCCCGAGGCCAGTATCAAGGGCAGAGCACCCAGCACCGTCGACACCAGCGTCATCACAATGGGTCGCAGCCGAATCCGAGCGGCTTCCTCGATGGCCTCTCGGACCGTATAGCCCTGATCGCGGAGCTGGTCCGCAAATTCCACCAGCAGAATGCCGTTCTTGGCGATAAGGCCAATGAGCATCACCAGCCCCACTTGAGAGTAGATGTTGAGTGAGGTGCCAGTCAGGAATAGGGCGCATATCGCGGCAGCCAATCCAAAAGGCACAATGGCCATGATCACTAACGCCGAGGTCACGCCTTCGAACTGTGCGACCAGCACCAAAAAAACGATGAGCAACGCAAAGCCATAGGTGATCAGCGTCTCGCGGTTGGTTTCCGCGAGCGCCGCGGCTTCGCCCCGGGTGATCAGTGTCACGCTGTCGGGCAGCACTTCGTCAGCGAGCTCAAACAGGTCATCGACCGCGGTTTGCATCGCGAAGCCCGGTTGAATCTCGACATCGATCTCGATGGCGCGCCGCTGTTCTCGCCGGTCGAGCTGGCTGGCCACACCGCGCTCGTCCAAGCGCACAATGCTCGACAGCGGCACTAAGGCGCCGGATCGAGTGCGAACGTAAAGGTTCACCAAGTCGCTGGGATCGCGAATTTTGTCTGAACCGGCTTCCAGAATAATCGGCACGGTCTGATCATCGGCGTTCAAGTCGACAATGCGCGCGCCGTCCACCATTACGCGCAGAGTCTGCGCTACGTCTTCCAGAGAAATGTTGAGGTCGGAGGCCCGCTCACGATCAATCCCAACCGAAAGCTGCGGCTGTGAGGGGTCATAGCCTATGCGTGGGCGGCTCACCGAGTCTAGTCTCGACCGAATTTGTTCGGTGTATTCCCGGGCTGCGGCGTAGATCTCGTCGTAGTCGGTGCCGAGGAGCGCCACACTCAGGCCGCCGCTCGATGCGCCTCTCAGGTTCAGAGAGTTGGCGCTAAAGATGCGCGTGGCGACGCCCGGTAGATCGGCAAACAGTGGTTTCAGGTCGGCTGCGATTTCCTGCTGACTGCGTTCCCGCTGCCGCCAGTCGGCGAGCTTGGCCAGCATGAATACGTTGTTGGGATCCCAGCGTCCTACCACGGTGAAGAGGGCAATGATTTCGCCGCTCTCCATAAGGGGTAGCAGCATACTCTCCATGCGGTCCGCTTGTCGCTCGGTATAATTAAGGCCCACGCCGTCGGGACCTTTTGCGAACAGGTAAATGGTGCCGCGGTCTTCTGCCGGCAACAGTTCCTGATCGAGCAAGGTGTAAAGCCCTGCAGCGCTGGCCGCGGCCAGCAAACAGATCGATGCCGTACGGCGGGGTGCGTTGAGCACCGTCTGGAGCGATGCGTGGTAAGACTGCGCCAATCGATTGCCCCAATCGCTCACTCGGCGCTGTCGGGGCGCGGAGGCGGGGAGGCGCGCCATGACCGCGGGCACCAGACTCAGTGCCACAAACGAAGAGATCGCGACTGCCACTGCGAGTACTAGACCGAACTCCTGAAAGAGCCTGCCGGCGGTGCCGGGCAAGAAAGCGATGGGCACGAATACGGCGATTAACACTGCGGTAGTGGCGATCACCGCAAAAAAGACCTTTCGTGTGCCCACCACGGCAGCAGCACTCGGCCCGGTTCCTTGGGCACGCTGGCGCTGCACGCTCTCCAGTACAACGATGGCGTCGTCGACAATCAGCCCTGCCGCTAGCACTAGTGCCAGCAGCGTCAGGATGTTAATTGAGAAACCCAGCGCCCAACTCGCCGCCAACGTGCCGAGCAGAGAAATGGGTATGGCGATCGCGGGGATCAGCGTCAGGCGCATCGAACCCGTAAAAAGTCGGATAGTGCCAATGACCACCAGGATAGAAATGAGCAGCGTTGTGACGACCTCTCTGACAGAGCCCCGGATAAAAACGGAATCATCAGAGCTGATACGAAGGTCCACGCCCTCGATCCGGGTATTGATATCGGCCACCGCGGCACGGACCCCGTCGGCGATGCGAACGGTATTGGAGCCTGCCTGGCGTATCACGCTGATGCCAACGATGCGCTCGCCATTGAGCCGCACAAAGCTGGTGGCGTCCTCGGGGGAGAACGCGACTTTGGCCACCTGACCGACGCGAATTTCATCGCGAATAATGAGTGATGCGATGTCCGCCTCGCTAGTCACCGCGGCGTCAGCACGGACCAACAGCTGCTGATCTCCAGCGCGGAAGCTGCCCGCCGGCACATCAAGCGGTGCGGCGCGTAATACCGTAGCAACATCGGCGACGGTAAGACCGTAACTGGTGAGACGCAGGGGATCGAGGATAATCCGCAACACGCGCTGACGAGAGCCCAGCAGTGAAGCGTCCGCGACGCCAGGTAGCGACACAATGCGCGGGACGATGTCCTGCTCCACAAAGCGATTCAGTTCTTCATCGGTATGGATGGATGACCGAACTGCAATGCGCATGATTTCTCCGGCTCGCTCGTCGGCCTTATAAACCGAGAGCTGCTCCAGCGAATCTGGCAGGTCGCGCTCGATGCGACTGATTGCCTCGCGCACGTCGGAAGCAGCTTGATCGGTATCGATCTCCGGGCGGAACTCGATCCATATGCGGGTGCTGTTCTCCTCGCTCGAGGAGTTAATGTTCATTACGCCGGAGACGCGGGCCGCAGCCCCCTCGAGTAGCCGAGTGACTTCCGAGTCCATAGTTTCAGGGGAGGCGCCAGGCAAAAAGGCGTTGACTGACACAACAGGCCGGTCAACGTCGGGCAGTTCCCGCACCTCAATCGCTAACAGCGCGGCAACACCGCCGATGGCGATCAGAAGATTGAGCACCAGCACCAGCCAGGGTCTGCGAACCCCCAGTTCGGGTAACCCCCTTTTGATCGGGATGTCGGATTCAGCCATTGCCGGCGGGGCTCAGATTGTCACTGAGCGGTTTGAGTACCACGCCCGCGCGAACTGATTGAACGCCTTCCATGATCACGGGTTCGCCTTCGGCTAATTCGCCCTCAATCAGGATCGCGCCCGCGAGTCGTTTCACCAAACGAACCTCCCGCCGTGCAGCGCGTCCGTCTTCGACGACCCAGACATAGGCGCCGTCTGCGCCCCACTGCACTGCGACATCGGGCACGGAAAGAAAGGCACCGCGGGAAGCATTGAGACTGATTTCAAAAGCCATGCCGGGCCGGAAGCGATCAGCTGCGTTGTCGATGGCCGCACGGGCGATAAATGCCCTGGAGTTGACATCGATGCGGGAGTCCACCGCGACAATCTCGCCGGATACCGGCGCGTCGGCGGCATCCCACAGTCGCACATCTACCGGTGTGCCCCGCGTAACGCGATCCACATACACCTCAGGCACTGAAAAGTTCACCAGCAATAGGCTGCGGTCATCGATAGTCGTAATCAAGCTGCTGGTATCGATCCGGTCTCCCACATCTATCTCGGTGATGCCCACGCGCCCCGTGAAGGGCGCTGTAATGCGGCGTCGGTCGAGATCGACGCGTGCCTGCTCCAGCGCAATACGAGCGCTGTCTACTGCGCCTTTTGCGTCATCGAGCTGGCTCTCGGGAATATTGGCGTCCCGGGCGTTAACGGTCGTATAGCGTGTAACCAATCGCTCTGCGTCGGCGAGCTTCACGGTGGCCAGCTCCACTGCCAGCGTTTCATCCCGGTCATCGAGTTGCAGGAGCAAGTCGCCCTCTGCGACCGCGGTGTCAGCATCAATCGCAACCGCGGTGACGCGGCCCGAGGTTTCGGCATAGACCGACACGCTTTTTAGCGCTCGTGCGGTGCCAACCGAGGTCAGGGTTTCACGCAGGTCGGTCAGCGTTGCAGGTGCCGTCATCACGGGCACGGCAGCGGCCTGGCCGCCGTAGCGCGCCCCAGCGCTGCTTGCGCTGTCGTTGCAGCCCAGCAACGTGGCACCCAACAGCGCTGTCGCCAGCGTGATAAGCCTATGTAATGTCAGCAGTCGGTTCATATCCGCCGTCGCTGTCAACTTGCATCGCAATTCTCGTCGTTGTGTGTGGCCCGGCACTTGGTAGCCGCGAATCGGGCGTTGCCCCGCGGCTCTGAGCAAAGTGTTAACTACCTCTGCTCAAGCGCTGATTCTACTCCACATTGGTGAATTCGGATGCGCACAGGGTGCCTTCAGTGGCCCTTATGCGAGGGCACTACCGATGTCGATCGGCCTAAACTGGGCGTTCGGGCTGGGGATGCGCTACAGTCCGGCCTGTCCGCATCTCCCAAGTAAAGGCATTTAACGTCATGAGCGAGTCACCCCAAACGGTCCCACCAGAGAGCTTGCCCTGCCGAGGTTGCACCGCGGATTGCCCTAATCGCGCTCAGTGCGATGGCAAGCCTTGGCGGATTCCCCGCGAGGAGGGTCGGACATCAACATTTTGACGTTCCGCTACTAATGAACCGTTATCTTCTGATCGCAGGCCTTTTAGGTGGCACCGGGGTGGCCGCTGGTGCCTTTGGTGCGCACGCCTTGCAAGCGTCGGTCTCGCCGGAACGCATCGATATCTGGGAGACAGCGGCGCAGTATCACCTTATTCATGCCGCGGTCATTTTAGCGTTGGCACTGCATTCGCAAGCAGATGAGAACCGATGGCGATTCCCCATGATGGGTTTCACTGCGGGTGTGTTGCTGTTCTCGTTCTCGCTTTATGCGCTGGTGCTCGCAGACATCACACAGCTGGCGATGATTACGCCTATCGGAGGGCTGCTTCTAATACTGAGCTGGCTGCTGGTGGCCATCAATGCTTTTAAATAGTTCAGCATTCATTGGCGCTGAGTCAGGCGGCCGCACTGTTTGGAACGAAGGCTCGGTCCGGCCGGATAAAGAGCCACAGCGCGGCGCCTACGAAGGCCATGACGGTGCCGGTTGAGAGCGCGGTGACCCAACCCACGTGGCTGGCCAGATAGGGCATGAGTGGTGCCACCACGATCCCCGCAAAGTTGCCCCCCGTGTTCATCAACCCGCAGGCAGGTGCCGTGTAGGGCCCCGCGATATAGGTTTGAGCGGACCAGTAGGCCCCCTCGGTGAGCTGGGTGCTGGCGAAACACAGCGACAGCAAGACTACCGCGGTATAGGGGGAGCTGGCATATAGCCCGGTATAAAGGAAAATGCCGGCGCCGATGAGCCCGGTAATGGCCGGAATGCGACACCCAAGCCTCGGTCCGAGCCGCGCGCAAAGCGTGTCGCATGCGTAGCCACCCACGGACGCCATCACGGCACCGCAGAGCCAGGGCAGCGAGGCGAGGAAGCCGGTCTCGAGAATACTGAAGCCGAGCTCGGTCACCAGATAGTGGAAGAACCAAGTAAAGAACAGATAGAAGATGCAGTTCTCAGCAAAATAGGCACAGGTGAGCAGCAGCGTGTCGCGGTTGCGGATCAGTTGCGGCCAGGCGCCGAACCCCGCGTTAGGGGTCAGCTGTTCTCGGTTCGCCTGAATGTGGGCTAGCTCGGCGTCGGTCATGGTGGGGTGCTCAGCGGGTTCGTCAGTGGCGTAGCGCCACCACAGCCAGAAAAGCAAGGTGCCTAGGGGGATGAACACATAAAAGGAGGCCCGCCAGCCCCAATAGACCATCACCACCGCGACCAGCGGCTGTGCGAGTGCGGCGCCCAGTGTCAGGCCCGTGCTTCCTACCGCGTTGGGCAGCGCCCAGTGGCCTACCGGGAACCAACGCTCCACCACAGCCGCCTGAATCGGGTAGATCGGCGCGTGAGCTACGCCCACGAAAAACCTCACCACCAGCAAACAACTGATCACCCCCGCGCCGGTTGTAAACACCTCTCCTGGGAGCCAACCGGTGAGGCCTGTGGTGATAATCCAGATCACACCTGCGCAGGTCAGCGCCACCCTCGGTCCCAGCAGCTTTCCGAATACGCCACCCGGGAGCTGACATAGGGCGTAGCCCCATATGAATGCGGCATAAATCCAGCCCATCTCGATTTCGCTGATGCCGAGCTCGGGCATCATGAATTCGCCGGCCACGTGGATGTTTTGGCGCATCAGGTAAGAGAGGAAGCTGAGTAAAAAAAGCAAGCTGAACAAGCGCCAGCGTGTGGGTACTCGACTTAGGAGCACTATTTGTCGGCCTCGCCAAGTCTTCCGCGCACGTAGCGGCGAATATCCAGACTGTAGTCTTCCATGGGTGCGTAGTAGCCGTGCTCGAACACCCTGTTCCGCATGCCGCGTTGCACGCTCTCACAGATGTTCCAGTCTTGCTGGTTCACCACGTTCCAGAACTTAATGGCGTCTGTACCGTCAAAGTCGGCTTTGCTGAGCTCATCCGGGTGGAACAGAAAGTCGCATTGAATTCGGGTATGGCCCGCGCTCTGCGGCCAGAGGTAGAAAGCGGCAACGTGGTCCATCGACAGGCTGAGCATGAGGTTGGGATAGAAGAGCTCGCCCTTGTGATGGCTTTTTTCGGTCTCGCTGAGACCGGGAAAGGGAGCCCGGGTGGTGGTGCCCGATGTGGTGAAGGTGTTGGCGCCCTCGCGATGCGGAACCCCGTCATCCCAGTCGAGCCCGTTGCCACCGGCCTGCTTGAATGCCGGCACAATCTGGCAAAGCTCGGGATGGATCGGGCCGCAGTGGTAGCACTCGTTGTAATTCTCAACGATGACCTTCCAATTGGCTTCTACATCGTAGGTGATGGTATGCCCTACTCTGAGTTCTGAGAGGGGGTAGCGCCGCAATCGTGTGGTGCCATCGCCCAGCGCTAGCGATTCATCATTACAGGGTGATGGGCAGATAAAAACGAAGCCGCCCCACTCATCGAGTGGAATGGTGTGTAGCGAAACACCGTCTGCGTCGATCGCCAGATGCGGAGTGCCGCGCAGGCGACCGTCGAGGTGATAGCTCCATGCATGATAGGGACAGACGATGCTGCGAGAAAACTGTCCGCTGACTGGGCCGGGATCTTTAAGCGGCACGAGTTCGGTGCCGCGGTGCCGGCAGACGTTGTAGAAAGCGCCTAGTTCACCGTTTTCAGCTCTGACGACCAACAGCGACTGGTCCCGGAGCCGGATGGCCAGATAATCGCCCGGCTCAGTCAGCGTATCGCTGCGACCGACGCACACCCAGCCTGATTCAAAGATGGCGGCATACTCGCGTTGAAATTCGCCGGCATCGAGATAGCTGGCCTGTGGCAGCGTTTTCTCGAGTGATTCCAGCGGAGAGGGCGGTTCGTTACTCACCGCTGGGGGAATACCCTGGCAGGCTCGGCCGGCACCACCGGCTCATCGCGCAAGTAGAGAGTATCTGTCTCGACCAGTCCCCGGGCAAAGCCGTGACCGCTGTGCACTGCGTGCACGATCGCGCCGGGTGCTAGGGCGTCACCCAATAACTGGATCGCGGGTGAACCGCCAGCGGCCGCGGCATTAATTAATGACTGGTAGAGCGCGTCCTCTGGCTCCCGGTGACCGACGATCACCACGGCATCGACCTCGATCTCAAGCGGCGTGGCATTGAAGAGGTTCTGCAGTGCCGCCCGGTTGCCATCGAAATCCATCAGGTTGGTCGTGGTGTGTATGGCGACGCTTCCGCGCGCGAGCGCCTGATACACAAAGGGCAGCTCATTGGTCATGAAGGTCCAGGCGGAGGCATGCCCCGCAGGCGTGGCATAGCTCACGGCCTTGCCTTGCTCGGCCAAATGCTCGGCGATAACGCCACCCAAATAGTAGTTGTCGTAGTCAAAGACCAGCACCCGATCCGCCGAGACGGTGCCGGCGAAGACGTCCTCTGGGGTCAGTATCTGAGGCAGATCAAGGGGCGCTGCCGGAATCTCGAGCGCGGAATAAAGCCGCTTGGTCCAACGCGCTCCCGTAGCGACCGCAATGTGGTCGGCACCAAAGCTCAACGCGGCCTCGGCATCGAGTTCGCTGTTGGTGTACATCGACACGTTGCCCATTTGTGAAAGTGCCCACACGCGGTAGTCGCGAACCCGACGCCAGGTGGCCATGCCGGGGAGCTGGCTTTCTTGGAGCACCCGGCCGCCCCAGTCACCGGTCTGCTCGGCGATGGTGACCTCAAAGCCCTGTTTGGCTGCAACCAGCGCGGCTTCCAATCCGGCGGGGCCGCCGCCCACCACCAGCACGTTGCTAGGCTCAGAGGCCTTGGTAAATCGCTCGGGGTGCCAGCCGCGCCGCCATTCTTCGCCCGCCGTGGCGTTCTGGGTGCAGCGCACCGGTACGCCGTCATGCCAGCTGGCAATGCAGATGTTGCAGCCAATGCACTCGCGGATATCGTCACTGTTGCCTTCGCGGATCTTGGTGGGCAGGAAGGGGTCGGCAATGCTGGCTCGCGCGCCCCCGATCAAATCGAGCACGCCGCGGCGAATCTGCGACACCATGGTGTCGGGTGAGGTAAAGCGTCCCACGCCGACAACCGGACGATCGGTCATCCGTTTTACAAAGTCGATAATGGGCTCATGAGCACCCTCAGGCCTGAAGCGCGAGGCGCCGCAGTCCGTGGGGCTAGAATCCATTTTCACGTCCCACAAATCGGGCACGTCAGAGAGCAGGCTGACCACGCCGTGGGCTTCGCTTTCATAATGGTCACTGGCCTTGCCCCGCAGTTCTTCAAGGCTGATGCGCAGCGCCACCGCGGCGCGACTGCCGGCCTCGTCGCGTGTCACCTCCAGCATTTCGCGCACAAAGCGCACTCGGTTCTCCAGCGCGCCGCCATAGCCGTCGTCGCGGTGGTTGTACTCTGGCAACAGAAACTCGTAGCCGAGATAACCCATGCCGGCATACACATACAGAATGTCAAAGCCCGCATCGAGGGCGCGTCGCGTCGCCAGTCGCTGCCAGTGCAGCACCTCATCGATGTCAGCGCCGGTCATTTTCTTAGGCCGCAGCTGGCCCATAAAGCCCACATGCGTTGCCGCCCAGGAAATGCCTGACGGTGAGAGTGGTGGCAGGCGAGAGGTACGATTCATCACTGCCGCGCCCCCATGCCACAGCTCCACGGCGGCGAGGCTCCCTTGGCGGTGAATGGCCTCGTTGGATAACGCGTGGGAGGCGATATCGGCATCGCTCCAGAGTCGGGCGAAGGGCAGCGGCGAGTCGTCTGAGCTCGGATGAATCGACACGGCGCCTGTGCTCACTACGCCCCAGCCACCCTCGGCCTTGGTCTCGCGAAACGCCGCACGCACCCGGGGGTGGGTCTCGGTCATGCCGCTCGCGTGTGGCACTTGATAGAAGCGATTGGGCGCTGTCACCGGGCCGATTTGAACGGGCTCAAAGAGAACCTGATGGCTGGGGTGACAGCCGCTCAGATTGGCTTCTGTCGCAGGCGTTAAGATGTGCTCTGATTTACCCATAACCGCTCAACATGACCCTTCTTGATGGCTAGATGATGCCCTGATGGGTAGCCTAGTGATGGTTTGGCGACCGCAGGATTGACCCCGCTATTGTGGGCCCGATGGCCGCTAGAGCACAACCACCATCAACCCAGCGCACGCCGTCGTAGCTACCGGTGGCGCCGCTGATTCAGCCCGCCAGCGATGCGCTAGTAGCTGCGATCGGAATATGCAGTGGATTCAGGAGGCTGAGCGCGCGCCCAATACATCGATCAATGCGCTCGCTATTAGGGCTGCCGGGTCAATGGTTTTGCGCATGGGTACAGCTCGGTACCCTGTCGGGCGCTCAAGCGGTCAGAAACAACATGGCGCCCCGTCGCGGCAACATTCCTCGTGCTTATGCGATTTCATGTCCGGTTCAACCCGCCTTGCGCGGGGCTATATCCGTGCGCTGCGACGTCTAGTGCCTACAGGCCGTGTTCGGCGAAAAATGCCTGAGTTTGCGCCAGGATCGCGCGCGCCCGTTCGAGCGGGTCGCGGTAAGTCTCGCGATAGTACGAAGAGCGGATTTCCAGACTGATCGGCAAGTTGGCTGGCAACGCCTTGGCCATTGCGGCTACCGGCACGCTGCCTTCACCTGGCGCCAGGCGGCCATCGATGGCGTCACTGTAGTAGGCGTCGGGGTCGATGACCACGCCGCACTCGGGCATGTCGCACAGCTGGGCGTAACTCAACCATCGCGCCGGGATCTCGCAGATTTTTTCAGGTTCATGTCCGACCCGCTCATGGTGAAAAGGATCGACGAGAATCCCGCCGGCAGGGTGATCAACGGTACTCACTACATCCAAGGCATCATCGAGGGTTTTGACCTCTGTGATGGCCATGTATTCGAGGCAAGCTCGCATGCCCGCGCGCTCCGCATGAATGCAAAGATCTTCATATAGGCGCTTGGTGACCTCACGGTCAGGTTCAGAGCTCACGATCAGGCAGTTTTTGGCGCCCACCTCGCCGCCCATGGCGATGATTTCATGATGCACTGGGTCGGGCGTGCCTCCAGCCTGTAGCCAGATGACCTCGACATCGAGTGCGATGAGCCCTGTTTCCTGAAGCACTGCAGCGACTTCACCGGCAGTGCCGCTGTGCCAGTTATCTCCGGGCGCGACCCAGAGACCCACACTGTTGTAGCCGGCGTCGGCTGCGATGCGCACCATATCGGGAGGCGATACCTCAGGTGGGTTGCCATCGTGCACGCCAGACGCCAGTGCCAGTAGCCGTTCGCTCATATTGCGTTCCCTCGTTATCCACGCCACAGTGCACAGAATAGAAGTGACGAGTTACATGATGCAGGGATCAGTCACGCCAATCCAGCTTGAGCAGATAGGCCAATAACGTTATAGATGAAAGACATCGAGGGATTGCAGCTCGTGCATACTGGTCTGGTCTGTCGGGATATCGATACTGCCAAATCTCGCCTGAGTGAGACGCTGAATGTGCACTGGGTGGGCGTTGAGCGCGAGCCTTGGCCGCTCGTTATTTTTGGTAAGACGGTCAGCATTCCCCTGCGCATTGCGCATGCGAGCAGCGGGCAGGCAAATTTCGAACTCATCGAGGCCGTGCCTGATACACCCTGGGTGACCTCAGAGGACCTGATTCAGCATCATATGTGTTTTCACAGCCCTGACTCACAAGCCACTTGCAAACAATTCGAGGCGCGCGGATTTCAGCGCGTGCTCGGTGCACCCGGTGACCCGCAGGGGTACTTTCAGGACCCGGCAGGCTTGCTCATCGAGATCATTGGTGATGGCCTGCTGGACTATCTGCAGGCTTTCTATCAACAATCTTTGGCCGCCCGAGAGGCCCAGGAGATCGCGACATGACAGTGCACATACGTCCCCATGATCTGGATTGGGAGACCTTTCACGATCCTCACGGGCGGCCGACGACACCCACCCGGATTCTGAGGACCAGCGAGCCGTTTCTGATCGAGGCCGATTTTCCGGCGCACTTTCACGCGGGACTGCATTGGCACCCCCACGACACCATCTACGTGATTACGCGGGGCGAGATGCGCATCGGTGACGAGGGCAGCTTTCGTCCGGGCGACATTCGCTGGGTGAAAGCAGGACATGCTTACGGGCCGGAAGAGGCGGGTGAGGAGGGCGCACAGTTTCACCTGTTTAGTCTCGGCGGCGATATTGGGCTGAATTGGGCGGACCTCTATGACGTGCCTGAGTCACTGACGGCGCGACTGAGCCAGTTTCAGCAACCGGCGGGGCGCCGGCGCATCGACGATATGCCAGTGGTCAGCCCCGCAGATGCGCTGCCGGGCTGGGATCAGATGCCCGACGAAGGCCCGCTCATTTTTCGGGTCAGCATGGACGCCGGCGAAGAGCATGCTGTGTTCTGTCCCGGGTTTGATTGCGTCTGGTTCGTGCTGGAAGGTGCCGTTGAAGTGAACGGCACCATGACGGTAGATAGTGGAGAATTTTTCTGTTCCGACGCGGAAGCAAACTACTCATTGAAGGCCAGCACCAAAGGCGCGCACTGGCTGGTGTTCTGCAGTCGCAGTCTGCAGCCGCTGTAGAACGTTTCAGGGTGTATCGAGGAGCTCGAACCACCAGCTTTCGAGCGCCACTACAGCCCTTTGACAAAAATAAAGTCACCGTCGACGGTAACCCACAGGTGGTGCTCGGGATGATCGGTGGCCGCCACGACATAGGCAAAGTGGTGCAGCCCAACAGAGCAAAAGTCAGAGGATCGTTGCGTTGAGGCGTCTACTCATCTTTTGCTTATCACGGTGTTGTTACTCGGGCTGATTAAAGGTGCCGTTGTCAGGGGCCGGTCACCGCCTATAATGCTCGCCTCCACTCCAGACTTCGTGTTTTGGTGGCGCCTGAATGCCAGTGCCCACAACGACACCCGCGTCCGGGCAGGATTGAGGCGCTCATGCGAATTTGGACTTATCTTCGGCCCTTTTCTCACCAGGGTGTTGATTACACCGTAGAGATCTATTTCACGTTTTCGCAAACGTTCTCGAGGCTTTTCAGGGGTAACGAGCTACTCGATGAACAATCGGTGCACCACATGGGTGGGATCCAGACCTTTGTCCACCCGCTCCCAGCCGATGCTGGTGAGGACACCCGAATCGAGGTGGGCTACGTCAGTTGGTGGAACTTGGGTATCGCGGTATCGCAGGGCGACCACACGGTTTACGAGAGTCACCCCGGTAAAAATGTGCGCTTTGCCGAGGGCATGATGCAGGGTATCGCGCCGTCGCGCGCCGATGAGGGGTCATCCGCCCCGGTGTCCTCGGGTCTCGATTTAGGCCAGGTGATCGAATCAAACCAGAGCAAATGGCAGCGCAATAAACATTCCGTTTATGCGGACATGGCGCTGGGTGCGCTCTTCTATTTGGTGGGAAAGTTCACCGAGGATCTCGCTCTGGCTGCCATTGTGGGTGCGGGGGCCGGTTTGGCGTTGGTGGTGTTGCAGCGCTTTGTGAAGGTCGATTTGCTTGGCGGCTTCGCGGTGTTTGGCACCATTATGTTGGTGATCTCGGCGGCATTTTCGCTGGCGCTGCAGGACGATTACTGGGTGCAAATGAAGGGCACGGTGCTGGGACTTTTTACGGCGAGCATTTTCATGATCGACGGCGTTTTCAGACAGGGCGCTTACTTTGGCGCGCGGATTGAGCGCTACATGCCGCTGCCGCTCCACCACAATCGGATTGCCGTGGGGATGAGTGGCTTGGGTATTGCGATGGCGCTCGTTAATTACTACGTAGCCGAGAATTTCTCCGAGGATTTTTGGCTCACCTGGACCACGTTCCTCGACACGCCGCTTTCCATTGGTCTCTTCTACGCGATCATTTTCTGGGCGCGCAAGAAATCGACGGACCCTGCGTAGCGCACCACAGTCATTAAGGGCGCTTTTTAGCGACAAAAGGGGGTCAAAAAGCGCTATCTTTGCGACACGCCGTACCGCGTTGCTGCGACGGGTGAACCCCATAACAACCAAAATGGTCTTTACGGATGGCAGTTCAAGAATTTATCTCCCCGACATCCCTGTCGGAAGCGCAACAAGTAGTCGGTGACGGAGCCGCCAGCTCATGGCTTGCCGGCGGTACTGATCTCTTGGTCGGCATACGGTTGGGTGCACGCGACCCGGCACGGGTCATCGATCTCAAACACATTCCCGAGCTGACCGCGATTGAGATAGACGATACGTCTGTGCGGATCGGCGCGGCGGCCTCGGCTTTTGACGTACTGCACAATTCTGATGTGCCATCGCTTTTCCCGGGGCTCGCCGAGGCGCTGAATTTGATCGGCTCCACTCAGATAACCGGCCGATGCTCCGCGGGTGGAAATCTTTGCAATGCCTCCCCAGCAGCGGACAGTATTCCGGCGCTCATTGCCAACGGTGCCCAGTGCCGCATTCTGGGGCCCGAAGGCGAGCGCATGCTTGCGGTCGAGGATTTCGTGGTCGGACCAAACCAGAACGCACTGGCGTCGGGCGAATTATTGGTTGAACTCATATTACCTAGACCCACGCCGGGCACCTCGGATGCCTACCTGCGGCTCACGCCGCGAACCGAAATGGACATCGCGGTGGCCGGGGCAGGGGTTTCGATCACAGTTGATGCGTCGGGCGCCTGCACCGCAGCGAGGGTCGCGATCGGTGCGGTGGCACCCACGGCATTATTAGTCGAGGCGGCGGCTCAGACACTGGTGGGTTCTCAACTCGATCAAACCGTGATCGATGCGGCGGTTGCCGCGGTGCGTGCAGCGGCAACCCCCATTTCCGACAAGCGCGGCACGGCCGAGTACCGCACGCATGTGGTGGGTGTATTGGTATCGCGGGCCATTGCCAGTGCGCAGGCTCGGATCACGGAGGCTCGCTCATGAACAAGCCGTTAAACAAGATGGCTGTGCAGGCCACCATAAATGGTGAGAACACCGCTTTCTTGTGTTCCCCCGGTCAGGTGTTGGCTGAGGTGCTTCGCGATGAGCTCGAGCTGATTGGCACCAAGATTGGGTGCAATACCGGTGATTGTGGTGCCTGCTCTGTGCTGTTGGATAACCGACTGGTTTGTTCCTGCCTGGTGCTGGCCGCCGAGGTGGAGGGCAAGTCGGTACAAACGGTGGAGGGGGTTGCCAACGGCGGTGAGCTCCATCCCGTTCAACAGAAACTGCTAGAGCACGGTGGCTTGCAGTGCGGCATCTGCACGCCGGGTGTGGTGATTGCTGCCAAGGCGTTATTAGAGCACAACCCTGATCCCACCGAGGAGCAGGCGCGTTACTGGCTGGCAGGTAATCTCTGCCGTTGCACTGGCTACGACAAAATTATTCGCGCGGTGTTGGATGCCGCCAAGACGATGCGCGGGGAGGCAGCATGAACGCCTATCAGGAATTCAAAATCATCGGCTCGCGGCCTATACGTCCCGACGGTCTAGACAAGGTCACAGGTCGTGCGCGCTACGGCGCGGATCTCAATATGCAGGGCCAGATATACGGCCATGTAGTCCGCAGCCCTTATGCCCACGCGGTCATTCAATCCATAGATTGCAGCAAGGCATTAGCAATGGAAGGCGTGCTGGCAGTCATGACCGGCGATGACCTCGTGAAGCCGGGCAACGAGATGCTGGGCAGCGGTGAAGGTGCTATGGCGCTCAAGGATTTGGTGCCGATGGTCATGTCTCAGGGCAAAGTGCTGTTTCACTCGCAAGCGGTAGCCGCGGTAGCTGCCACAACGCCAGAATTAGCAGCGGAAGCAGCTCGTGCGGTAGAGGTGACCTACGAGGTGCTACCGGCCGTCACTGACGTGCACAAAGCGTTGGCTCCGGATGCGCCGATTTTGCATGACGATCGCTTTCCCGACGGTTACCCCGAGGAGCCTACGAACCTTGCTGCGCATATCAGTCTGACCGTGGGCGACCCAGATGCCGCCTTCGAGAAGGCTGACATCGTGATAGAGCAGACTTACTCTGTGCCCATGTGTCATCAGGGATACATCGAACCGCACGCCTGCGTGGCGCGGGTCGATGCTGCCGGTCGCGTCGATCTGTGGTGCTGTACTCAGGGGCACTTTGCGGTGCGTCATTACACTTCAGCTGTCACCGGCATGGATATGGGGGCAATCAAGGTGACTGCCTCTGAAATCGGCGGTGGTTTTGGCGGTAAAACGACCGTGTATCTCGAGCCTCTGGCCGTGGTGCTCGCACAAAAGGCCGGCCGCCCCGTGAAGATGGTGATGGATCGCGGCGACGTGTTCCGTGCCACTGGCCCTGCGCCGGGTGCCGAGACAAAGGTCAAGCTGGGCGCTACGCGTGATGGCAAGTTGGTGGCCGCCGACGTCGAATGCCTCATGGACTCAGGGGCATACAACGGCAACCCTGCGGGGATCCCGGCCTTTATGGCAACAGCCTGTTATAAGCTGACCGACGCGCGATCAACGGGCCGTTCGGTCTACACAAACAAACCCAAAATCCACGCGTACCGAGCACCAAGCGTCCCTCAGGTTACGCTGGGATTTGAGCTCGCGATCACTGAGCTAGCGGCCGAGCTAGGCATTGATCCCATTGAGTTTCGCCTGATGAACGCTGTGGAGAAGGGCGACGCCAACATGATGGGTGCGCCCTATAATCGTATTGGCTTACGCGAGTGCCTTGAGGTGGCGCGCAATCACGCGCACTACAAGTCGGCAGTTGCCGAGGGTGCTGGGCGCGGTGTCGCCATGGGTTATTGGATCAATGCCGGAATGCAATCGAGCGCGACTCTCAATGTGATTGCAGACGGTCACGTATCGGTTCTCACAGGAAGTCCCGACATCGGCGGTTCTCGAGCATCTATGGCGCTGATGGCATCGGAAGTGTTGGGTATTCCTTTCGACCACATTCATCCACAAGTGGCCGCCACCGATGCGGTGGGGCACACGGATCTGACGGGTGGTAGCCGGACCACGCTGGCGACTGGACAGGCGGTCATTCAGGCAGCTGAGCAGTGCGTGGCCGAGATGTGTCGCCGGGCCGCGGCCGAGTGGAATGTGGAACCCGGCGTCGTGGCGTGGTCGCAGGGCGCGGCGCATTACGATGACCAATCTCTCACATTTGAGGAATTGGCCCAGCGCGCAGGGGCCATGGGAGGACCGCTCACCTTCTCGAGTTCGCTGACGGCAACGAGCACCGCGCCAGGGTTTGGGGTACACATCTGCGACGCCGAAGTCGACAAAGAAACGGGCCGCACTACCATCACGCGCTACACCGCGATTCAGGATGCGGGTAAGGCGATTCACCCAGACTACGTCGAGGGTCAGATGCAGGGTGGTGCAGCGCAAGGCATTGGCTGGGCGCTGAACGAAGAATATCTGTATAACGAAGAGGGCGTGCTGGAAAATGCGGGATTCCTCGACTATCGTATCCCGGTCGCCTCAGACCTGCCCTTTATCGACGCCGTGATCGTCGAAGTGCCCAATCCTTTGCATCCCTTTGGTGTGAAAGGCGTGGGTGAGGTGCCGATTGTGCCGCCCATGCCAGCCATCGCCGAGGCGGTATATCAGTCTACCGGCGTGCGGTTCAGAGATTTGCCGCTCAACCCACCCAAAATCGTGGCGGCGCTGGCTAAAAGCTGAGTGGTGATCCTCTAGCCCTATCCCTCAGGGGTCAGCCTGCTCGGTGGCCCCTGTTGCAAGATCCTCCTCGATAAACCGTAGGATCGCCTCCAACGCGATCTCTCTGGGGAAGTCATTCTCATCTGCGAAGATGGCTTGCGAGACCTCGTGCTGACGCGCAATGGGTACCGACATCGCCCAGTGATCGGCATTAAAAAACCCCAAGACGGTCGAGCCCGGGATCACCTGATCGTAGAAAACCAGCTGGCTGTCATTGCGGGCGTCCTTCATTTCTCCCAGTTGGCGATAAAAGCGCTGCAGGCCATTGGAAATATTTTCTGGGTCAGGGAATGACACCACTGAGTAGTAGCGGATGTGCGTAGGCAGCCTATGCTGGGCAAACCAGGCTTCTCGGTTGGCCGGGCTGAGTGTCTCAAGTGCTCTGGAGTCTTTCTTTTCGCATTCCGCCCCAGGAATGAGCGTTAGCCACCGTAGTTGCTTTTCGTCGGCCTCGTCTGCAAGAGGTGATCCCCACACTGCTCCGGAATAAGAGACCACCGCCGCGACGCGCTGGGTGAGCTCGGGGTATTGAACAAGGAAAGCAAAAACGTCGGGTAGCCCCTTGGAGTAGCCAAACAGGATCAGGGGTCGATCATCGTATTCGGGGCCCAAGCCTGAGACGTAGTCAGCGATCAAGTCGGCGTTGGTCTCTGAGCTTGCAATGCCCTCCACCTGAATAAAGCCGGTCTCATATCCGAGTGTTGCTACGTGGTTAGGGGCGGAGTTGTCGTGATTCAGCCATCGTTTGACGCAGGAGTATGCGAGCCCCGGCACCATCTTGCCCAACAAATTTGTGGAGGAGGGGCCCAGATTGACGGATAGGCCGGTCGGGTCCGGCTCATCCTCGAACCGAACCAAGGCTTCTTCGCACGGCGTGTAATCGGGTAATGACTGGCCGTGATCCTCGTTGGCGGCGCAAAAGATCTCTCTGAACCGCGCCCGCCCATCGGTCACGTTGTAGGTATTGCCGGGCTCGAAAGACAGCGGGTCGAGAGAGTAGGAAAAGGGGATCTGGGGCTGGCTAGAACAGGCAGACAGCAAAAAATAGAGCGCGGACATCCAAGCGCCTTTGCTGAGGCGCGACGAAAAAGGAGCGACGCTGCCAGCATTCCTAAAAAGGTTCATTGCGTCTTGTCAGAGCTCCGTTCAAGCCTTGGATGCCACTCGGGTAACCACAGCAGCTGATCAATTTCAGAGAGTGGTACCGACGTCTCGCTGAAGAAAAACACGGCGCGGTAACCATCTGAATAATAGGGGTCAGGGGTTAAGTTGTAGTGGGTATCTTCTTCGGTCGATACACGCGAGCCCGCGACATAGCCGATTGCGCTAAGACCCTCTGAATAGGCGAGATCTTCCAGCAGACCTTCGCGAGTGTGATCAACGTAGGGATCGATCGCGTGCGTGGTGATGGTTTTTTTCTGGAATTTCACACCAATGTCTCGGCTGATCTGCCCAATGTATACCTCTTGGCCCCGAAAGTTATAAGGCGCGCGCCACAGTCGCATATGGTTACGACGGCTGACCGAATGTCGGGCTTTCTGTATCCCTATATCTTGGGTTCGCCCGAATAAATATAGCGGGCTGATAGGCGAGTACAGGTATTGTCTGCCGAAGAAAAACGAGCGGGTCGTCTTCATTGCGGATTTCATATGATTCACTTCAGTGGCATGCCAGCCACGGCGAACAAGTGTCGAGACGATGGCCTGACGGGTACCCACGAAGACGATGTTCAGTGGGTCTCCTTCCGCAGTGCCGGATTTATTGAAAGTGCAGCAGGGCTCTTCCTCTAATCGAGTCTGAAAGGCGGCCACATCATCGATATCTTCATAGCTGGGATAGAGTGTGTCGAGGTCTACATATTCAAAGTCGGCGTTCAGTCCCGGTATTTTTATAGTGAAAACAAAATTAAGTAGCAGGTCGTCTCCCAGCAAGTCGACATTGACGCTTTTGAAGCCCTCGTCGAGATTCGT
>QOPK01000012.1 GCA_003331685.1 Halieaceae bacterium | reverse complement strand
GACACCATGCTACTCACCACGCCCTTCCACTCTCGGGTCGAAGCCATGTGCGATCTGAACGACTGGGGCAACTGGATGGGGTACACCACCCCGAACGCTTACTTCGATGTCGAACTTGAGTACTTCGCTGTCCGCAGCACAACCGGCGTCTTTGACCTGTCACCCATGAACAAGTACCGGGTTACTGGACCCGACGCCCAGCGATATCTGGATCGTCTGATTACTCGGGACGTCAGCAAAATTGGCGTCGACCGGGTCGGCTATGCGATCTGGTGTGACGACAATGGTCAGGTCATGGATGACGGCACGATCTTCCGCCTGGGCGAGCAGGACTACCGTATCTGTTCCTATCAACGCGCGGATGATTGGCTCGCCTGGAACACTCTGGGTTTTGACGTAACAATTGAAAACGAATCCGAAGCCGTCGCAGGCCTTGCAGTACAGGGGCCGACCTCCTGCACCGTGTTGACCCTGCTGGGTTGTAATGATCTCAATCAGCTTAAGCCGTTTGGGATCGCACACTTCAGCTTCGAGGGGCGACCGCTCATGGTAAGCCGCACCGGGTTTACCGGTGACTTGGGATATGAGGTATGGGTCCCACCTGAATCGGCAGAGGCCCTCTGGGACCAACTCTTTGAGCTTGGGCGCGACTACCTGATCAAACCTATTGGCTCGTATGCGCTGGAGCTCGCGCGGATTGAGGCGGGCTTCTTGCAGGCCAATGTTGATTTCATGCCCGCCGAAGAAGTTGTGCGTGTCGGACGAACCCGCAGCCCCTTCGAGCTGGGGTTGGGGTGGCTAGTGGATTTTAAAAAGCCCCTCTTCAACGGGCGCTCGGCGCTGCTCAAAGAGCAGGAAAAGGGCTCTAGGTATCGCTTTGCCATGCTGGATGTCGAGGGCAACAAACCTGCGGAGCACTCCTTCATTCTCAAAGGCGACAAGCAGGTGGGCACCGTGACATCCGCTGCCTGGTGCCCAACGGCAAAGGCGAATATTGCCTATGCACAGATCGAGATGCCCCACGGCGCCGTAGGAGATGAACTGGTTGCGGAAATCTACTACCAACGTGAGCTGCACTGGACCCGTTTACTGGCGCCCTGCAAGGTGATTGACGCACCGATTTTCAAGTCACCCAAGCGCTGGCAGACGCCCGCACCACCCCATTGATCGATAGATTTCTCTGAGAGACGCCATGAACGCCATCGCGACTTCCGTAGATGATTCCTTTCAGCGCATGCGCGACAAGCTGGACGCAGAGAAGCTGCGTCCACATCACGCCATGGACCCGTACTTCTACCGCTCACATCTGGTGCATGAGCAAGAGCTCGAGCACCTGATTTTCAAGAGCTGGATTTATGCACTGCATGCAAGCGAAATTCCCTCAGTCGGTGACTACCAGCTCGTTGAAATCGGAGAGGACTCCATCATCGTCGCGCGCACCGAAACCGGCGATATCCGAGCCATGCACAATATCTGTCGCCACCGCGGCGCGCGGGTTTGTGAAGAGCTGAGCGGTAACCGAAAGACCTACGTGTGCCCCTACCACGGATGGGTCTATAACGTGGATGGCTCACTCAAGGCCGCCCGCGAGACCCACGTCATGCCTGACTTTGACGCCGCCGCACACGGCCTGAAGCCCGTGAAGTGCGTGACCTATATGGGGCTGGTGTTTATCAACTGTGATCCCAATGCCGGTGATCTGGTGGCATCGCTCGAGAACATTCGCGAACCGCTTGGCGCCTATGATCTCGATCAAGCCAAAGTCGCGCACCGAAAAACCTACCGGGTCGAGGCGAACTGGAAGCTGGCAATCGAGAATTATCTTGAGTGCTATCACTGCGCCACCTCACACCGCGCCTACGCCAAAATGCACACCTTGAAGGATCTCGACGAAAAATCGGCGCCCGTAGTCGCCAAGATGCTGGAGCACGCGGACGAGATCACGGGCATCCCGGGGATCTCCAAAACCCATACCGAGATCTACCTTGACGCGCCAAGTTTTGGCGCATGCGCGCATACCATGCGCTACGGGTTATTCGAGGGGTATGTCACCGGCAGCCAGGATGGCCAACCCGTCGCACCGCTAATGGGCAACTTCAAAGATTACGACGGTGGCGCGGGGGATTTTCAGATGGGGCCCGTGACCTTCATGCTCAACTACCCGGATCACTGCGTGCTCTATCGCTTTATTCCTCGATCATTGACCGAGACCGACATGGAACTGGTGTGGTTTGTCAGGGCAGATGCAGAAGAAGGCACGGACTACGATCTGGATAAAGTGACGTGGCTCTGGCATCACACCACGCTGGAAGACGAATACATCATCACCCGCAACGCCGCGGGAGTGAACTCCCGATTTTTCGAGCCTGGCCCCTATCACCCAGAATTTGAGTTCACGCTACAGCAATTTGTGCACTGGTACCTGCACTCGCTGGAAGCCAGCCTGCACTGACATCAGGAACCTGCGCTACAGATCCTTGCTAGCGCTCAATACTGACGATCCGGTCTATACTGGGTATGGTGGCGCATCCCGACTGATGATTACCTCTGATCCGGCTACGCTTTTCATCGCTGATCGTAAAAGGGGCCCGGATTGAAACAGCGCACAGTTAATCGCTGCCCAGGGCAGACATGAAGCGCACCCGCGTACCACTGTTCAGCGCCTTCTTCATGATCTATATCTTCGTGTCAGGCGGCTCATTTGGTATCGAGGAGATGATCGCCTCCTCGGGACCGGGGCTAACCTTACTGCTGCTGCTCGCATTACCCATCATTTGGGCCATGCCCATGGCGCTCATCGCCAGCGAATTGGGTTCTGCCATACCCGATAGCGGTGGTTTTTATATTTGGACGCGACGAGGATTAGGCCAATTTTGGGGCTTTCAAGCAGGCTGGTGGTGGTCGCTCGCCCTGCTCGTCGACACCTCGCTCTACATTGTTCTCAGCGTCACTTACCTACAAAACCAAATCGGCTTCGGCGACGGCATGTACTACGCGATCTGCTGGGCGGTCATCGCGGCATGCACCATCGTCAACGTGCTGGGTATTAAGGTAGTGGCGATTGGATCGAGCCTGTTTGCAATTCTGATCATTTCACCGATTTTGGTGCTGGCATTCATTGGGCTCGCCAACTGGCAGTTCAACCCATTCACGCCGATGACACCCCCTGACACTGATCTGCTTGGCGCAGACGGGGCGCTCGTCATTGGGCTCAGTATTGGTATGTGGTTTTACTCAGGCTATGAGTCCATGTCGACGCTGGCGGGAGAAATCGAGGAGCCCCAGCGCATTATTCCTAAAGCGTTGATGATGGCCCTGCCCTTCGTGGCACTGATGTACGTGCTTCCGACACTCGCCAGTCTGGCCGCCTTTGGGCAATGGGAGTTGTTCTCGGTCGATGGTAAAGAGGGCACCGTGTCTTTCGTTGATATCGGCCGTGCACTGGGCGGCACGGCGCTGGGACACGCCCTGCTGGCGTCAGTGGTCTTGGGCAATCTCGCCCTCTACTTGGATTACATGGCCTCTGGAGCGCGCCCGCTACAAAAGTTGGCGGCGGATGGCTTATTGCCCGCGCCCCTTGCCGCTATCAACGCCCGTTTTGGCACACCTGTGGTAGCGCTCTTGCTGATTGCTGGCGTCAACGCCTTGCTGATCATCGGCCCTTTTCAAAGCTTGGTCATCATCGACGTACTGCTAATGGTAGCCTCTTACGCCCTGATTTTCGTTGCGGCACTGCGACTACGTGTGCGCGAGCCTGGCCTGGAGCGGCCCTTCAAGATACCGGGGGGAGTGTATGCGCTAGCCATTCTCATTATTCCGCCTCTTTGCCTGATTGCCTTCATGATGAGCATCACCATCACTGACCACAGCGTCATGTTGTGGGGTCACGACCGTTTTAATCTGCTGGGCTTGGGGATCGGTTGGTACGGTATCGCCGGCTTGTTAGCGCTCTTATCCGGCCCGCTGCTATATCCGCTGCTCACGCGCGATCGCCAATCTGCTAGGTAAGCACCGACATTATCAGCCCGCTTTCAGCAACTGCAGCGAGGGCAGTGGGGCTCAAGTCTCATACCAGAGCCCGTCAGGATCCTCTGGCCATACTCCCAAGTAAGGCCCGTGCGCTTGAAAGCCCAACATACGTCGCATCTCGTCTGATTGAGCGGCAACCTCCTCTCTGGTCAGAGTCAGGTACTGATTTTCTTCCTGCCGCAACCATCCCAGACAATAAGTGTTGACCACTGCTTTTCGCGGGGCATCACTGCGATTCGCTCCACCGCCGTGAAGGGTCGACCCCAGATAGATCACCACCGACCCCTTGGGCATGACGGCCTGCTCAACATGTTCTTCTCGTGCGTCGTCCGGACTCTCGATACCTATCTCTCTAGGCACCACCCGTGTTGCGCCATTTTCAATGGTGAAGTCATCAAGGGCCCATAAGGCCGAAATCTGCGCCTCAAAGGGCAACAGATCACTGGGATAACAGGTGTCGTCGGCGTGGAGCACCTGTGCCTGTTCGCCTGGCAAGATTTCAATCGCAGTGGTGCTGCCGACCTGATACACCTCACAGTGTGGCTTAAGAATAGCGTCCGCAATAGCCAATACGGTGGGGTGCAACAGCAAAGTTGGAAAATGGGGAGAGTACTTGGTCACGCCGCCTACCCGCAGCGTCTTATGGCCATTGAAGTTGTTTTGGTAAAGATGCCCCTCCCGGTCGAACTCCGGGCGCAAATCCACACATAGTCCCCGGGAGACGACCTCGGGCAAGACTGAATCAATGACCACCGCCCCGCTCCGCTGGAGGGCAGTCACCATGTCCTGAATGTCATCCGTCGCTGCAAAAGTCTGCAGTGTCATATCAGCATCTCCAAGGATGAACCCCACCACGAGTATACCGGGTACCGAGAGCCGCATATCGCCATGAGCAAGGGCACGCGGTCAATAACCCGTTGTGGGAATCATCCACGCTTGCTCTCAAAACGATCAATCTATCGGCGCGCGATGGTATCGTTAGCAGATCCTGGTTTAGATAACGCACAATATGCAAAAGCTTCGCTCGACATCATCCGCGGCCATGTCACCAGCCAGCCACTTCCAAGAACGATCGGATCTCGCCGCCGCCTTTCGTTGGGCGGCACGATTCAATTTCCACGAAGGGGTGGCGAATCACTTCTCGGCGGCCGTCAACGACGACGGCACGCAATTTCTGATGAACCCCAATCAATCACATTTCTCGCGCATCAAGGCCTCTGACCTGATTCTGGTCGATGCCAACGATCCGGAGACGATGACCCGGCCCGACGCGCCAGACCCCACTGCCTGGGGTCTGCATGGCGCCGTACACCGTCACTGCCAACATGCCCGCGTAGCGCTCCATGTTCACTCGATACATGCGACCATTCTGTCCACACTGCAAGATCCACGGTTACCGCCAATCGATCAAAACTGCGCCATGTTTTTTAACCGCTATGCTATCGATGCCGAATACGGTGGGCTCGCGTTTGAAGAAGAAGCAGAGCGCTGCTGCCAAAAGTTGTCAGACCCGAATAAAAAGGTACTCATCATGTGCCATCACGGCGTCATGGTCATTGGCGAAGACGTGGCAGACGCTTTCAATCGACTGTTTTATTTCGAGCGCGCGGCAGAGACTTACATTAAAGCGCTGTGGACCGCACAACCACTCAACGTACTGTCGGACGACGTTGCCGAAAAAACTGCAATGGAGTTGGAAGACTACCCCGGCCAGGCAGGGCGTCACTTTGCGGAGCTCAAAGCAATATTGGACCGTGAGGAACCAGATTACGCGCAGTAAAAACCCACCCAACGGAGGTTTGATAAATGGTGGGCCGTGCTGGGTTCGAACCAGCGACCAATTGGTTAAAAGCCAACTGCTCTACCGACTGAGCTAACGGCCCGATAAGGGAAGGCGCGTATGCTAACGCTAACGGTTGAAAATTCAAGCCCCATTAAATGCCAAAAGGCCAATACTTGTGGACGATAACGCCCCAAACTACAGCCCACAGTAGCAATGACAGCGTCACTGCCAACGACCCCAGGTCTTTTGCAAGACCGGACAGTTCGTGCGGATCAAGACTGACCCGATCCGTCAGGACTTCAATTGATGTGTTCAGCACTTCAACAATCAATACGGTGAAGACAGCGCCGATCAGTAAAATGCGCTCAACCGGCAAAACAGGGAGTAACATGGCTACGGGTATCAGCACGCAGGCCAGTAGCGCTTCGAGCTGGAAGGCTTCTTCTTTACGCAGTAAAAAACGTAGCCCTTTTCCCGAATTCACCAGCGTAAAGAGCAACCGCCGGAGCCCCGTCCGCCGAACAACCTCAGCAGAGTCCGGATGTTGGTCTGCGGTCACCGCGTCGTCTCAACGATTGGCATCAGAAGTTCTCTAGTAAAAACTGCCGCGCTAACTGTGCAGCCGCGTGGGATGGATACTCCCGAATCACCTCGTCCAGATACTCCTTCGAGCGCTGGCGGTTACCTTTAATAAATTGGACACGGCCCAGTTTATACAGCGCGTCGGGCACCTTGGGATCCGCAGGGTATTGATCAAGCAACAACTTGAAGCTCTGCCGCGCCAATTCAGGATCGGGGGGATCCAACACCAGATAAAGCTCACCCAACCAATAATGGGCATTGGGCGCGTAACGACCAAAAGGAAAATCGGCGAGAAACGCCATAAAAGCCACGACAGCATCATTAAACTCCCGCTCTCGCACCAGCTCGTAGGCTGCCCGGTAAGCGGCCTCCTCCCCCTCTTGCGCATCAACCCCGCGCCCCAAGACGGGGTTCTCTGACGGCGTGGGGTTTGGCGCGACCACCGTCGAGTCCGCCCCTTCATTGATCGCAGCAGCGCCCCCCGATGCGAGACGACGATCCAGATCGACGTATCTCTCAAGACTCTGTGCTTCCAGCAGCCGGAGTGCCTGGGTGGCTTCCTCAAGCAAACCATTCAGCCGCCGCACATCGGTTTCGAGCTGCTGCACGCGCAACATCAGGCTACCTGAATCGGTACCGGTAATCGGCGCCGTTGTGGTTTCCACAGGCGGTTGTGCCACCGTGGTGGAACCAGAGTACGGCTGAATACCGGTATAAGACGTTCCAGGCGCCACCTCTGATACCTCCTCTGGCGGTGCTTGGGTTAAAGGTGCCTGCGCTGCGGCGGCACGACGTTCCGCCTCTACATCCACGTAGTCCTGAGCGCCGACGGGCGCAACGTTTGATACGGCGCCTATTAACAAAAAGCCGGCGAATGACGCCGGCTTGATGGGTAACACTGTCAAATTGAAGTCCTCAGTTATTTGAGCTCAACCCGGCGATTTTGTTGCCAGTTGGACTCGCCAGAGCCATAAGCAACCGGATTTTCCTCACCGTAACTGATGGTCTCGATTCGGTAGCCGGGCAAACCGTTAGCGACCATGTAATCGCGGACGGCATTGGCACGTCGCTCACCCAAAGCGAGGTTGTATTCACGTGTGCCACGCTCATCGGTATGGCCTTCGAGTCGGACGTTGTCATTGTTACCCAGCAGTGCGGCAATGTGGGCATCCACTTGCCCCCGGGCTTCGTCCGTCAGTGAAGAGCTATCGAAATCAAAGTAAAAAACCGTACCCACATCGGCAGCCGCTTCCTCACGCGCCTCTTGAGCAGCGGCCTGCGCTTGTTGCTCGGCCTCACGTGCGGCAGCCTCTTGAGCGGCCTGCTCAGAAGCAGCTGCAGCGGCAGCGTCCGCCTCCTTGGTTTCGTTACTGGAACATGCCGCCAGAAACAGCGCAGCGAAAACCACACCTGTCCACTTCGCACTCAGCGTTACATTTTTCATATTGCCTGTCCTTCCCAAGTCTCTGGAATCTCAACTTCGCCTAATGTAGCGCATAAATGTTAAATTTTCTCGCGTTGAGGCCCAGAAATATTGCTCCTGACGAACAGTCTATTTACGAAAGACAACAATAGTCCTCTTCTAAACACACCCTCTCATCAGAAATCCAACAACGACCGGAAGTTTAAGGCGTCACGTAAGGCGACCAGGCCGGCTCCTGGACGCTGCCCTGTCGGGCTGGCAGGCTGAATCGCACTCCGCCGTCGACCGCCACCGCACCCAAAATGCTGTCTTCACCGCGCTTGGTGGCATAGAGCACGATCGAGCCGTTAGGGGCGATACTGGGGCTCTCATCAAGACTCGTTTCAGTTAGCACCGTCAACCTGTCAGTCACCAAATCAAATACCGCTATGTGGTACCGACCATTTCGCTGATGAACCAACGCGACATTGCGACCATCCTGCGCAACCCGCGCCCGGGCGTTGTACGGCCCCTCAAAAGTGACCCGCTCTATTTTTTGGGTACGCAGATCGTAGCGATAGATTTGCGGTCGTCCGCCCCGGTCTGACGTAAACAATAATGATTTGCCATCGGGCATCCATGTCGGTTCGGTGTCGATCGCAAAGTGGCGGGTCAGACGGGTCAAGGCGCGACTCTTCAAATTCAACAGGTAAATATCCGGATTGCCGTCCTTGGACAACACCAGTGCCATATTGTTGCCATCCGGGGACCACGCAGGAGAATTGTTCAGACCTTTGAAATTTGTCAGTTGCTCACGCTCTCCGGTGCGCAAATTCTGTCGGTAAATAGCGGGCCGTGAGGTCTCAAAGGACACATAGGCCACCTCGGTGCCGTCAGGTGACCACGCCGGAGACAAAATAGGATCGCGGCCTTCCAGCAGGACGATGGGTCGGCGCCCATCAGCATCTGCCAGGGTGAGGCGATAAAAATCCTTGCCGTCCGGATTGCGGGTCACCGAGACGTAAAGAAGTCGCGTGGCAAAAGCACCGGGGATACCGGTCAAGGTTTCATAAACCGAGTCGGATACCCGATGCGCCAACATACGCAGCTCCGCGACGGGTCCTGTTACAGTTCCATCAGCCACAGCCTCCTGGCGAGTAACATCAAAAAGTTGGAAATCAATGCGTGCCTGTGATCCCACACTGACCCGGCCCACAAGCACATACTCGGCAGAAATGGCGCGCCAATCTCGGAAAAAAAGTTCCGATTCACGGGTGGGATAGCTCAACATGTCGCGCCGGCTGACCGGCGAGAACTGGCCGCTGCGAGCCAGATCCGAATCGATAATCTGAGCGACATCCTCAGGCGCCGAGCCTACTCCCTGCCAGGCAAAGGGCACCACCGCGATGGGCGCGGGATTCTCCACTCCCTGATTGATTTCGATCTGCAGCTCTGCGCGGACAGCAGATGCCAATAAGAGCGAAAATAGAATGAACCAACGTTTCGATAACACTTTTTAGTACCTCAAGTCTTCAGGCTTGAATATCAGCTGAAATCGCCGAAAGTTAGCCTCAAATGTGCGGTCATCGAGCTTGGCGACCTCGGGGAATCGCCCCGTCCTTTCCACTGCCGTCATGGCGCTGCGGTCAAATGCGGTGTTGCCGCTGGACTGCAGAACGCTCACGCCTACCACCTCTCCTGTCGGCACCAATTGTATCGACAATATCGACACCATACCGTTGCGCGCACTGGGTGGCCGGGTCCAACGGTTGACGACCGAAGCCTGAATGGTGGCTGCCACCACGTCACGCAGGCTGGGCTCACCCGCCCCGGAGGCGGCAATCTCTGCATCGACAAGAGAATCAAGCTCGTTACGGGTCAATGTCGCCAACTGTTCAGCATCGAGCGCAGGCTCCGGCTTCTCGGTTTTCGCCGGTTTGGGCTCAGGGCTTGGCTCAGGGGCTGGCTTTGGCGCGGGTTGAGGCTCAGGCTTCGGCTTTGGTTTCGGCTTGGGTTTCGGCTTGGGTTTCGGCTTGGGTTTTGGATTGGGTTTTGGTTTTGGCTTGGGTTTTGGCTTTAACGTCTCTGCCTGAATCAAGCTGGCTTGAATCGGCTGAATGCTCGGAGCGGCCGCGATCACTTCACTGGAGCTCGTCCAGCGAACCACCAGCATCAAGAGCAACCCCCCGTGCAGTGCGAGAGTCAGGATGGCAGGCAGACCCGTAAAAAGCAGGCGGTCGGCTGACATCAGTTACCAGCCGGACTCTCGGTCACCAAACCTACTTTCGGTGCACCCGCTTCCTGCAACGCGGTCATGACAACTACGACGTCTCCATAGGCCACCTTCCGGTCACCCCACACCAGCACCGGCTTATCCGGCGTGCGCCTAAGCACAGCGGCCACCCGCTGCCGAATCGTCGGCAGCTCAAGCGCCTGCTTTTCGTCGGCGCCCAGATTGAGAAAGAGTTCGCCGCGGTCATTGATCGAGACGATCAACGGCTCGGCATCCTGATCCTTGACTGGCGCAGCATCCGCATCGGGCAAGTCCACCTCGACGCCCTGCATCAGCATGGGTGCCGTAACCATGAAAATCACCAACAGCACCAACATCACGTCGATGTAGGGCACGACGTTGATTTCTGCGAGCATCCGACGCCGACGCATGATCAGGCTCTGGGAGATTGATTCGCTTTCAGCGCATACGTCTGGCGCTGCAGAATGCCCGAGAACTCATCGAGAAACGTCTCATACCGATTCAGCAGCGCGTCGCTGCGAGACGCGAGACGGTTGTAGGCCAATACGGCGGGAATCGCCGCGAACAGTCCCATTGCCGTGGCGATGAGCGCTTCCGAGATACCCGGTGCGACGGTCGCCAAGGTGGCTTGCGTTGCATTGGCCAGCCCCCTAAAGGAGTGCATAATGCCCCACACTGTCCCCAGCAGTCCGATGTAAGGGCTGGTAGAACCGACCGAGGCCAGGAAAGGGAGATGTTGCTCAATTCGGTCCGTCTCACGCATCAGTGCCACGCGCATGGCTCGCCGCGACCCTTCAAGAATCGCATCGGCATCCATATCGGATTGTTGCGACAACCGGGAAAACTCCTTGAACCCCGCCCGAAACAAAGTCTCAACACCGGTAGGCAATTGACCGTCTGCGACCGCCTCATTGCCCTCACGGTAAAGCTGGGCAAGATCGATGCCGGACCAGAAT
Source organism: Halieaceae bacterium (assembly GCA_003331685.1). Next base: position 14,261 of record QOPK01000012.1, on the reverse strand, counting down.
CGCTCCTCAAATACCAGAAGCTCATCGTCAGCACGCCGCATCAGCATCACGCGCTGCACAATCAGGAACCACGACGACAGAGAGGCCAGCACCAGTATAAGCATCACCGCCTGCACCAGCGCACTGGCACCGAATATGAGCTCCAGCAATCCCAGCTCTTGTGTCATGTCACCTTCTCCGTGGCAGCGATTGTCGCCTCTATTTGCTTCCGCAGGTCAGCATCCAACCGCGTGGGGCGACCCGTACCGCGATCTACGCAGGCGATCTGAATATTCCCTGCCACCAGCACCGTGTCATCTCGGCGCACGGTTTGCCGGAAGCTGACCGTCGCGCCGCCCACCGCCGATATCACTGCGGTGGCATGCAGCTGGTCATCGAGCCGCGCAGGCTCTTTGTAGGAGAGCGACACGTCCGACACGACAAAATTCCATCCCGCATCCGAGACAGCCGCTCGTTCCAAACCGAGGGTGCGCATTAACTCAGTGCGCGCCCGCTCCAGATACTTGAGGTAGTTGACGTAATAGACTATGCCCCCGGCGTCGGTGTCTTCTATATAGACCCGGATCGGCAGCGAAAATTCCGCTGTCACGACGACTCATCCAAATCGAGGCGGAGGGTTTCCGCCGCGGATCCCTGATAGGGTATGCCAAAATGGGCATAAGCATGCCGGGTCGCGATCCGACCGCGCGGCGTTCTCAGGATAAAGCCCTGCTGAATCAAAAACGGCTCCAATACGTCCTCTATCGTACCTCGCTCCTCGGACAGCGCTGCGGCCAGACTATCCACTCCCACGGGGCCACCATCAAACTTCTCGATCATGGTGAGCAGCAGCCGGCGATCCAAATGGTCGAAACCCTGCGCATCCACGTTCAGCAAATCGAGTGCCGCCTCGGCCGTGCCGCCCGTCACCGCGCCGTCGGCCTTTACCTCTGCATAATCTCGAACACGTCGCAGCAGGCGGTTAGCGATACGCGGTGTGCCTCTGGAACGCTTGGCAATCGCCACTGCGCCCTGGTTGTCGCTGGGAATCTCTAAAATTCCCGCTGAGCGGTTCACGATTTCAGTGAGCTCCGCGGCATCGTAAAACTCAAGCCTCTGCACAATGCCGAAGCGATCACGCAGCGGCGATGTGAGCAGTCCTGCACGCGTCGTCGCACCGACCAGAGTAAACGGCGGTAAGTCGAGCTTAATCGAGCGCGCTGCGGGCCCCTCACCAATCATGATATCGAGCTGGTAATCTTCCATGGCCGGGTACAGAATTTCCTCGACATAAGGGCTTAGGCGATGAATCTCGTCAATAAAGAGCACATCGCCAGGCTCGAGGTTCGTCATCAGGGCCGCGATGTCGCCGGCCTTTTCTAGAACGGGTCCGCTAGTGGTCTTCAGCTGTACACCCATCTCCTCTGCAATGATGCTCGCAAGTGTGGTCTTGCCCAGGCCTGGCGGGCCGAAGATCAACGTATGGTCGAGCGGTTCACCACGGCCGCGCGCTGCCGAGAGGAAGATCTCCATTTGCTCCCGCACCGCACGCTGCCCGATATAGTCGTCGAGCCTTCGCGGTCGAATCGCACGGTCCATCGGGTCATCGCGATGGTTACCCGGGTCGGCCGCGACAAGGCGATCAGTCTCAATCACAGGCGCCCTTCCTCTTGGACTGCTGTCATCCTCTCGCCCCTCCGGCAATCCGCAGTGCCAGCCTAATCAGCTCCTCGCTGGGGGTCTCTGGCGCCGCATCGGCGGCTGCGATCAGCTTTGCGGCTTCCGTCAGCTTGTAGCCCAGGGCAACGAGTGCCTGCTCGGCTTCCGCGCGTTGGTCGTTGCCATGGGCACTCGGTTTGCCGGTCTCCGCTCGCGCGGCTGACTCAGGAGAGAGTTCATCGAGCCAATCCCCCGCCTTGTCGCGCATCTCCACCAGCAGGCGCTCTGCCGTCTTCCGGCCCACGCCCGGCAGCGCCACCAGGGCGGCCACGTCATCGCGTTGCAAGCAGCGCGCGAAGTCGGCCGCATCCATTCCCGAAAGTAGTGTCAGCGCCAATCGCGGGCCGACTCCGCTGACCTTGATCAGCTCCCTAAATAGACGTCTGTCGGCGGATTCAGCAAAACCATACAGTTGTTGCGCATCCTCGCGCACGACAAAGTGTGTCAGCAAGGTGACGGGTTGGCCGAGTTCAGGCAGTTGATAAAGTGTGGTCATGGGCACCTGGATTTCGTAGCCAATACCCCCAACATCCACCAGAATTTCGGGCGCCTGACGCGCGATCAATGTGCCTCGAATTTGACCAATCATGCCGCCACTTTACCTTAAACGCCCTGCCCTGAAGCGGCTGGCAGACAATGCGCTGGCCAGGCCTTGCGTATTACAGTGACACAGCGCTGCGGCAAGGCCATCGGCCGCGTCCTCGGCGGGCTCCGCGGACAAACCCAGCAGTGCGGTCACCATGTGTTGCACCTGCTGCTTATTGGCCGCACCCGTGCCTACGACGGACTGCTTGATCTGTCGGGCTGCGTACTCAAATACTTCAAGCTCGTTGGTCACACAGGCCACCATCGCCGCGCCACGGGCATGCCCCAGCTTGAGCGCAGAATCCGCACTTTTGGCCATAAACACGCTTTCAATTGCCGCGACCGTGGGCCGATAGGTGTCAATGATCTCTGAGAGTGACTCAAACAAGACCCGAAGACGTGGACCGAGGGCTTCCTTGACCGGCAGACGGATAGTACCGCTAGAGACGTATTGGGCCTGATTTCGCTCAACGCGAATGACACCAAACCCCGTCTTTCGGGAACCGGGGTCGATGCCAAGGATGACGGTCATGATGGCAACCAGCGCAAACCAGTGCCTAGTGTGAACGATTGTGACCAAAAGATCATGAGCCGTTCAGGACTCAATAGACATTACAAAGTAGCTAGCACGGCGTCCGGTATGTCCGCGTTGGAGTAGACATTCTGGACGTCATCGAGATCCTCGAGCATGTCGATCAGTCCCATGACACTCGATGCAGTGTCGGCATCCAGCAAGACTTCCGTACTGGGCAACATCGTGACCTCGGCCTGAACGGGCTCGAGCCCTGCGGCAACCAGTGCGTCTCGTACCTCAGTGACGCACTCCCACGGCGTCATCACATCGACGCTACCATCCTCAGCTGCCACGATATCGTCTGCACCCGCCTCCAGCGCGGCTTCCATAACCGCCTCCTCATCAGCCCCCGGGGCAAACTGGATGAGCCCGGTGCGGGAAAAGAGATACGCTACCGACCCGTCGGTACCCAGATTACCACCGCGCTTGGTAAAAGCGTGCCGCACCTCGGCTACCGTACGATTGCGGTTGTCCGTCATCACTTCAACGAGCACTGCCACACCACCCGGCGCATAACCCTCGTAGGTCAGCTCCTCCATGTTGTCAGCTTCACCGGTGCCCGCGCCACGCGCGATGGCGTTGTCGATCGTGTCCCGCTTCATATTGGCGCCAAGCGCCTTGTCTACTGCCGCGCGGAGTCTCGGGTTGTCCTCAACAACAGCGCCGCCTGCTCGCGCAGCGACCACCAGCTCCCGAATCAACTTGGTAAAAAGCTTGCCCCGCTTGGCGTCTTGCGCCGCTTTGCGATGCTTGATGTTCGCCCATTTACTGTGGCCGGCCATCGTGAATCAGTCCGCAGCGGGTTGCTCGGTGCGGCGAGGGCGCAGCGACAGCTCCCGCAGTTGCTGCTCCGAGACTTCACCCGGCGCCTCGGTCATGACGCATTGGGCGCTTTGGGTCTTGGGGAAGGCGATGACGTCGCGAATAGACTGCCCACCCACCATCAGCATAACGAGACGATCCAGACCAAAAGCGAGGCCCGCATGAGGCGGCGCGCCGTGACGCAACGCGCTCAACAGGAACCCGAACTTGGATTCCGCCTCGACCTCATCAATACCTAAAAGCTCAAACACGGCCTGCTGCATGGCCTGATCATGAATACGGACGGAACCGCCGCCAATCTCGCTACCGTTCAGCACCATATCGTAGGCTCGTGACAGCGCTGCCTCGGGCTCTGTCTGTAAGGTTTCTACCGAACAGGACGGCGCTGTAAAGGGGTGGTGCAAGGCGGTCATACCGCCGCGCTCATCGCGTTCGAACATGGGGAAGTCGACAACCCATAGCGGCGCCCACCCCTCTGCAACCTGATCCAGATCTGCAGCGACTTTAAGACGCAGTGCGCCCAAAGCCTCATTAACTACCGAGCGCTTGTCGGCGCCAAAGAACAGAATATCGCCATCTGCTGCGTCGAGCCGATCCAACATCGCCAATACGGTCTCGTCAGGCATAAACTTGATAATCGGCGATTGCAGGCCTTCTATACCAGCCGCCCGGTCGTTTACCTTGATCCAAGCGAGACCCTTGGCGCCATAGATGCCTACGTAGTCGGTGTAGTCGTCAATTTCCTTCCGCGACAGCGACGCGCCCCCAGGCACCTTGAGCGCGGCCACTCGGCTGCCTGCATCATTAGCGGGACCACTGAACACTTTAAAATCGACCCCTGCCATCAGATCATCGATTGATACCAATTCCCACGTAATCCGAAGGTCAGGTTTATCGGAGCCATAACGCTCCATGGCATCTGCCCAGGTCATGCGCGGAAATGCGCCCAGCTCCGCCTCAAGCTGCTCTTGGAAGAGGCTGCGCACCATACCCTCAGTAATCGACATCACTTCTTCGGCATCAAGAAAAGCGGTTTCGATGTCGATCTGAGTAAATTCAGGCTGTCGGTCCGCCCGAAGGTCTTCGTCCCGGAAGCACCGTGCAATTTGGTAGTAACGGTCAAAACCCGAGACCATCAGTAACTGTTTGAAGAGCTGGGGAGACTGGGGCAACGCAAAGAACGCGCCGGGCTGTGTTCTACTGGGCACCAGATAATCCCGCGCGCCCTCAGGTGTCGCCCGCGTCAGTATCGGGGTTTCGATATCTAAAAAACCCTGCCCGTCTAAGTAGCGCCGGATGCTCGAGGTGATTTTCGCCCGGGCAATCAGATTCTGCTGCATCTCCGGCCGACGCAGATCCATAAAGCGGTACCGCAGACGGACGTCCTCACCCACGGAGTGGTGCTCATCAAGCGGAAAGGGTGGCGTTTGGGCAGCATTGAGAATCTCCAGATTTTTACCCAGTACTTCTATCTTCCCTGAGGCCATATTCGGATTCACTGTCTGGGCCGTGCGTGCGCGAACGCGACCGGTGATCCTCAAAACGTACTCGCTACGCACGCTGTCGGCGCGCTGGAAGTGCTCTTCCGTGTCGGGGTCAAACACCACTTGCACTACGCCTTCGCGGTCGCGCATGTCGAGAAAAATGACACCGCCATGATCCCGACGGCGATCTACCCAGCCACACAGCGTCACCGTTTGATCGATCAAATTCTCATCGATCAGGCCGCAGTAGTGGGTTCGCATCGCTGTTTCCATCGTGTGGTTTCCCGCCGTTAGCTGGCTTTAGAGGTATCGGACTTTGCAGTGGCCGCGGGTTTCGACTCGGTTTTCTTGGTGTTCTCACCCGAGGCGCTGCCAGTTTCCGTTTTAGCGGCCGGCTTATCTGCAGTATCACTGCGCTCGCCCGCAATGTTTTTCTTGTCGCCAGTTTTGAAGTCGGTCTCGTACCAACCGCCACCAGACAAGCGAAAGGTGGGGGCACTCACCTGCTTCTTCAGCGCGGCTTTTCCGCACTCGGGACAGTCAGTCAAAGGCGCGTCTGCCAATTTTTGGATGGCCTCCAGTGAGTGTCCGCATTCCTGACAACAATATTCGTAAATGGGCATAGTGCTCTCCCCTGCAAAGTGTGATCTAAACCGGCTCTGCCCGAGGTTATGGGACTTCATACAAGGGCGCGGAGCGTACCGTAAACCCTGAATCAGTGAAAGATACGCAGAGCGTGAACATTCAGCTTCCTGCCGGCAAAGCGATCAAAAAAGGCGGGCGCCGCCGAGTCATACAAGTTGCGATCACAGATCAGTTGGCGAAGCCCTTCATTTTTTTCAGTGCGCGAATCCTGACACCGGTGCTCGCAGGTTTGGCCTTGAACCAGATTTCCTCCTTGGTGAACGGATTGATGCCTCGTCGGGCTTTAATCGCGGGTCGTGGGATGGTGGTGACTTTCATCAACCCCGGCAATGTGAACTGGCCATAGCCCCGTTCACAAATACTCGCTTCGATGAGCCGTTCCAAAGAGCCCCATACTTTTTGAACCTCCGACTTGGCGACGCCGCTGTCTTCGGCCAACGCTTCAAACATCTGTGATTTAGAGAGCTTGGTTTTAACCGGTTTCATTTTTTTGGCTGCAACCGCTTTTCCCAGTTGCTTGCCGGTTTGCTTCTTTCCCATTGACCCGCCTCACGCGATAACCCTGATCAGGGCGGCATCGCCCAGACTGCTACTGGAACGATTCAACAACAGGCGCCTGCCACCTACAAGCCCGTCACTACTATTCATCGGCATGTAATCATGCTGGTTCATCGCCGCCACCGCTGCGGCAACATCACTACGATTCACACCGCCGCAACTGTACGGCCTGCATCCGCCCCCTTTAGAATGACTTTTACCGATATGGAGTAAGTTATGCGAGCCAGTGAGTTCCTGCTGTCGACCCTGAAAGAGACCCCCTCAGACGCTGAGGTCGCAAGTCATCAGCTCATGCTGCGAGCGGGATTGATCCGCCGGGTCGCTGCTGGCATCTACAACTGGATGCCGCTGGGACTCCGCGTGCTGCGCAAAGTTGAGCAAGTCGTTCGAGAAGAAATGGAGCGCGCCGGCGCGCTGGAGCTGAGTATGCCGGTAGTTCAGCCGGGGGAATTGTGGGAGGAATCCGGTCGCTGGGAGCTCTACGGACCCGAGCTGTGTCGACTGGAGGACCGTCACCAGCGCCCGTTCTGTCTCGGGCCGACCCACGAAGAGGTCATCACGCAGATCGCCAAAAGCGAGATCAAGAGCTATAAACAACTGCCGATCAACCTGTTCCAGATCCAAACTAAGTTTCGTGATGAAATCCGACCGCGCTTTGGCGTGATGCGCTCGAGGGAGTTCATCATGAAAGACGCCTACTCCTTTCATATTGATCAGGCGTCGCAGGAGCAGACTTACTGGCGCATGCATGAAGCCTACACCGCCATCTTCACCCGGCTGGGTCTTGATTTCCGAGCGGTGGAAGCCGACACAGGCGCAATCGGGGGCGCACATTCCCACGAGTTCCATGTGCTGGCAGAAAGCGGCGAGGACGCCATTGCCTTCTCGACCGGCAGCGACTACGCGGCCAACGTGGAACTGGCGCCTGCGCTGCCGGGGGTTGCTGCTGCTAAGCCGCCCGATACACCCGTTTTGGAGAAATTCGCAACGCCCGGCATGACCACGATTGATGCTCTCGCCGAGCAGCTAGGTATCCCCGCTGAGCAATCGATCAAAACGCTGCTCGCCAAAGATGAGCAGGGCGAACTGGTGGCGCTGGTGGTTCGCGGCGACCATCGATTAAATGCCATCAAGGCCGCTAAATTGCCGGGCATGGCGTCGCCACTGGTGATGGCGGAATCCGACGAAGTAAAAGCCTGTTTGGGCGCCGGGTTTGGCTCGCTGGGTCCCGTGGGTGCCCCCGTCAGAGTCGTGGTGGATCACACCGCGGCGGACATGCCCAGTTTCGTTTGCGGCGCCAATGAAGACGGCTACCACGTCAAGGGCGCCACCTGGCGCCGGGATGTCCCAAATGCTGAATTCGCCGATATTCGCGAGATCGTGAGCGGAGATCCCAGCCCCTGCGGCGAGGGCACCCTCGAGATTCGCCGAGGTATTGAGGTCGGCCATATCTTTCAGTTGGGCACGAAGTACTCTGAGTCAATGAATGCCTCTGTGCTTGATGAGCAGGGTCGCAACCAGCCGATGGTCATGGGTTGTTACGGCATTGGTATCACGCGCATCGTCGCGGCCGCCATTGAGCAAAACCATGACGACAACGGCATCATTTGGCCCACCGCCATGTCGCCCTTTGACGTAGCCATCGTCCCGCTGGGCATGGATAAGTCGGATGCCGTGCGCGAGGCCACCGAGCAGCTCTACGCCGCCTGTGCTGATGCGGGCCTCACCGCTTTTCTCGACGACCGATCAGAACGGCCAGGAGTCAAGTTCGCAGAGATGGAGCTTCTGGGCATGCCGCTGAGGGTGACCGTGGGGGAACGATCACTGGCCGAGGGCCAACTCGAACTCACCCATCGACGTAGCGGCGAGACCGAGATGGTGGCACCCACAGACGTCATCGGACGTCTCCAGCAGGCACTTACTGACGGCTGATTGATTTGCGCCACGCACAGCTTGGGATTCTTCTCGCTTTACTCCTGCTGACGGCTCCGGAACTCGGCGCCGAATCAGCAGAGGACCGAGCCGCGCTCAGCGCTTATCTGAACCGTGCTTTGTCTGCGGATCACGGGTTTGAGGATCGATACGCAGCTGAGGTCTGGCTAATGGATATGCAGCAGCGGCTCGCCCACTTTCTCGCAGACCCCGCAGAGCGCCTTGACCTGTTGACGCGGGTTCACCAGCAGGCGAGTGAACTCAACTTACCACCCGAGTTAGTGTTGTCAGTGATCGAGGTGGAGAGCACCTTTGATCGCTATGCGATCTCTCGGGTGGGTGCACAGGGCCTGATGCAGGTCATGCCATTCTGGAAAGACGAGATCGGGCGAGGCGACGATAACCTGACCGACACCCCGACCAACCTTCGTTATGGTTGTCATATTCTTCGCTTCTATCTGGATCGGGAGCATCAGAACCTGAACCGTGCACTGGCCGCCTACAACGGTTCCAGCGGCAGCCTGCGCTACCCAAACAAGGTTCGTGCAGCATGGGAAAACCACTGGCGCACCGCACCTCTCGACTGGTGAGGTTGGGCCCACGCGGTTAAACTCGCCACCTCGACAGAGAATCCCCAGATGCACTCTAACGCTGACACACTGCTGGCCCAACACCCTGACATCGAGACGGTAGAGGCCCTCATCACGGACTGTAATGGTGCAGCCCGCGGTAAATGGTTGCCAATTGAAAAGCTGCCCGCGCTGCTCTCAGACGGCATCAAACTCCCCAAGTCAGCCGTAGCGCAGGACGCATGGGGTCGCGACGTACCCCGGATTGCGCTCGACAACGGTGATCTCGATGGGTGGTGTCGGGCGGTGCCGGAATCTCTGGTCCCGGTATTGACTGCGACCGGCGTGGATCGCGCTCAGCTAGTGCTGACCATGTTCAAGGACGACGGCGCACCCCTTCTCTCTGATCCGCGGCAGGTACTAGCGCAGATAGTCGATAAGCTCAGAAAAAAAGGTTTCGTGCCCAGAGTCGCCATTGAGCTGGAGTTCAACCTATTCAAGCGCCCGGATGAAAATCAGACATTGCGGGACGCGCTGCCTGCCGAGAGTGAGACCGGCGGCAATCTTTACGGTCTCAGTTCCCTGGACGAGCATGCGGCTTTGTTTGAAGAACTGAAAGCGAGTTTTGCGGTGCAGGGACTGCCCTACGAAGGCGTGTTAAAGGAAGCGGCGCCCGCCCAATACGAAATTAATGTGGCCTACTCCGACGACGCGGTCGTCTATTGCGACCAAATTATTCGCATGCAGCGATGTATTCGCGCCGTCGCGGAGCGATTCGGTTCGCTGGCGAGCTTTATGCCAAAACCCATGGAGAATCAGGCTGGCAACGGCATGCATGCGCACTGCAGCCTGCTCGACACCTCAGGTCTGAATGTTTTTGATAGCGGCGAAGTCGAAGGCACCCCTCTGTTGCGCCAAGCGGTCGCCGGATGCCTCGAACTGATGTCCGACACACATCTGATTTTCGCACCCAGCTACAACGCCTACCGTAGATTCCAGGCCGGGAATCACGCGCCGACGCAACCCAACTGGGGCTACGACAACCGCACTACCGCACTGAGAATCCCCGCCAGTCCCAGTGCGGCTACCCGCATTGAGCATCGCGTCGCAGGGGCGGACAGCAACCCTTACCTCGCAGTGGCTGCGCTACTTGCAGGCATTCACTTGGGTATTGACCGACAGTGTGAGGCCCCCGCTCCCGTCAGCGGCAATGCGTGGATTGAGGACACGGGCAACGTTTGCCTGCCCAGGCACATGGCGGAGGCCATCACGCGATTTTCTGAATCTGCCAATGTGCGCGAGACGCTCTCTACGGAATTCCAATTCGCCCTCAGCGAGGTCAAAAAGCAGGAGCTGGCCGAGTTTGAGCGCCGCGTGACCGACTTTGAACTGGAAACCTACCTCTCCGCCTGAATACCCCGTTACCCCACAGCATCTATGGAGCACGCTATGACGACTGTTTTGGATTTTTCTGCCGCTCGGGCGAATGGTGAAGACACCGCGCTCAGTGAATTTGGCGGTAAGGTATTACTGATCGTGAATACCGCCTCCAAGTGTGGATTTACCCCACAATATGAAGGACTGGAGTCGCTGCAAAAGTCCTATGCCGACCGCGGCTTTTCGGTACTGGCTTTTCCCTGCAATCAATTTGGCGGCCAGGAGCCCGGCAATGAGGAAGAAATTCAGTCCTTCTGCGACCTGAACTACCAGACCAGCTTTCCGCTGTTCAGCAAGATTGAGGTCAATGGCGCGGCCAGCCACCCCCTATTCACTCACCTGAAGGAACAGGCGCCAGGCTTGCTGGGCAGTAAGCGCATTAAATGGAACTTCACAAAGTTTTTGATCAACCAGCAGGGTAAGGTGGTCAAACGCTACGCGCCGTCTACCAAACCCGAGGCCATCGCGAGCGACATCGAAGCACTACTCTGATACGGCTCAGTGCTCTCGCGTTTCCCGGAATCGGATGTCGGGCCACCTCTCCTCCATCAGTGATAGGTTGACGCGAGTTGGCGCCAGATAGGTGAGATAACCACCGCCGTCTTCCGACAAGTGCTCCGCCGCTTTCTTGCGGAACTCTTCCAGCTTGCGCTCGTCCTCGGCCTCTATCCAGCGAGCAGTATAGATATTGACCGGCTCGTAGAGTGCCTCGACCTTATATTCGTCTGCCAAGCGATAAGCCACCACATCGAACTGCAACTGACCGACCGCGCCCACAATGAGGTCACTGTTGTTCAGTGGCGAAAACACCTGCGTCGAGCCTTCCTCGGATAATTGTTGCAGCCCTTTCTGCAGCGCTTTGGTCTTCATCGGATCTTTTAGACGAATACGACGGAATAACTCGGGGGCAAAATGGGGGATGCCGGCAAAACGCAGTGCTTCCCCCGTGGTAAAGGTATCGCCGATCTGAATGGTGCCGTGGTTGTGCAAGCCAATAATGTCGCCCGCGACCGCGGACTCCACCAGCATGCGATCCCCCGCGCGGAAGGTCACCGCGTCTGCTATGCGTACATCCTTGTCGATGCGTACATGACGCATTTTCATCCCCTTGTCATAGCGACCTGAGCAAATCCGCATAAACGCAATGCGATCCCGGTGTTTGGGGTCCATATTGGCCTGAATCTTGAAAACAAAGCCGGTGAAATCCGGCTGGGATGCCTCAATCAGTCGCTCTGATGAGACTCTGGGCTGAGGGGAAGGCGCCCACTCGACAAAGTCATTAAGCATCTCCCTGACACCGAAGTTTCCCAGTGCCGTCCCGAAAAAGACCGGTGTCAGCTGACCGGCCAGAAAAGCCTCAAGGGAGAATTCGTGAGAGGCGCCGCGGACCAGCTCGATCTCTTCGACAAAATTATCGTAGTCCTCCGCCAGCAAGGCTCTGGCCTCATCGGAATCGAGACCCGCAATCAGATCCTCTTCTGCCAGCGCACTGCCATCACCGGGTTGGTATCGATGAATCGTATCGGTATAGAGGTTGTAAACGCCGCTGAAATCCCGGCCCATGCCGATGGGCCAGTTGATGGGTGCGCCAGCAATGCCTAGCACTTCTTCAACCTCGTCCACCAATTCGATGGGGTCTCGGATGTCACGGTCGAGTTTGTTGACGAAGGTGATGATGGGGGTGTCCCGGAGGCGACAGACGTTCATCAGCTTGATGGTGCGGTCCTCAACGCCCTTAGCGCCATCGATCACCATGAGCGCGGAATCGACCGCCGTCAGGGTCCGATAAGTGTCCTCCGAAAAGTCCTCGTGGCCCGGTGTATCCAATAAGTTCACCCAGCGCTCTTTATAGGGGAACTGCATCACCGAGGACGTAACAGAAATGCCGCGCTCTTGTTCCAGCGCCATCCAGTCCGAGGTTGCATGTGGCCCGCGTTTACCCTTCACGGAGCCGGCTACCTGGATTGCCTGGCCGAGTAGCAGCAGCTTCTCAGTCATCGTCGTCTTACCCGCGTCGGGGTGAGAAATAATGGCAAAGGTGCGGCGCGCGTCGATGTCCCGCTGTAGTTCAGACATGGTGGCTCCTCGGAAGAGGCGCGATTATGCCAGCCAATACCGCCGGCGTCAGTCCGCAGCCGGTAACAGCGCCTCTAGGCACCTCAGCAGTGCGTCGCCCACGTCATCCATGTCGGGGCAGTCGGACCCCATGAGCGTTGCCATAGACGTGACCTCAAGCCCCTCATAACCACAGGGATTAATGCCACTAAAAGGGCTGAGATCCAGATCGACGTTGAGCGACAGGCCGTGATAGCTGCGCCCTTTGCTGACCTTCAAACCCAACGCCGCGATTTTACATCCGTCGACATACACGCCCCGCGCATCGGGATTACCATAGGCCTCAATGCCCCACTCGCCCAACACCTGCACCAGCGCGGCTTCAAGTAGGTTCACCAGCTGTCTGACATTGACATTGGCCCGACGCAGATCATAGAGCACATAGGCAACCCATTGGCCGGGGCCGTGATAGGTCACCTGCCCACCGCGATCTATCTGAATAATGGGCACTTCACCGGGATCGAGCACGTGCTCCGGCTTGCCCGACAGGCCCTGTGTATAAACGGGCGGGTGCTGTAGCAGCCAAATTTCATCTTCGGTGTGCGGGGTACGCGACGCAGTAAAAGTCTTCATCGCGTCGAAGGTCGAATCATAGTCGACCGTGCCTAAACGCCGACACAACACGGTATCAGAGCACCATGGATACCAGACCGGTATCCATCAGATCCTGATGAATCAGACGCAGCTGTTCCTCACTCTGCGCCTCAATGGTGATGGTAATCGACTGAAAAGTGCCATTGCGGGAGTCCTTAACCAGCACGTCTTGCTCCGAAAATCCTGCTGCATGCTGATTGAATACGGACATCACTGCAGGTTGAAATGCTGATTCAGCCCTGCCCAGCACCTTAATGGGGTACGCACAGGGAAAAACGATCTTTGGCGGCTCCTCGCTCACTACCGATCAACCCAGTAGCTGCTGAAACCACAGCACTATGGTGTCCCACAGCCGCGCTAAAAAACCGGCTGGCTCCACCGCTTCGAGAACCTCCAATGTCGCTTCACCCACAGACTCCCCGGCTCGGGTCAGCACCACCCGCCCCACTACATCACCCACCCTAAGGGGGGCAATCAGCGGCGCATCAATCTCGATCGTCGGGGTTATCTTGGCGGCGCTTCTGGGCAACGTTAACACTACATCTGTTATCACCCCCAACGCGACTTGCGATGCCCGACCTTTCCACACTCGACCCTGAGCGAGTTCAGCTCCGCCCCTGAGCGGTGTTGCAGTCTCATAAAAGCGGAAGCCGTAGTTCAATAGGCTGCGGGTTTCCGATTTCCGGCTCGATGGAGAACTGCTGCCCATCACCACTGAGATCAGACGCATACCCTCGCGCTTCGCCGAGGCAACAAGACCATAGCCCGCCACACTGGTATATCCAGTCTTTAGCCCGTCCACGGAGTCGTCTTCCCGCAGTAAGTGATTGCGGTTGTACTGTGTGATGTCGTTGTAGGTGTAACTCTGCTCTTTATAAACAGCATAACGCTCGGGGTGGTCACGAATAGCGGCTGCGGCCGTCACGGCGAGATCGCGCGCCGTCGATAAATGCTCGGGGTGGGGCAAGCCATGGCTGTTTTCAAAGTGCGTGCCCGAGAGCCCCATCTCTTCTGCGTAGCGATTCATGAGATCGACAAACGCCGCCTCACTGCCGGCAATATGCTCGGCGATGGCGACCGTCGCATCGTTGCCAGATGAAATCACAATGCCGCGTTCCAACTCTGCCACTGTTACCGGCTTGCCGGGCTCGATCCACATCAGCGACGAGCCCTCAAATACGGGGTTTTGCGACCAGGCATTGCGACTCACCGGCACAACGTCATTCAGGCCCAGCCGACCCAGCTCGA
>QOPK01000011.1 GCA_003331685.1 Halieaceae bacterium | reverse complement strand
GTACATATCGCCATCGGCATGGCGCGACTCAATGTAGTAGCGGTAAAGGTTATAAGCCTCATCGTCGAGAATCGATTCCGACTGCTCAAGCCGCAGGTCTGCGTTGCGGCGAGTGACTCTCCTCTGCGTGCGGCTGGGTTCAAATTCGGCTACCCGCACGCGCGAGGCAATGCAGGCACTGCATCGGGCACAGTGTGGTCTGTAGACATGATCGCCACTGCGACGGAAACCCAGCAAAGAGAGCTGGGTATAGAGTTCCTGACTCAGCTTTTGTCTTGGATCAACAAACAGCGTGGTCGCCTCTTCCCCCTCTAGGTAAGAGCACCGGTGGGGGAAGGTCGTGTAGACCTTGATCTCTCGTAACGATGCGGTCATAGCAATTCAGCCACTGTCTCAACGAGTTGGATGCCGAGCCTTTGTTCCAGCGGCAGCGGCTCTCTCGGGAGTAGGCACAGCGGATTGGCGAATACGTCTGTCATGGGCTTCTTTATAACGTCCCGCAGGTGATTTTCAAAGTCTTTACGCGCCATTGTTTGTGCCCCTAGCGAAACGAGGTGTTCGTTGTGGACCTGGCAGTCGATGACGCCGATGCCATGATCCCGACACAGCTTGCATAGCCCCACAAAGGCCATCTTCGAGGCGTTGGACTTCAGAGAGAACATAGACTCTCCGAAGAACATTTTTCCCAGCAGAATGCCGTATAAGCCGCCAATCAAGGTGTTGTCGTCATAGACTTCCACGGAGTGGGCGACGCCGAGGCCATGCAGGGTGCAATAGGCAGCGCGCATGTCCGGCGTTATCCAGGTGCCAGGCTCGGGTTGTTTGCGATCGGCGTGGGCGCAGTGACTCATGACATCTGCGAAGGCGGTGTCATATTGCAGTCGCCAACCGCACTGGCGGATCGATTTTCTTAGCGACCGGCTGATGTGTATTTCGTCGGATCTGAGCGTCAGCCGGGGATCAGGAGACCACCACAGGATCTCTTGATCAGATTCGAACCAGGGGAAGATACCCTGTGCGTAGGCACACAATAGCGTGCTGGGGTCGAGATCCCCACCCACGGCCAAGAGACCGTTTGGCTCATCTAGCGCCCGAGAGGTCGGCGGAAAGGGGTTATGCAACGTCAGCCCGACTCAAGCCCGTCGAGATATTTTTCGGCATCCAATGCCGCCATACATCCAAAACCGGCGGAAGTAATTGCTTGCCGATAGATATGGTCAGCCACATCACCGGCAGCGAAGACGCCCTCCACACTCGTGTGTGTTGCTTGGCCTTCGGTGCCTGAATGAACAGTGAGATAACCGCCTACCATATCGAGCTGCCCCCAAAACAAATCGGTGTTGGGTTTGTGGCCAATGGCGATGAATACGCCAGCGAGATCAATCTTCTCTTGGTGAGTGGTCTCATGAGTGGATTGAATTAGCACCCCGGTCACGCCGCTGTCGTCACCGAGCACCTCATCAAGTGTGCGGTGCCAATGCAACTCGACTTTGCCTTCCTCTGCTCTCTGCATCAGTCGATCCTGAAGCACTTTCTCGGCGCGCAGACTGTCGCGACGGTGAATTAGGTGGACCTTGGAGCAGAGGTTGCTGAGGTAGAGCGCCTCCTCGACAGCGGTGTTGCCGCCACCTACAACCGCCACCTCTTGATTGCGGTAGAAAAAGCCATCGCAGGTCGCGCAAGCGCTGACGCCTTTGCCCATAAAAGCTGATTCAGAGGGCAGGCCCAAATACTGTGCCGAGGCCCCTGTAGCGATGATCAGGGCGTCGCAGGTGTATCCTGCGGTGCCCTGTAGTGAAAAAGGACGTGCAGACAGGTCGATGCTCTCTATGTGATCAAAGACCACGCTCGCCCCCAGCCGCTCCACATGTTCCTGCATTTGCTGCATGAGCTGAGGCCCCTGTAGGTCGTGGGTCCCACCTGGCCAATTTTCCACCTCTGTTGTGGTCGTTAACTGCCCGCCCTGTTGCAGGCCGGTGATCACGACAGGGTTGAGATTGGCGCGAGCGGCATAAACAGCTGCGGTATAGCCTGCTGGCCCGGACCCTAGAATCATCAGGCGATGGTGTGAGGATGTACTCATGAAAATGTTCCGTTTACTCGGGCGGGGCAGGGCTCCAGTGCCTGCACTGATAGGTTAGCGCAGGTCCCCGCTGGAGACCAGTGAGACCGATACCAAGTCGACCGAACCCGTGCTGACAATGGGGATAAGCACCTGAATTTTCGAGTTTATATCGACTCATGCACCGGTGGGTGCTGTGCTAGCATAGGGATTTCCAGCGGTGGTTGCAGGATCGTGGCGGGCAGAGGCAAAACGGCAGCAGCGAAGTTAGAGAACGAGCGGCAGACGTTCGGGCGGCGCAGGTTGCGGGACGTGCTCTTCATTGGCGTTGGTGCGGCCTGTCTCTTTGTGCTCATGGCACTGCTTACCTACAGCGATAGCGATCCGGGCTGGTCTGCGAGCGGGACCGGGGGCGCTGTCAGCAATCTTGGCGGCATCACGGGCGCTTTCCTTGCCGACATTTTCTTCTCGCTGATTGGTTCTGCCGCCTTTCTGGTGCCTATTCTGCTCGCTTACCGGGCTGTCTCACTACTGCTTGCAGACGACGACCGCCAACCGATTGACTGGCAGGTATTGGGTTTTCGCTCACTAGGCCTGTTGCTGCTGATCATTGCCGCAACGGCCCTGCGCGCGCTCAATGATGCCGGGGGCTCGAATTTGCCACAGGGTGCAGGGGGTATTCTCGGTGCAACAATTGGGGCGGGCTTCGATCAGGCGTTCAATCCGGTTGGCGCGCGTCTTGTGTTGGCCACGCTTTTCCTTCTCGGTCTGACGGTTTTTGCCGATATTAGCTGGCTACGCGTCATTGATTGGCTGGGGCTTAAGGTGATTGCGGGCGCGCGCTATGCCTACCGGGAGGCCCTTGCCTGGCTCGATCGCATGCAGGATCGGCGGGCCCGGGAGAAGCAACTCGAGGAGCGCAAAGTCCAGATAGAGCAGCATGTAGCCAAAGAGAAGAAGCGAGCGCCACCCAAGATCAAGCCGCCTAAAGAGACACCGGCACCGAGTGCCAAAGTCGAGCGCGAAAAACAAAAGCCGCTATTTGACATTCCGGTGTCGGGCGAGGTGCCGCCGCTCGATCTGCTTGATGCCCAGTCAGACTTGGGTCAGCGCGGTTATTCCGCAGATGAGCTCGAGTCGCTCTCGCGGCTACTTGAGCTTAAATTGAAAGATTTTGGAGTGGTGGCTGAGGTGGTCGCGGTGTACCCGGGCCCCGTGGTCACCCGGTTTGAGATACAGCCCGCGGCTGGCGTAAAAGTTTCCAGAATATCAAATTTAGCCAAAGACTTAGCGCGCTCTCTTGCTGTAATTTCTGTCAGGGTTGTGGAGGTGATTCCCGGAAAAAGCGTGGTTGGGATCGAGATTCCCAATGCGGATCGACAAACGGTCAACTTCAAGGAGGTGCTGGCCTCTTCAACTTTCGAAGACTCAAAGTCCATGCTTACGCTGGCATTGGGTCACGACATTGCCGGCGCGCCGGTTGTCGCTGACTTGGGAAAAATGCCTCACCTTTTGGTGGCAGGCACCACAGGCTCAGGCAAATCTGTAGGCGTGAATTGCATGCTTGTTAGCTTGCTGTACAAGGCAACGCCCGCAGACGTACGGATGATTTTGGTGGACCCCAAGATGCTTGAATTGTCGGTTTATGACGGCATTCCACACCTCCTGACGCCAGTGATCACCGACATGAAGGACGCCGCAAATGGCCTGCGCTGGTGCGTTGCGGAAATGGAGCGACGCTATAAGCTGATGTCGCTCCTCGGTGTGCGCAATCTGCAGGGTTACAACCGTAAGGTGCTGGACGCTGAGAAAGCCGGAACGCCGCTGCTCGACCCGATGTGGAAACCCGACCCGGTGTTGGAACTCACAGAAGAAGAGCAAGAGCACCCCACGCTCGAAAAATTGCCCAGCATTGTCGTGGTGATCGACGAATTCGCCGACATGATGATGATTGTGGGCAAGAAGGTGGAGGAATTGATTGCCCGCATTGCTCAAAAGGCCCGCGCCGCGGGCATTCACTTGATTTTGGCTACGCAGCGTCCGTCAGTTGACGTTATTACGGGGCTCATTAAGGCCAATATTCCCGCGCGGATTGCCTTCTCAGTTAGCTCGCGGGTTGATTCCCGGACGATTCTGGATCAAGGCGGTGCCGACCAGCTCCTGGGGTATGGTGACATGCTGTACTTGCCGGCGGGCTCCAGTGTGCCGGTCCGTGTGCACGGCGCATTTTGTTCTGATGATGAAGTGCACCGGGTGGTCGCTGATTGGAAGCGACGAGGTGATCCGCAGTATCTGGACGGGTTACTAGATGAAGGCGGCCAGACGCCAGTCACGGCGCATGAGATTCAGTCGGCGGCCTCTGATGATGAGGACCCCGAGTCCGACGCGCTGTATGACGAGGCAGTCGATTACGTGTGTCGCAGCCGCCGCGCTTCTATTTCTTCCGTGCAGCGCAAGCTGCGAATCGGTTATAACCGCGCCGCGCGACTGATTGAGACCATGGAATCCGCCGGCGTGGTCTCCGAAATGGGCACCAATGGCCAGCGCGAAGTACTCGCACCTGCGCCCCCGGAGGAATAAGTGCGCTGGAGGGTTATTCTGGGATGTTATGCCGCGCTGCTGTCTGCCGCATTAAGGGCCGATGTGTTGGATACCCTGGCAGAGCGCAAAGGGATGGCGGGTCTCTTTACACAGGAAATTATCAGCCCCGAGGGCGAGGTGCTGGAGCAAAGCAGTGGTAGTTTTGGGATACTGCGTCCTCATTTCCTCCGCTGGGAAATTCTGACACCCGACAGCCAGTTACTGGTTGCTGACGGGGAGACACTGACCCAGATCGACTGGGATCTTGAGGTCGTTGTCGAGCGACCGATGTCTGAGACGGCAAGCAGTCCTTTCCAGTGGCTATTAGCTTCGAGGGCCGCACTGGATTCGGCGTTTGATATTTCGCTGTCTGGTCACGCCGCTATACTCATTTCCACGGACTCTCAATCCCCGTTCCAGCGCCTACACATCGAACAAATTGCCGAGACTGTGTGGCGACTGGATGCGGAAGATCAGGGAGGGCAAATAATGCAAGTCGAGCTTCGCGAGAACGTCGGCAGCGCGCCTCAGGTGGCCGATTTTATCGTGCCTCCCACGGCATTCTGATTGCCGGAGCGGACCATGAGCGTCGAGCCCGATCTGTTCGCTAGAGCCTCCGAGAACCTAGAGCCACTGGCGGCTCGGATGCGCCCTCAGTCACTAGACGAGATCATCGGGCAAACTCATTTGTTGGGTGCGGGCCAGCCGCTGCGCCGCGCTATCGAATCGAACACACTGCATTCATTCATTCTTTGGGGCCCACCAGGTGTTGGCAAAACCACTCTTGCGCGATTGGTGTCGGTCTATAGCGATGCGCTGTTCCTGCAATTATCAGCGGTTTTTTCGGGGGTGAAAGATATCCGAAGGGCGATTGATCAGGCACGCGAGGCGGCGGCTCGGGGCCGTCGCACAGTGCTTTTTGTCGATGAAGTGCATCGGTTTAATAAAAGTCAGCAGGACGCTTTTTTACCCCACATTGAAGACGGCACGATCTGCTTCATCGGCGCGACGACGGAAAACCCGTCCTTCGAAGTCAACACGGCGTTGTTGTCACGGCTACGTGTCTATCGGCTGAAATCGGTTTCGGCAACTGTGATGTCTGGATTGGTGAGCCGCACTATAGAGCGGTGTTACCCGCAAGTAGCGGCCAGTCAGGCATTTTGTGAGGGCGTGGCGGCGTTGGCTGACGGTGATGTGCGACAGGCTCTCAACCTCATCGAGCTGGCGATTAATCTCGCCGACGGTAATGCGGCGCAGACGGCTCTCGATGAGACGTTGCTAGCAGACTTGAGATCGACAGGGGCACGACGTTTCGACAAGGGTGGGGATGTCTTCTACGAGCAGATCAGTGCTTTGCACAAGTCGGTGAGGGGCTCAGATCCGGATGCCTCGCTGTATTGGTACGCGCGAATGCTGGACGGTGGCTGCGATCCGCTCTACATCGCCCGCCGCTGCATCCGCATGGCGTCAGAGGACATCGGTCTGGCCGATCCGCGAGCGCTGCAATTGGCGCTGGATGCTACCGCGGTGCAAGAGCGGCTGGGTAGCCCCGAGGGGGAGCTAGCCATCGCCGAGGCCTTGGTCTACCTCGCCTGTGCGGCAAAGAGTAACGCCGTTTACACGGCGTTTAATGCGGCGACCGCGCTGGCGAGGGAGTCCGGGTCCGCAGAAGTGCCCATGACACTGCGGAATGCGCCGACAGCGTTATTAAAGGACGAGGGGTACGGTGAGGGATATCGATACGCGCACGACGAGCCCGGCGCTTTTGCTCCGGGTGCTCAGTATTTTCCAGATGATATTGCACCAGCACAGTTATACGAGCCGACAGACAGAGGCTTGGAGGGTGCTATCAAGGAAAAGCTCGATCGGCTGCGCGCAATGAATCGGCAGGCGCAACGGGGGAGAGGGGGGTGACAGCGATGTATTGGCTTGCGGTCGCGCTGGGTGGTGCTGTGGGAGCTATGGGAAGGGCAGGCATAGCAGCGACACTCACAACCGGGGCAGGTTTTCCCTGGCAAACCTTTGCTGCCAACGTCATCGGATCAGTGGCGGTTGGCTTAATTTGGGCCGCACTCGACAGAGCAGATGCGCCGCCGCTATGGGGAGCCTTTTTGATCACCGGAGTATTGGGGGGGTTCACCACCTTTTCAGCATTCTCTCTGGAGGCATTTTTGCTGTTTGAGCAAGGTGCGTGGCAAACAGCCATTTGGTACGTCGCGCTGAGTGTGCTGAGCTGTGTAGTGGGTGCCAGTCTGGGAATTGGGCTAATAAGGACGCTGGGGTAAGCGTGCAGGCACTTTCGCGCGCCAGTGCGACCTCTTTTCGCGGTAAACTCGCAGCCCTCTGAGCGGGATCTCAAGCATGCTAGACATCAAAACCCTTCGACAGGACCCCGATAGCGTCACCCAGGCGCTCGAAAAGCGTGGCATTGAATTTGATCTGCCAGCGTTTAGTGCGCTGGACGCGCGTCGTAAAGAGGCAGACGTCCGCTCCCAGGGTTTGTTGGCAGAGCGCAAAGCCGCGTCAAAAAAGATTGGCGAATTGGTGTCTGCCGGCGCCAGCGTAGAGGAAGCAAAGGCTCAAGTCGATGAGGTGCTAGCTCGGTTAGCATCCGACCTTGAGGCGGCGACTGCCGAGGCCGATGCGGTGCAGGCGGAGATTGACGCGTTGCTGATGGAGACGCCGAATCTGCCAGATCCAAAAGTGCCAGTTGGCGCGACTGAGGAAGATAACGTCGAGGTGCTCAAGTGGGGTGAACCCGCTTCGTTTGTCTTCGAACCCAAGGATCACGTCGATTTGGGTGAGGCGCTTGCGCAAATGGATTTCGAGACCGCGGGCAAAATTGCAGGCGCGCGCTTTTCAATGCTCTCGGGTGATATTGCGCGACTTCACCGTGCTCTCACGCAGTTCATGTTGGATACCCATACGCAGGTGCACGGATATCAGGAGGTTTATGTCCCCTACATCGTTAACGAGGCGTCGTTGAGGGGGACCGGACAGTTGCCGAAGTTTGCCGAGGATTCATTCCGTCTAGAGGGCGAGCAGGGGTTTTATCTGGCGCCCACTGCCGAGGTCCCAGTGACCAATATCGCTAGAGGGCAAATCTATGATGCCGACCAACTAGGTGAAGAGGGCTTGCGCTATGTGGCTCACACGCCATGCTTTCGGAGCGAGGCGGGCAGTTACGGTCGTGACACCCGAGGCCTGATTCGCCAGCACCAGTTTGAGAAGGTCGAATTAGTGCAGATTGTCAGGCCCTCGCAGTCAGAGGTAGCCCTCGAGTCTTTAACGGGACACGCCGAGGCGATTCTGCAGGCACTCGAATTGCCCTATCGAAAAGTCATATTGTGTGGCGGTGACCTGGGCTTCAGTTCAGCGCTGACTTACGACCTGGAAGTCTGGCTACCTGGTCAGTCGGCCTACCGTGAGATCTCGAGCTGCTCCAACTTCAGAGATTTTCAGGCGCGTCGCTTGCAGGCACGTTGGCGAAATCCGGAGACGGGCAAGCCGGAACTCTTACATACGCTGAATGGATCGGGCCTGGCCGTGGGTCGAACCTTGGTCGCGGTCATGGAGAACGGACAGCAGGCAGATGGCAGCATCTGCCTTCCTGAGCCGCTACGTCCCTACATGGCGGGACAAACGTCCATTACGCAAACGTAGGGTTTCTCAAGTGCATTGTTTACTGCGCCCACCCAGCGACGCTAGTGTTGGGGCGCAGTGTGATCGCATCGACAAGAATTCGGCCGGTCTCCATCAGCAAGACATCCTCGGAGTCCCCGGGGTTAGCGTCCGTTCTCGTCTCGTCAGCATCCTCTGGTGATGGGGTGGCTGACTCGCTATCGACGTCAATACCTTGCGCATCCTGCTCCTCGTCGGCCAGATTCTCGAGGGGCTCTTGTCCCTTAGCAACGCGTCGCTTGTTTTCAATGACCAGCGCCTTGGATTCCTGCTCGTCTCTCATGGCTAGCCTGCCGGTTTCCTGCAAAGGGAGGGCGGTGATGGAGCGCGCTTCCTGAGCGATGGCAACCCGATCCTGCAGGTATAGATAGTCGGGATCATTGGCTGCGCGCTTCTCGTGAAGGGTCGTTAGCATCGGCATGATCGCGCCATAGTCGTGATAGCGATTGAATCGGGCCGGCGCGATCTGATCCCAAGCCAGCGCATTATCGAGCGCGCTTTCGCCGATCTCTTCGGGATCGAAGAGCGACGGGTAGATAATGTCAGGGACCACCCCTCGATGCTGCGTGCTATCTCCAGAGATCCGGTAAAACTTGCTCTCGGTAATCTTAAGCTGGCCCTCTTGGAGGGGCACCAGAGACTGAACGGTTCCTTTACCAAAGGACTGCTCTCCGACCACGATACCGCGCCCGTAATCTTGAATGGCACCGGCAAAAATTTCTGATGCCGAGGCGCTGAGGCGGTTGATCATGACAGCCAGTGGGCCCTCGTAATAGTTTGATCGACGACGCTTGCCGTCGCGCCACACGCGGCTTTCAGCCGAGCGGATCTGTACCGTGGGTCCGTATTCAATAAAGAGCCCCGTCAGTTGATTCGCCTCCTGCAGGGAGCCGCCACCGTTATCCCGGAGGTCAATCACCAGCCCCTCAACATCCTCAGCCATCAACTCCGCAATCAGTCTCTGGACATCGCGCGTGGTAGATCTATAGTTCTTGTCCCCACGACGATAGGCGTCGAAATCGATATAAAAAGCCGGGACATCTATTACGCCTATGCGGTGCTTTTGGTCCGCCTCATCGGTGAATTCGATGATCTCCTTTTGTGCGGCTTGTTCCTCAAGTTTGACCTCATTGCGCCTTATCGGAACCACATGGCGCTGGTCTGTCTTGCCCTTGCCGGGGATGACTTCGAGCCTGACCACCGTATCTCTAGGGCCTCGAATCAAATCCACTACCTCGTCAAGTCGCCAGCCTACGACATCTTCGATCGGACCTGACTCCCCCTGGCCTACTCCAATGATCAAATCCGAGGGACGGAGTTCGCCCTGTTTATCGGCCGGTCCCGCGGGGATGAGGCGACTGACTTTGGCGTACTCGTCGTCGATCTGCAGCATCGCGCCGATGCCCTCGAACGATAAACTCATGTTGATGTCGAAGTTTTCAGCACGGCGCGGGGAGAAGTAGTTCGTGTGCGGATCGTACTGCTCGGCAAGCGTATTGGCATAGATTTGGAACACGTCCTGCGCGTTGTACTGATCGAGCCGGTTCAGCTGATTTTGATAACGGCGCTCTAGCGTAGCGGGAATCTCCTCGGCAGGTTTGTCGGCCAATAAGAGACTCAGCGCCTGATTTTTGAGCCGTTTTCGCCAGCGCTCGTCGAGTTCTTCTCTATCGGGGGCCCAAGGCATGGTTGAGTGATCGATGACAAGATACTCTTCGAGCTCGTAATCAAAACCCCCTAGGGTTTGCGGCAACGTGGCGAGGGTGCTTTCAAGCCTGCGCTTCAGCTTTTCGTGGTAGCGGTTGAAAATGTTAAACGCGGGGTCCAAGTTCCCCCGCCGACCAACGTTGTCCAACTCGAGTTTCCACGAGGAGAACTCGGTGATATCCGCCGCGTCAAAAAACATGCGCTGTGGGTCCAGCGCGTCGAGGTAGGCGACGAAATGCTGTGCCGATAGCGCGTCGTCGTAGCGTCGACTAGCGTAGTGACGCTCTTCAATCACGTCGATAAGCTCCTTCAGGGTGTCCCCTTGGGTGCTCGTCGGAGATAGCGCGCTCGCTGATGCAGGAATGACCGCCAGCGCAAGGGCCATTGCTTGGCAAAGCCGTTGCATGCTCAGTAAAAACAAATTTTCATGCTCCTTTGTCCCTCCGTGGACATTGATACGTTTCCCACGGTAATGCACTCAGAAGAGATGACCAAACCGTAGATACATCGCCTCGTTATCACTTTTACCCTTGGCGATCTCCAGTCGGATCAGTACCGACGCCTCGGCTTTGAGCATGTAGGACATGCCAATACCGACTGAAGGAAACGTGGCGTCGCCGCAGGAGAGCTCTTTGCCAGCAATGTCTTCACCAAACTGACAGCCAACACCCCCAAAGGCGACCAGGCCCAACTTGCCTTTCAGCGGTATGCGGGCATCCACCAAAACATGAGAGTAATGACGAGAGAGATAGTTCCCCATGGTATAGCCGGGCAAATTCACAGAGGAGTAGCCGGAGCGTGGCGCGTCGGCGGTAAAGCGGCCCTTGAGCTGTATGGCGATCACTGGGGATCGGCCGTTTTTGCCGACAGAGACCCGCTCGATGCTCCGGTACCAGCGGAGGTCCGCATAGCCCACGTCAAAGGAAGCCTCTCCGCCCAGGCTCTCGCGGTAAGCAAAGTTGTGTAGCGTGTGCAGGTGCCCGGAGGAGGGGTCGCGCTGATTGTTCATCGTGTCATGTTGAAAAACCAGCCCCAGACCCGCCGCGTCGAAACCCGATAATCCAATCTGGTTCAGTGCGCCTTCAAGTATGCCGTCGGCGCCAACAGAATAGTTGGTGCTGACACCCTGAATGCCAACGAACCACCCTCCGGGACGTAACTGATGCAAGTACCTGAAACCAAAGCTGTGGACATTATCCTGGGTTTCCACCGCCTGGCCGGTGCCGAGGAAGTCATCGTATTCATTGTTAATCTCTGCCCCGGCTGCCAACAGGCTGAGTCTTCGAGAATCGGCTTTCCAGTAGAGCTGGGAAAACAGCGCGCCGGTCATTGAATCGGTATCCGAGTAAGAGACAGAAAGCCCCAACATCGAGGGCGTGGATTCGGCGTCCAATTTCTTGAGGTAAGCGATCAGGCCACCGACATTGGCGCCCAGTTTGGGGTCGGCAGATAGGGTAGGGGTGATCAGCCAGGGCTTGAGTTTGGGGGGTGTCGGCGCCTCTTCATTTGCTTCGGTCTGCTCCTCAGTGGGGTTGATGTCCGTCACTTCCTGCGCGAGCACAGGTGTGGGGAGTATGGAGCCAAGGAGCAAGCACATTGGGATCAGCGCGTTGAGCCAAGGTAGGCGAACAATGAAAAGAGGCCGTATCGCCATCATATTGGTCCTTACCATTTTCAAGGGTGTTCTTTTCCTGGGGTGGCCAATGACCGCGTCGCGATACTAACAACAAAAGCGAGGGAGGCTGGCACCAACTGTGACAGTTTACGCTGGGGCGGCGATTTGGTCTGCGATGGAACCGCTTCGCTTGCCCGTGCTCGACACCATCAGCCAGGGGAGGGCCGCGTGTTCGAGCCACGCCCTCGCATCCTTTTCCGCGTGCAGACAGGCAACCGTCGCCACAGCCCCTGCAGTCAGGCAGTGGCTATCGAGGACGCTCACGCTGGTGGGACCCTCCACGGGCCAACCGGTTTTGGGATTGAGCAGATGGCCATATTGTTTTCCTTCAAAGTCAACGCGCCGGGCATAGTTACCACTCGTTGCAATGGCTGCATTTGACAGTTGCACGGTGCAGAGGCTGCCGGCGATGTCAGGGTCTTGAATACCAACGCGCCAAGGTAGGGCGTTGTCGCCATTACCAATGGTAGCGACGTCGCCGGCGAGTTCAATCATGGCGGAGGTCACTTTCAGGTTTCGCATCAAGCTGATGGCACTGTCTGCCGCGTATTCTTTGGCAAGTCCACCCAGGTCGATCTCCATGCCCGGGTTAGGTAAATGAAGACTCGATGCCCGCCATTCGATTTGTTCCCAGCCTACCAGTGCGAGGGCTGAATCTATCTGAGCGGTGTCCGCATTACCGTCCGCTCGAAAGTCCCACGCCCGTCTGAGTGGCCCTGAGGTGATATCGAAGAGGCCTCCCGATGCATCCCATAGCTGGCCAGCCAGCGCCAGCAATGCCCGAGTTTCGGGGTCTACCTCGGTGAACACGCTGCTCCCTGCGCGTTGGTTGATGACGCTCACAATGCTCTCAGCTCGGTAACGGCTATAACGTGCCTCCAGGGCCTCTAGCAGGGTGCGTACCTGGTGCGCGACGCTGCCTAGATCCAGCTTTTGCTCGGGTGTTCCAATGATGACAAGGCGAGCGGGTCCGCCCATGCTCCTGAAGTTTTCCTCCAACCGTTGGGGACGGTCAGTCAAAACGCCAAATGATCCCGACCGTGCCGCGCCAGAAGTCCACCAATGCAGGTGCGGCTTCCCCCTCATATACGCCCCAGTCGGCGTCGGTCACATAGCGTTCTGCTTCCAGCTCCAGCGTCCAGCTCTCACCCAAGGCTAGCGCCCACCGCGCGCCCAGTGTCATGGCGCCGTATGACGAGAGGCGGTAATCATCCGCGTAATGCCGGGCCTCGGCATCGGCGATGACGCTAAAGAAATCGGCTTCGCGCTGGGTGTAGTAGCGCAAGTAAGGCGTTAGCAGGCTCCCGGGCAGATTCTGTGCCCAAGCGAGCTCCACTGTATGAGAGTCTGTGCCCCAGCTGTCAGCGTAGTAGCGGTAATCGATCTGAAGCGACGCGTCTGCATCGATCAAGAAGCGACGGTAACCGGCTGATAGTGAGAGGCGCTCATGGCTGTCAGGCCGCTGATCTCGAAACTTATAGGGATCCGACAGGTAGCCTTCGCTCAGGGTATAGCTCAAGCCGATGCGTGCAATCGCAGTCCGCGACAGGATCTGTGACACCCCGAAGTAACCAGACTGCGTATCGAGATCTTCTTCGGTGATAAAGACGGGGATCACCCCCTGCGTGGGGTTCAGCGTGTCGCGTGAGCTGCTAAAAGACGTGCTCCAGGTGCGCGCGTCATCGGCGGTATTCCACGATGCATCTAACGAGAGGGCCATGGCCTCATAGTCATCTTCGTCGGAACGGCTAACGGCAAAGCCTGCATTGCCATCGGCCCAGAAGTAGCGGGTCGTCACGCCAACTTCCACGCGATTGTCCTGAATACTGGCGCCGCTCATGATGACGCCAGGCTCGCCATCCTGTTGGGCACCCACAAACCAGGGAGAGGCCCCGGTCTGATAATCATTTTGCACATCGAGTGCGACCGACCAGCTCGCACCTAAGGGCGCCTCGATCCAAAGCTGCGTAACATCAATATCGTAACGATCCGTCGCACCAAAGATGACAACGTCCTGATCGATGCTGTCTTCCGAATAATGGGTGTAGCGGAGGCCCACCTCTGTAAAGGCAGGTGGCGCGTCCGCGAGAGCCGTTCCTGTCTGGTACGTGGGCAGAGCCAAAAGCGGGACGCTCAGACGCTTCATAAGCGGGCTGCGGCCCGGGAGCTGAGACAGCGTAGCCGGTTTAGTTGCAGCCACAGCCGCCCCCGGCCGCTCCGGATCCTCCCGATGAGGCTTCCTTGCTGGTGTAGACATGGCCCTTCAGCTTGGCGTTGCGCGGGCCCTCGTCCCATTTCATGCCGTCTTCGGCGAGAAATCCGCGATCGTAGGGAGCGACCGTCTCGACGCTGCTACAAGCCGCAAGCTGCAGCATTGCTAGCAGACACATGCTTCCGGTCCGATGACTTCTGTATCTGTATCTCATGCCTGTCGCTCACTCCTTTGCTCTGACATGACGCGTCAGCTGTCAGACACGGGAGGGTCCTCGCCGTATCCATGGCAACCAACCACATGGTGGTGCAGTAAAGCGCTAATCGCAACGCGCTGAATCCTTTTCACGAATAAATGGCGAAAAAGCAAACAAAACTGTGCACTTTTTGGTTGTTACTGCGTATAGACGTTCACTACGGTGTGCGATTCCAGCTGACCCATGGAGCAGAGTGGTATGACTAGGACGGGCAGGGAGAACCCGATTTTTGTTGGGATGATGCATATTGCCGGGTTGATGTGGCTGTTGTCGGCCAATACCGCGACAGGCCAGACAGCCGAAGCGCTCTATGCCAGCGATGTCGACCCGATTGTGCAGGGGAAATGCATCAACTGCCATCGATCCGGTGGCGTAGGTAGCAGTGCACTCAGGTTCACCAGTTCAGTCTCTAGTAACCACGGCGTATTCGATAGCTACGTCAATAGCCCCACGCAAGGTGCTCGCGCCAACAGAGTCCTCTCAAAGATTACGGGAGGCTCAGGGCACGGCGGCGGTCAGCAGATCTCGCAGGGATCGGCCGACTATCAAAAGTTCTCCGCGTACATTGACTTATTGTCCGATGACGAGGAATCGGCGGCATCAGTTCCGGGCGCACCTGCCATTGGTTCGGTAAGTATTGGAGACGGTAGCGCTGTGGTGAACTTCACAGCGCCAGCTGACGACGGCGGCGCAACGATTTCAAACTACACGGCAACGAGCTCGCCGGGCAATCGATCTGCGAGCTGTGGTGCTTCGCCATGCACTGTGACTGGGTTAAGCAATGGCCAGAGTTATCGATTTTCGGTGACCGCAACGAACAGTGTCGGTGAGGGGCCTAGCTCTAACCTAAGCGCTTCCGTTGTGCCTGTCGCAGCCAGTGTGTTCCGAGTCGCACTCGAGGAACCTGTCTCCTCAGAACCGCACACTGGCGTGGGCAATCTTAGAGGATGGGCAGTTTCCAGCGATGGTATTGCAAAGGTGGAGATCTACATCGATGGTGTTTACGACTCTGACGCGCCTTACGGTGGAACTCGAGGTGATGTAGGCGGAGCGTTTCCCGACATCTCGGGGTCTAGGCAGTCTGGATTTTCGCTCGCCTTCAACTATAGCGATCTCAGCGCCGGCCCCCACAGGATCTCCGCTCTGGCATATAACGCTCTAGGCGACACCAAAGAGAGTGCTGCTGACTTTGAAGTAGTGAGATTCGACTCAAGTTTTATCGCCTCCAGTGATGCAATAGACCTGAGTCAAGCTAGCTGCGCAGTCATCTCTGATGAGGTTTCTATCGTTGACGCTTTGGTTGAGGGATCAGTTTACGACCTCAAGTTGAAGTGGCGCACCGCCGAGCAGGGCTTCGAGATTGTGGAGATTAGATAATAAAAACAGAGCCTTACAGTAGACGTTAAATGTGCTTTGCTTTCATTTTGAGTCACTTGGCGAAGCACGCGCTAGGTTCGCCTAAGACACTTTGACCTGCTGGCTACGGCGGGGTTCTTCGCGACGGAAAAGTCGTCAATGACTGCTTGTTGGCGGTTCGCATGGGTCGCCTACCTTAAAAGTCGATGTTGTCGGCTGCTGCGCGGTTGCGACGCTTCTGATGGCGCAAATATCGGCGCGTGGTATCGGCACTAGCGTGACCAGCCATGTCCGCGGCGGTCGCTAAATCTTCACCATTATCAAGAAGATAGGTCAGGAAGCTCCGCCGGAGGTCATGGGGAGACGCCTTATCGAGTCCTGCTTGTTTCACACGCCTCGTGACAATGTCGTAAACGCCTCGCGCGGTCAGCCGCCGGTCTTCTGCAATCTGATTCCAGCGGTTAACCGGACGAAAGAGCGGCCCAAACTGCAATCCTGACTCCTCAAGCCAAGTTTTCACCAGATCGATGGTTCGCGGCGGCATTTCAAGCTCCCGCTCCTTGTTGCCCTTGCCAATGACCCTGATGGATCGATCGCTGAAATTGATTTTGTTGATATCGATAGTGACAACCTCTGCTCGTCGGGGCCCGCAGCCGAACAAAATCCCCAACAAAGCGGCATCTCTGACGCCTGCGGCGCCCTCATCGTGTAAACAGTGATCAATGAGCTTGGCGATCTCATCGACGTGTAGTGCACGCCCTACAGCTAGCCTTTGCAGTTTTATGGCCCGGATTTGTTCAATTAGGCTGAATTGGTGATCACTCATCTGCTGGTGCAGCATGGCTTCACGTGAAATACCTTTGATGATCGAGAGATACAGGTTGCGCGTGTTGTCTGACAGGCCTTTTTGTTTCAGTTTTTCCATGAGTGCCAGCACCGTAGCCCGGTCCAGGCGATGCCAGGGAAAGGTATCGGGGGTTTGATCACACAAGACGGCGATCTGCTTCATCACAGAGCGAGCAGTCGTTCGGCTGGCCTCAGAGCCCTGAAGAGACGCCAGGTATAGAGACGCAGCATTACTGTGCTGCAAAGGGGCATCTGAGCCCACCGTCGCCAACCAACTGCTGATTTCCTGATTTGCCGTCTTTTTCTTGGTTTCCATGGCAGCCCGCGCCCCACAAAGGTTGCTTTAACTGACGTAAATATACATTTAAGGAAGTTAAAATACAATCGATGTCCCGATCACGGTTTGAAGCCTAGATGATTGGGACCTGAGAACAACTCATAGCGCATAGGCTATGTGGAGGTTTACGACGCCCAGCATTGAGCTTTGAAGATGAGTTATAATGTTATTCTATTTGGCAATAACTCGCCCAGACGCATCAAGCCAGTAACGCGTCCCAGGTGGCGGAGGGCAACCTAACCCGATGACGCACGTACAGCACTTCTTCGATGAGGCTACGTCTACCTTAACTTATGTGGTGAGTGACGCTGAGACCGGTCTAGCAGCCGTAATAGACCCCGTGCTCGACCTTGATTACGCGGCCGGGACGCTTAGCACGCGGTCCGCACACACGGTGGTTCAATATATCCGAACCCACAATCTCAGTCTGCGGTACATCCTCGAAACCCACATTCATGCCGACCACCTCTCTAGCGCGCCCTTCATTCGTGAGCAGCTTGGTGGGGAAATCGTGATTGGCTCGCAGATCACCAATGTGCAAGAGACCTTCGCCACCATATTTGCGGAGGGTGATGGTTTTCCCAGAGACGGTAGCCAGTTTGATCTCATGTTGTCCGATGACGATACGTTAACGCTTGGTGGACTGGAAGTGCGTGCGTTCCATGTGCCCGGGCATACGCCGGCCTGTATGGCCTATCTGATTGGTGACGCCCTGTTTGTCGGTGACACGTTGTTTATGCCTGACGCTGGCACCGCACGATGTGACTTCCCAGGCGGTGACGCGAGATCGCTATATGAGTCTTGCCAGCGTCTACTGGAATTGCCTGACGACACCCGGGTCTTTGTCTGCCACGACTATCAGCCGGGCGGCCGAGGTCTCGCGTTCGAGTCAACGGTTGCCGAGCAGCGAACCCATAACATCCACGTAGGGGTCGGTATTTCGGCTGATGCCTTCGTAGCGATGCGAGAGGCCCGGGATGCGGATCTCGACATGCCGACTCTTATCTTGCCCTCTTTGCAGGTCAATATGCGTGCCGGTAATCTGCCACCGATCGATGCCTCAGGCAGGTTGTTTCTGAAAGTTCCGATCAATGCCTTTGGCGGTGCCGCGCTGGATCGTTTCGCCAGCGAAGAATGACCGTGCACGACTGCAACCTGGTACCACCGACACGCGTCTACTCCCCTGATCTCGAGAAATTAGCCACTCGCTTGGTTGCTTATGAAGCTTGACAAGGCTTTGCCAGCGCTGGGGTGGCTTCGAGACTACAGCCGGGCAAATCTGATCAACGACGGTCTGGCCGCGATCATCGTGACTATCATGTTGATCCCCCAGTCGCTGGCCTATGCGTTATTGGCAGGCCTACCTGCCGAAATGGGGTTGTATGCGTCAATACTGCCGTTGATTGCCTACGCATTGCTTGGCAGTAGCCGAACCCTTTCAGTGGGCCCGGTTGCCGTTGCGTCGCTGATGACCGCGTCTGCTGTGGGCGCAGTCGCATCACAGGGCGCAGTGGACTATGCGAGCGCGGCGACATTGCTTGCCCTGCTAGGTGGCTTGATGCTGATCGCTATGGGGCTCCTGAAGTTCGGCTTCATATCCCATTTTCTCTCTCACCCAGTGGTTTCCGGATTCATAACGGCCTCGGCCATTATTATTGCACTGGGGCAAGTGGGTCCTTTGCTAGGCATAGCGCTCAAGGGCGCCACCCTGCCCTCGCTGGGCCATGACCTCTACGTGCAACTAAGTGAGGCGCATAGCCTTACTATCGCCGTTGGCGCAGGCTCAGTCGGTTTCCTGCTCATTGCGCGGTATCTGCTAAGTAGCTGGCTGGGAACCATAGGCCTGCGCGGGCGCCCCGCTGAGTTGATTGTTCGCTCAGCGCCGGTTTTGGTCATGGCGGTGTTGATACCACTCTCTGCAGCGATGGGTTTTGAGTCTGCGGGGGTGCCTTTGGTCGGAAAGATCCCGAGCGGTCTCCCTGCTTTTAGCGCCCCCAATATCAACTGGCTTTTGATTCAGGAGTTGGCGCTACCCGCTTTTCTCATTGCGCTCATTGGGTTCATTGAATCAATCTCTGTCGGTAAGACCCTGGGGGCAAAGCGACGTCAGCGCGTCGACCCTGATCAGGAGCTGATTGGGCTTGGTGCAGCCAACACAGCGGCTGCCATATCGGGAGGGTTACCCGTCACGGGAGGGTTCTCGCGATCCGTGGTCAATTTTGACGCGGGCGCTGAGACCCAGATGGCGTCGATACTGGCGGCACTGGGTATTGCCCTAGCCGCAGTATTTCTTACCCCGATGCTCTATTTTCTGCCCAAGGCTGTTTTGGCGGCGACGATTGTGGTCGCAGTCATCAGCCTTATTGACTTTGACACCATCACCCTCGCGCGTCGCTACCGCGCCGCCGATTTCTGGGCGGTGGTGATCACGATCACCATGACGCTATTGGCGGGTGTCGAAATGGGCGTGTTGGCCGGAGTCGGAGCCTCGGTGGGCTTGCATCTTTATCACACCAGCAGACCCCACTTTGCGGTAGTCGGTCAGGTTCCAGATTCTGAGCACTATCGGAACGTAGACCGTCACGACGTCGTGACGGACCCGCATATTTTGTCGATGCGGGTTGATGAATCGTTGTACTTCGCTAATGCGGCGTATCTCGAGGACATGGTGTTTGCTCAAGTAGCACTGCGAGAGGATCTCTTGCACGTCATCTTGATGTGTCCGGCCGTCAACGCGATTGACCTCAGTGCGCTGGAGGCGCTGGAGGAAATCAATGCTCGGCTGAAAGAGAACAACGTTGCGCTGCACCTCAGCGAGGTGAAAGGCCCGGTCATGGACGCGCTGAAGCGCAGCGACTTGCTCACTCACCTGAGTGGCGAGATTTTCCTGTCCCACCACAGCGCGGTCATGGCGCTACGTGCTAAAGGAACTGCTGATCCCGCTCTGACTTAAGCAGTCGGCGAAAACCTCGCTCTACAGCCAACTCCGCCGCCAGCCCCAGTTTTTCCTGCCAGCCGCGCTTGGTGCGATAGCTGACTTCAATCAGGTCGTACCCCTGAAGATGCTCGACCAAAAAGCCATCTGAGGTACATAGGCGATCCGCCAAGTTTTTCTCCAGCGCCCGCTGCCCAAACCAAAACTCTCCAGTGCCGACTTCGTCAATGGCGACAACCGGTCGGTTGCTTGAAACAAATTCTTTGAACAGCATGTGGATGTCATCAATATCAGCCTGAAACTTCTCTCTCGCCTTGTCTGTATTTTCACCAAATATCGTGAGGGTTCGCTTGTACTCTCCCGCAGTATGCATCTCAAAATCGATGTCATTTTTTTTGAGCAATCGATGAAAGTTAGGTAGCTGCGCGACCACGCCAATCGAGCCGAGGATAGCAAACGGCGCTGCTATGATTTCGTCACCAACGCAGGCCATCATGTAACCGCCGCTGGCGGCGACTTTATCTACCGAAACCGTCAGAGTAATTCCCGCGTCCTTGAGACGCATCAGCTGACTGGCGGCAAGCCCATAACCATGGACTACCCCGCCTCCACTTTCGAGGCGCAGCAGAACCTTATCGGACTCCCCTACTACCGGCAAAATAGCCGAGACCTCCTCGCGTAACTGATCGACCTGACTGGCCTGCATGTCACCGTCAAAATCAAGGACGAACACACGAGGACGTCGAGCCTCGCCATCACCCTCCGCTTTCAAGGCTTGCTTGATGGCTTTGCGCTTCGCCTTCCTTTCTTTCTTCTGATCTTTGCCGCGAGCTTTACTTTCCAGCGGATCTTCTGTCACTGCGCGGACTGCTTCCTCATGCATTTCGAAGCGCTCATTGAGCGATCGCGCCTCCACCGTACCCTCTCCCCCCCTACCGCGGTTGCGCTGACTGAGTGCCATCACGCCGGCAAAAGCGATTAAAAACACCCCCAATAAAATAATGGCTTGAAGCAAAAACTCGGCAATATCGAGAATAAATTCCATGGCGTTTACAGGCTCTCAATGAAGTGGGAGATGAGCTGCCCCGAGATCGAGGCATTGGGAGGCGTGGGTGGCATAGCACTGACATCAAACCAATCTGCGTCCTCGATTTCATCGGGATTCAATGCGAGCTCACCAGACTGCCATTCCGCGAAGAAACCCAGCATGACCTGGCTGGGAAAGGGCCATGGCTGCGACGAGAAGTAGCGCACGTTGCCCACTTCGATACCCACCTCCTCTCGAACTTCACGAATCACTGCATCCTCGCAGGTCTCACCGGGCTCCATAAAGCCCGCCAAGGTGCTATAGAAGCGCTTCTGAAATCCTGCGGCAGCCGCCAGAAGCAACTTATTACCCTTACGAACCAGCACAATGACGCAGGGTGAAACGCGCGGATACACCCGGAGGGAGCAACTATCACAGAGCACAGCACGGCCGTCCTCGATCGCTCGGGTTAGGCTGCCACAGCGGCCGCAGTGCCGATGGGTATCTCGCCAATAGAGCAGTTGATACGCGCGACCATGCGCATTGAATAGCGAGTCCTCCACCCTGGCTAATAGGCCATATAGATTGCCGGACAAATGTTCGGTCTGGTTAATGCTGTCTTCGGGCACCGAGAATGCCCACGCGCCGCGGTCCTGCCAACGACCGACAGGCACCGCATCAGCGAAGCTGACACCCCACTGCTCCGTCACCTCACTAAGTCGCCATGGTAAGCCGGGCTGCCCGCGGAGTGAGGTCACAGTGTTTCGACCTGCGAAAACAAATCCCCAATCCTCGGACTGAGGTTCGGTAGGTAATTCAGAAATGTCGAGCACAGTAGAGGCTTCCTTGGCGCAAAGGCACACAGTCTAGGAAGCCCCCAGTCCGAGCACAAGAACTTGCGGAGCGTATGAATTTCGAGCATTCATTGCGAACAGGGCCCTCAAGAACCAAGTCCCGACGTCACCCGTATACTCTGCGGCCTTAAAATCGGTGTACAGTGCCGTCGTCCGGTCTTCATGAGGGGCCCAGGGCCATTATTAACAATCAGCCACCTTGCAGTTCTAAGCCTGTGGTTGTGGCGATGAGTGATAACAACGACATGGACTATCGACTATGAGTGAATCCACCCTTAACGCCTTTTGGAGCAACTTCCTAGGTGAATCCCCGAACTGGTACAAGCAAACCATCATCGGCTTTATTGTCATCAATCCGCTACTGCTGATGGTGGCGGGGCCTGTCGTCACAGGCTGGGCACTCATTGCAGAGTTTATTTTCACTTTGGCATTAGCCTTGCGTTGTTATCCGCTGCAGCCAGGCGGGTTACTAGCGATTGAGGGCATATTATTGGGTCTCGCCGATCCTCATAGTGTGTTCCATGAGGCCGAGGCCAACTTTGAGGTGATTCTGCTGCTGATGTTCATGGTGGCAGGCATCTACTTCATGAAGGACCTGCTCCTCTTTGTATTCACCAAGATCTTGCTTAATGTGCGATCCAAAAAGCTGTTGGCATTTTTGTTCTCGATTGTCTCGGCGGTCTTGTCGGCATTTCTCGATGCATTGACCGTGACGGCGGTATTAATCAGTGTCGGGGTGGGTTTCTACTCTGTGTTTCACCGTGTTGCTTCGGACACGGACGTCTCGGATAAGAGCCATGACCATACTCGAGATAACTCAGTGCAGGCTGACTCGCAGGCAGACCTTGAAGCATTCCGGGCGTTCCTCCGGAGCTTGCTCATGCATGGCGCTGTAGGCACCGCATTGGGTGGTGTCTGTACTTTGGTGGGAGAACCCCAAAACCTGCTGATTGCGACGGTAGCGGGCTGGGATTTCCAAACGTTCTTTCTCTATATGG
This sequence comes from Halieaceae bacterium, assembly GCA_003331685.1. The sequence goes on along the minus strand of QOPK01000011.1, from coordinate 2,865 downwards.
CACCGATTACCATGCCAGTTCTGGTCTGTGGTCTGATTACGTGCGTCCTGCTAGAAGTCACGGGCTGGTTCGGCTACGGCGCGCTGATGCCCGAAAACGTTCGTCAGGTGCTCACCCGTTTTGATGAGGTCCAACAAGCCGCCGCAACGGCTCGCTCGAGAGCCAAACTACAGATTCAGGCCATCACAGCCATCATTCTCGTGTTTGCGCTCGCCTTTCATTTGGCAGCCGTGGGCTTGATTGGTCTGCTCGTGATCGTGCTGCTGACCGCATTTAACGGGATTACCGATGAGCACGAGATTGGTCACGCTTTTCAGGAGGCCCTGCCCTTCACTGCGCTGTTGGTCGTGTTCTTCGCGATCGTCGCAGTGATTCATGAACAGCACCTGTTCACACCGGTCATTGAGTCGGTATTGGCAATGTCCAGTGAGGTGCGCCCCGCCATGTTCTTCTTGGCCAACGGCGTCCTGTCGGCGATCTCGGATAACGTGTTCGTTGCGACGGTGTATATCTCTGAGATAGACGCGGCACTCAAGGCGGGAGAGATCGATCGCGCCGAGTTTGATCGCCTGGCGATTGCCATCAATACGGGCACCAATCTACCTTCTGTTGCGACGCCAAATGGCCAAGCAGCGTTCCTGTTCCTGCTGACTTCTGCGTTGGCGCCATTAATTCGATTGTCTTACGGCAGGATGGTATTGATGGCACTGCCCTATACGATCGTATTGACGTCTGTTGGTTTGGCGGCGGTCTACATCAACCTCTGAATTAGTGGTGCGGTGATCTCCGCCACACCGCTTCGCCCGCACTAAGGTCGAGCTCCCGGAGCTTGGCCTCGTGTCGCTCGATCTCCTCGGGGCTTGCCCTAAGCACAGGCAGTGGCTTCCTTTCGGCGGCCAGGCGCCTGACGCCGTTTTCTGGCCCTGCCCCATTTGAAGACGAGTCACTGCTCTCTGCTCCCAGACCGAGCGAAGCCTGCCCGCCCGTCATAGCGAGATACACTTCAGCCAGTATCTCGGCATCTAGTAAGGCACCGTGGAGCGTTCGACTGGTGTTATCGATCTCGTATCGTTGGCATAGAGCGTCAAGATTATTGCGCTGACCCGGGTGCTTGTGCCGCGCCATCTGCAACGTATCCACGATACCGCAAACACTGGCTAGCGCGCCGATAGCAGGTTCCAGCCGGTCCAGCTCGGCATCAATAAAGCCCACATCAAAGGGCGCGTTATGGATCACCAGCTCCGCGCCTCGCACAAACTCTACGAACTCTGCCGCAATCTCGCTAAAAGTCGGTTTCCCTGTCAAAAACTCCTGAGTGATGCCGTGCACTTCCAGGGCGCCGGCGTCGATGTCCCGCTCAGGCTGGATGTATTGGTGATAGTGCCGGCCGGTTATGCGCCGGTTAACCAGCTCAACGCATCCAATCTCGATAATGCGATGCCCCTGGTTAACCTCTAGCCCCGTGGTTTCTGTGTCGAGCACGATCTGACGTCTATCCATCGGCATCTCTCACCTCACTCATACCAAGGTTAGCGAGCCTGTCCGCTCGTTCGTTTTCGGGATGCCCGCTGTGCCCCTTGACCCAACGCCAGTTCACCTCGTGCCGCGCCGCTTCATGGTCCAGCGCCTGCCACAGGTCCTGATTTTTGACAGGCTTTTTGGCGGCGGTTCTCCAGCCATTACGCTTCCAATTGGTCAGCCACTGAGTGATCCCATCTTTGACATAGGTGGAATCAGTTGTCAGGCTGACCCGGCAGGGCTCACTCAGCGCCCTCAGTGCCTCTATAGCCGCGGTCAGCTCCATGCGATTGTTGGTGGTGTCCTCAGCGCCACCATGGAGCTCTCGCTCGTGATCGCCAAACTGCAGGACCGCGCCCCAACCGCCGGGCCCCGGGTTGCCGCTACACGCTCCGTCTGTAAAGGCACTGACTTGCTTCATCAGGTGGTTTCAGCACCGTCCTGCTGGGATCGGCTGACATGCCTGGGCACCGGCACCCCCTCCTGTGATTTACCAAGTGGGAGCGAAATGAGCCGGGGTCTCTCCACCTTGATGCTCGAGTCAAGATGCGCTGCCACCCGCTTGCGGGCATGCAGGAGGTAGGCGGTGCCTGTTGGCGCATTAATTCTCACTAGCCAGCGGTCGAATCGATCCATGAGGTGGCCCACGCGCCCCCTTCCCAAAGGCGCGAAACTCGCAAAATAAAGCGGCTCGGCGTGGGAGAACCCGAGCAGCGATAGCCAATCGCCCAGGCGCCGGCCACTAACGCTCTTAGTGTGCCTGCGTCCACGGCTAAGCCACCTGCGCAACCCGCTGGCTGCCCCATGGATACTGAGGGGATTAAACGAGATCACGAATAAGTGGCCGTTCGGCACGAGTACACGCTGACACTCCCGAAGGGTTTGGTGTGGGACCGAGGACGTATTCAGTGTATGGCACAGCACCAGCGCGTCTAATGAGTCCGTCGCAAACGGCAGTTCGTGACTCGCACCTAGCACGGCTTGAAGGGGCTGATCGAGGTTGGCCCGCGCTACCAACCTGAATAAACGCTGTGTCTTGCCGATTCGGCTCCACTCGAGACCCATGTCGGCCCCACTCACCAGCATATGGTAGCCAAATACCTGTTCGAGTGACTCGTTCAGCGCCTCGGTCAACTGATCAGTGAGCCTCTGGCCTAGCTTTTTATCCCGGTACCAGCGGGACAGGTCGTTGTGACGGTTCGCTTCTTCTGTCATGGGGCTGGTCACACTCATTGCCACAGGGTAGCCTCTGGGCACCACAGGAGCTGGTTATTCAATGAATACGTTAACTATATCGCCGATTCGGGCCTTCAGCGACAACTACATCTGGTTGATTGTGAGCAACAA
>QOPK01000010.1 GCA_003331685.1 Halieaceae bacterium | reverse complement strand
CCGTAATAGGTGCTGCCCAGTACTTCCTCGGGGCCTTCACAGCTTCTCGACGAGACATGCGCGAGGAAAGACGCGGGCGTCGCGTCGGTTAGTGATGACGTGGTGACCAGCCCGACCCGGAAGCCGTTGTCCAGCAGCCGTTCTGCAATGGTGGTCAGGTCGTTGTCTTCAATGTCGGTCGCAATGCGGCCGATCTGGGTGATACCGCCGGTCGCCAAAGAGGTCGCAGTATTGGCGGAATCGGCTACGTATAGTGGTTGTCCCTGCTCGGATATAGTTTCCACTTGTACCGATGCCCGATACGGCATCGCATCCAGGGTGAGTTTGCCGCTCATACCGACCAAGTAATTGCGGCCCATGGTGACATGTTGATCGTCCAAGCCGTCTCCAATGATGAGAATCAGATTGCGGCTGTTCGCGGCGGTTTCAGCACAAACGCTCAGAGCGGAGGTCAGCGCCATGATCAGGCAAAGAAGTTTGTGCATGCGGCGGGGCCTCGTCTGTGAGAGAGGGCGGAGAATAATCCTGAGTGGAGAGATTCTCAATGGGCCCAGCGCGTGCCGGTGGGCTTGAGCATCGGCGTGTGGCACACTCAGCGCCTTAGATCCTCAAGTATCCCTCAAGGAAAAATGCCGATGTCTGGACACACCAGCCGAATTTTTATTGCTCTTGCCCTGCCTCTCCTGATCAGCAGTCCTGTGCTAGCAGATGATTTTTCGGGTGCTGATACAGCCTGGATGCTGACTTCGACCGCGCTAGTCCTGTTCATGACGATCCCGGGGCTATCCCTTTTCTATGCGGGTTTGGTGAGAGTGAAGAATGTGCTGTCGGTACTCATGCAATGTTTTGCGCTGACGGCGCTGATGTCTGTCCTGTGGTTTGTCGTGGGTTACACGCTCGCTTTTGGCTCATCGGGAGTCGAGCAGGGCCCTTGGATCGGCGATTTGGGCAATCTGTTTCTTGCGAAGGTGACGATGGACAGCATGAGCGGCTCTATCCCTGAAACCCTGTTTGTGATGTTTCAGTTGACCTTCGCAGTGATTACTCCCGCCCTCATCGTTGGTGGCTTTGCTGAGCGCATGCGTTTTTCGGCCATGCTGATTTTCAGTTCTCTTTGGCTGGTCTTGGTATATGCGCCGATCTGTCACTGGGTCTGGGGCGGGGGCTGGCTGGGCGACATGGGCCTTCAGGACTTTGCCGGGGGTTCTGTTGTCCATATTACGGCTGGTGTCGCTGCCTTGATCGCGGCTACGTCAATGGGCGGAAGAAGGGGATTCGGCTCAACGGCGATGCCCCCACATAATCTGACTATGACAGTGACCGGTGCGGGAATGCTGTGGGTGGGCTGGTTTGGTTTTAATGCCGGGTCGGCGGTGGCAGCAGACAGCAGCGCCGCCATGGCGATGCTGGTGACCCACCTCTCCGCGGCATGCGGCTCCCTAGCCTGGATGACCATGGAGTGGCTTCGTCACGGGAAGCCCTCTGTGCTGGGAATTGTGACGGGCATGGTGGCCGGGCTCGGCACGATTACACCGGCCTCGGGTTCGGTGGGGCCGGCGGGTGCTGTTGTGATTGGTCTCTCTGCAGGTGTCATCTGTTACGTCGCGACGATTACACTCAAGAATCGCCTGAATATTGACGATAGCCTAGACGTCTTCCCGGTACATGGTGTCGGCGGCATGCTTGGACTATTCATGGCCGGTATTTTCTGTTCACCCGCTCTGGGGATTTTTAGCGGTAATGGTTTCTCTGATGGTGTGAGCACAATCGGGGGTCAGCTAGGGATTCAGCTAACCGGCATCGCCGCGACCTTTGCTTACACCGCGATTGTGAGCTGGGTTTTGCTGCGTGCCGTGAATGCCATCGTGTCGGTGCGGGTGGATCAGGAAGATGAAACGGCGGGTCTCGATATCGTTCTTCACGACGAGCGTGGTTACGACCTGTAAGACTGGAGGCCCTTAACTGGCGTTTAGCACCACCGACACCCCCAGCCGCTCCATGGCTGGGGTGCTTTGTTCAATCTCCCATATGGTCAGCGGATGATCCGCTCCCCATTGCTCCGGAAAGGCTAACGTCAGGGTCTCTTCCCCCGCGGATACGCTTAAGTCGGGCAGGGCTTCCAGAGCCTCGACGTGCTTTAGTATGACCGCGAGGCGGAGTAGCACCATCATTCTGGCCACCGTTTGACGTTTTCGCTTTGAGATGGGATTCAGCACCTCAGAGCGGACTTTTCCCCTCAGGCCGGCGATCAAAGCCGCCATGATGGCCTGATCCTGCTCGGCAAACCCAGGTAGGTCAGTGTTCAAAACCAGATAAGCGGAGTGTTGGGAGTAATTCTTCTGTGACACCGCCACACCGATCTCGTGCAGTGCGCCGGCCCACTCCAGCAGTTCGATATCGCTGGGTTCCAACCGCCAAGCTTCGCGCGTCGCCTCAGCGAGAAGCGCGACCCGATGCGTCACCAGATCGGCAATGGTCTGATCTACCGAGTAGCGTTGTTGCATGGCCGAAATAGTCCGCGTGCGCACATCTTCGTGGCTGAATCGACCAATCAGATCGTAGATCACGCCCTCCCTCAGCGCGCCGGTTGAGGTTCGCATGAGTGGAATTTGCAATCCGTCAAAGATGCCCAAGGTAATGGCGAGACCCGCGGTGACGACACTTTTACGAGACTCACTGAGGCCCTCTAGATTGATCTCATCGACGTGGGCGAAAGTGAGAAGCTGTTTTTTCAGCTCGCCCAGCGCCGCCCGATCAATACCCTCCTCGCGGTGTCCCGCCATCGTGATCAGCGTTTCAATGGCGCGCAGTGTGCCAGATGAACCCACTGCCTCCTGCCAGGATCCGCTGTGGTAGTTGCGGCGAATATGTGAGACCTCGATGCGTGCTCGGTGATAGGCCGCGTCGAAACGCTCTTTGGTGATCTTGCCGTCAGGAAAGAACGCCTCACCGTAGGAGACGCAACCCATTTGCAGGCTCTCCAGGCGCAGAGGCTCAAATCGCTCACCGAGAATGAATTCTGTGCTGCCGCCGCCGATATCCACAACCAATCGTGTGTCCTCGTCGTCGGAAAGCGTGTGAGCGACGCCGAGATAAATCAGACGGGCCTCCTCTCGACCATAGATGACATCGATCGGTGCCCCCAGGATCTGCTCAGCAGGTTCGATAAAGTCCTGCCGATTTTTAGCGCGTCGCAGGGCGTTGGTGCCAACAATACGAAGTTTGGCGGGTGCGGTGCTGTCGATCAGCTGCTTAAATCGCTCGAGGCAAGCCAGCCCGCGGTCTATCGCACCGGGGGTCAGCATCGCGGTGCTGGACGTCTCACCCAGCTGCACTTTCTCGGCCAGTGCCTGAACCGGTCTCAACTCTCCGAAGTCAGACTTGGCGATCATCAGGTGGAATGAATTGCTCCCCAGATCAATGGCGGCGAGCAATGCATCGGAGGTGTCTTGGGTGTCACTCATGACAGAGCTGAACCCTCACGGATGAGCTGTGCGGGCCTGCGTAGGTTGTGCCAAGGCTACCATCTCTCATATGTGATAGACGCGGGTTGCTCTCGGGGTCAGGCGGGCCATCAGTTCATAGCCGATGGTACCGCTGTGCGCCGCGACGTCATCGACCGTCGGCTGATCACCCCATAGAACCGCCAGCCCGCCCAACCTGACGTTCGAGCAGTCCGTCACATCCACTGTCACCATATCCATGGAGACCCGGCCCGCCAATGGAGCGATCTCGCCGTTGATCTCTACGGGTGTTCCGTCAGCCGCTCCCCAGGGGTAGCCGTCGCCGTATCCCACGGGCAACGTGGCGATCACGCTGTCGCGCTGGGCAGTCCAGCGACCCCCATAACCGACGGACTCGCCGGTTCGCACGTCGCGTAGGGCGATAACCGAGCTGGAGAGTCTCATTGCAGGGCGAAGCGGCACAGCTTTCTGCAGTCCTTTGATTTGTCCTCCATACAGCGTGTAACCCATTCGCACCCAGTCGCTGTGCCCAGACAATGCGTGCTGCGCTGCCGCTGAGTTGTAAAGACTGCTGTTGTGCCGGTCGCGGATCGTTTCATCCCAGCTTCGGAGTTGTGCTCGGGTGAGTGCGTGTTCCGGGTCCTCGGCCGAGGCTAGATGGGACATCGTCGTGACCTCGCCAATGCCATAGGAGAGCAGGGCGTCGTGAATGTCAGCGTACCGCTCGACTGCAAAGCCTAGCCGATGCATACCGGTATCGAGTTTGATCCATGCCTGAGAAAGTTCTGCTCCCAGCGTTTTGCACCACTCGAGTTGCTCGTCGGAGTGAATGACCGGCCAAAAGTCGAGTTTGCCGGCCAAAGCAAGGTCGCTGGCAGTATGGGGCCCCTCTAGAATAAGTATCGGGGCACTGACCCCCGCCTCGCGGAGCGCAACGGCCTCTTCAGTAAAGGCGACCGCGAGGGCATCTACCATGGGCTCAATATGTTGCGCGACCCGCACAGCGCCATGGCCGTATGCGTCGGCTTTCACCACGGCCATGAAGCGATGCGCCGCCAGTGGCGCCCGAAGGGTGTGAATGTTCTCACTGATGGCGGCGAGATCGATGTGAACCGTCGTTGTGCGTGACATCAGGGGCGGCTGAAACGGTGTTGCTGAAAGAGTTTTTGAGCAGCCGACCAGCGGGCCCCCGGACGCCCTTCATTGACTGGTTTGCCATCCACAGAGACGACAGGAGCCAGCTCCTTGGTAGAGGAGCTCAGCCAAATTTCCGACGCACTGAGGACCTCGTCGCGGCTCACTGGGCGGATCTCGACTGTCCAGTCTGTATGTGTCTCGAGCAGCTCAAGGCACTGGCGTCGAGTGACTCCCGGTAGTTTTTGATGATCAAGTTCGGGGGTCACGATCGTGTCGCCGCACACAACGAAGACATTGCAGGCCGCGGCTTCGGTAAGCTCATCCTGATCGTTGAATAGCAGCACTTCTTCAGCGTCCTCTTCAACAGCCTCCATCATATGCAGAACGTTGCCAAGCAGGGCGGTCGATTTGATATGGCAGCGTCCCCAACGTTGGTCTCGTCGGGTCACGGCGCGAAAGCACGAGGCTGTCTCGGGTGATCCGTCGGAGGGAGGGCTGATGTCAAAGGCATAAGCAAAGATCGTCGGGAGCGGATGCTCGGGAAAGGCGTGCTCACGCTTCGCTACCACCCCGCGAGTTATTTGCAGATATATCCCCAGATTACCAGCTCCATTCCGTGCAACGACTTCGCTGAGGATGCTGGTCAATTGTGCGTCAGACTCCGGCTGCGACAAGGCGATACCCTCCAGCGACTGGTGGAGGCGCTCGAGATGATATTGCAAGGCCACCATACTGCCGTCGTAGCAGGGAATGACCTCGTAGACGCCATCGCCGAACAAAAACCCGCGATCCATCGGCGAGATGCGAACGTCGGCGAGCGGTGCATAGTCACCGTTGAGGTAAGCGATGGTCATGCCCGAACTCCTGAGGTCAACGCGTTGTGAACCGCTTGCATAAGACGCTCACCCTCTTCGGCGGGAAAGCCGTCCTCGGTGGCTGTCGCGTCACCTGTCACGCCATCAATCGCGCCGCGAGCCACCAGATATTCCAGATCTTCCTGAATGTGATGTTCAGTACTGGCTTTCGGGTCTGTGAGCCAGCGAGTGACGGCGCAAAGCGTATAGGCCGCCCAGTTGGAGACGTCCGCTACCACCAATTCGTCGCAGGTGCTCACGGCAGCCTGAATATTCAGCTTCGACAGGCTGTCTAGCACGTTTCCCATCCCCAATTCGTTGCCGCCGTCCCCAATGGCAATGGTAGGGCAGTTGGCCTTTACAAGGTAGGGCTCAGCGCCGCCGCATCGCGCGGTAATGTCGTGGCCGGCCATGTTGTAACAGCGCCCGTCCGCGGCGCTGCCTGGTCGTTCTATGCTGATGAAAAGCTCCGGCGGGTGTGCTCCGTAAAGCATGTCTGCCGCGGCTCCAGCACTGGCATCGTCGTCTCTAGAATTTGGCAATGACAGGCAGTTGAAATCGTTGCGGAGTGCTTCCACGACCTGCGCATCGGAGAGGATGACCGGGTCACTGCCGAGGTGCTGGCATAGGCGGTAAAGCGCCATGGCTCCGGCCGGCCCATCGGTTTCAAAAGAATCTCCCACCGGAAAACCTGTCAGGATGTAGACCCGGCCGGAGCTCGCTCTAATCCGTTGCGCGGCGCGCAGCAAATAGCCTGGCGCCAATTGCTCGCGCACATCTGCCATACCCCGATGATTGCGGGCGACCAGCATCGCCTCAATGCGGTCAGAGAGGGTTGTGGCGTCAGTGCCTGTCACGCAAACGTGTCTCCAGATAGTGCTGCTCCAGCCAGCCTATGCGGTCTGCCTCTTCAGGGCTGCACACGGCAAAGCGTACCCGCTGCCCGGGTCGCGATTGAGCGAGCCGTAGGCAATCACTGCTGATCACGGCTCCCGGCTTAGGATAGCCTCCGACCGTTTGCCGGTCGTTTAGCAGGATGATGGGGTTGCCGTCGGGGGGCACCTGAATCGCGCCATAACAGGTTGCTTCCGAGTACAGCGCGGCGATACCTGAGTGCAGACGTTCGCCGTTAAGCGTTACGCCCATTCGATTAGCCTTGGGTGTGACAATAAATTCTTCTGCAAGCAGGCTTCGGATGGCTTTATGAGCGAAATCGTCGAACTGAAAGCCGGCTACGAATCGAAGCTCTAACACTGTTGTCGGGTTTTTGATGGTCAGTTGAGGATCCGAAGCGCCTAATGCTGTATCGGGTGCGCCAAGCGGGACGATGTCACCGTCTTTTAAAAAACCGCCATTCAGGCCCCCAATCCCCTCCCGCGGGGAGGTGCTGCGGCTATCCAGCTGCGGTGTCGTCATGACGCCGCCGGATAGATGCAGATAACTATAAATTCCCTCGTGGGTAGCTTTGATCTCTAATGTCTGTCCGGCCCCGATGTGGTGCACGCCCTCTGACCTGCAGGTCTGTTGATTGACGCGGAGTTGTGCTGGCGCACCGGTGACCACCACGTCATGGGGCTCGGTCAATGTTGCAGCAAAGTCGGCGTAAGCCATTTCAATTGCTGCTTCATCATGCTGGTGGCCGAGTTGATGCTGACCACTCATGAGTGCAAGTCGGTCCATAGCGCCTGAGGGCGGAATGCCAATGCTCAAGGTTCCGACTCGTCCGCTATCCTGCACGCTAGTGGCGATGCCGGCTTTATGAATCTGCAAGTAATTCACGCAATCACACCCCCCAGCGCGCGGAAATCCGCCTCGCTGATGGGCTCGAAGCGAACGGTGGCGCCGACGCTGAGTCGAGAGGGCGGCGTGCTGCCCAAATTAAAGAGTGGCTCAGGGCAGGCGCCGATGAGTCGCCATCCTCCGGGAGATTCGCAGGGGTAGACCGCGGTCTGCGAATCAGCAATGGCGACCGCCCCAGCGGGGACTCTCGCTCGGGGTGTGTCGAGTCTTGGGGTCCGGAGCGCCGCGGGCAGGGTGCCGAGGTAGCAAAATCCGGGCGCGAATCCGGTGGCGTAGGCGAAATAGGTAGTATTACTGTGCAAGGCGATTACGTCGTCGATGCCAAAGCTCAGGTCATCAGCGAGCCACTCGAGATCAGGCGCAACGCTGGGGTGATAAAGAACGGGCAGTACGACATCGGCCGGGGAATGCTCAGGCTCAGAGTGGTCCGGTAAAGCGATGGCCTCGGCTTGCTCTCTTAACCATGCCTCGGTGCAGTCTCTTTCCAGAGCCGAGGCCGAGAAAAAAAGTGTGAGGGTGGTGTAGCCGATGACGCTATCCGTCAACGTTGAGCCAAAACGCTGGCTGGCCAGGTTTTCTATTTTGAGAAGCGCCCTAGTGAGCGCAGGCTGTGGCGTCTCGGTGAACACAAGGCGCGTTGCCGCTTCACCCGCCGGGCCCACCTCAAAGTTCATTCAGTTGCCGTCCAATGCCTGACGTATTGCCCTAATCATCTTGGTCGCACCGGGGGTATCACTATGCACGCACAATGTATCGGCGTTGACGGGGATTCTTCTGCCCCGCGCCGTTCTAAGCTCGTTTCGAGAGATCGCGACAGCTTGCTTTGCTGCCTCGGGGGGGCTCAGCAGGGCGCCGGGCTTATCGCGTCCCAGCAACAAGCCTCGGCTGGTGTAAGCCCGATCAGCAAAGGCTTCGTAACGCAGTGTCAGGCCATGCTCTACGGCCAGTTGGAGTGTTTTACGATCTCTCGGCGTCGCTAGTACCACCAAATCGAGGTCCGAGTGCCAATAGGATACGGCCCTCATAATGTCATTCATGATTTCCGGGTCGGCCAGCATGGTGTGATAGAGCGCGCCGTGCGGCTTCACGAAGGTCACCCGGGACCCATAGGCTCTGGCGATACCATCGAGTGCGCCGATTTGATAGAGCATGAGATCGACGAGTTCCTGACCGCGCAGATCCACGGCCCGCCGACCAAAGCCCTGCTTATCCGGGTAGGAGACGTGAGCCCCTATTTCCGTTTTGTGGCGTTTCGCCAGTTCCACGCAACGTCGCATCGTACTGGGGTCGCCGGCATGCCCGCCGCAGGCAATGTTGGCGGCATCGATGAGCGGCATGATGGCTTTGTCGTCCCCCATTTCCCAGGGCCCAAAACCCTCTCCCATGTCACAGTTGAGTGTCAGTTCTCTTGTCATGGCTAGCTTGCCAACTCTGCATTTTTCAAATCAGTGACCAGCATGTGCCCCGGCTGATGGGTCACCGCTATCGGTAAGCGCGCTGATTCCAGCGCCACTTGCGGCGTCACCCCGCAGGCCCAGAAGAGGGGTATGTCATCAGCTCGCATCGTAACGGGCTCACCAAAGTCGGGATGCCCCAGATCAGCAATACCGATGGCATGCGGATCGCCGAGATGGATAGGCGCACCGTGGACAGAGGGATATTTGGCGCAGATCTGGATCGCTTCGATCGCATCTGCGGCAGGCATCGGTCTCATGCTCACCACCATCTTGCCGCCAAACGGTCCAGCGCTCTTGCAGTCGATATTGGTGCGATACATCGGGACGTTGACCCCTTCACTGATATTTCTGATCTCGATGCCCGCGGCGATCAGCGCCTCCTCGAAGGAAAAAGAGCATCCCAGGGCGAAAGCCATCCAATCATCCTGCCAGAGCTCGACGATATCGTGTCGTTGCCCAGTGACTACGCCTTCATGCCAGACGCGATACTGTGGCACGTCGGTTCGGATATCGATATCGACTCCCAGCTTGGGTAGCGACACATCTCCGGGCCGATTGCTGACAGCTAGTAGAGGGCAGGGCTTAGGGTTGAGTTTACAGAATGACTCAAAATGCGCCGCGTCGCTGGCTGGAAGGATCACGATATTGCATTGGACGTAGCCCGGTGCCAAGCCGGAAGTCTGCTGCGTGAAGTCTGCCCTCCTGCATTGGGCCCGAATTTCATGCCCCGCCATGCGCTCTGCTATCGCTACCATCTTGGTCTCGAACTTGTATAGTGCCTACGAATAATACGCCCAAAAGAGAGTGACGCCATGCCGCATTTTTCTGTCTTCGCCGCTGAAACTCCCGATCGGCCGGCATACATTATGGCCAACTCCGGTGAGGTTGTGACCTACGCTGAGTTGGATCGCCGATCAAACCAGGTTGCCCACCTGCTGCGGGCATCTGGCGTGAACCGCGGCGATCACATCGCCATCATGATGAAGAACTGCCGGGAGTTTTTGCAGGTTGCTCAGGGGGCTTTGCGCGCGGGAATCATTTTTACGCCGATCAGCACGCATCTAAAGCAAGATGAGACGGCTTACATTATTACCAATTGCAAAGCGAAGCTCTTCATCGCCTCGGCGAGTCTGGCTGATGTGGCCCTCGAGGCGGCCTCTGCGTCGAGTGGGTTGAGCCGTTGCCTTTCAGTTGGCGGCGACATCGCAGGTTTTGAGGGCCTGGACGAACAGCTGGCAAGTTTGCCTGAAACGCCTATCGAGGATGAATTTCTCGGTGCGCCGATGCTGTATTCGTCAGGAACGACGGGCAAGCCAAAAGGGGTCTACTGGGCGCCTCACGCAGATAGCATTCACACCGACCACCCGATGTCGGGCAGTGTTGGCGCTTTCTTCGGTTTTGGTGTCGATACCATTTATCTGTCGCCCGCGCCGCTTTATCACGCAGCGCCTCTGCACTACAACATCATGGTGCTGGGTCTCGGTGGTACCTCGCTGATCATGGAACAGTTCGATCCAGAGCAGTCTCTGGCATTGATTGAGCGGTACAAGGCAACCCACAGTCAGTGGGTGCCGATTATGTTTGTGCGTATGTTGAAGCTGCCCGAGAACGCGCGAACGCAATACGACCTGAGTTCAATGAAGTGCGCAATTCACGCGGCGGCGCCGTGCCCGATTGATGTGAAAGAGTCGATGATCGATTGGTGGGGCCCAGTCATTGTGGAGTACTACTCGGGCAGCGAGGGCAACGGCTTTACCATCATTGATTCGGCGAATTGGTTAACGCATAAGGGCTCTGTAGGCCAGGCCATCATCGGTGAGCCAAGAATTTTGGGTGAAGACGGCGAGGTACTGGGGCCGGGTGAGGTCGGCGACGTGTACTTTGCGAATAGCCGGCCGTTTGAGTACTTCGACGAGCCCGAGAAAACCAAGAGCGCCTTTAATGAACATGGCTGGAGCACGATGGGGGATGTGGGCTACCTTGACGAGGACGGCTTTCTCTATCTGACCGACCGCAAAAACTTCACCATCATCACGGGCGGCGTCAATGTCTATCCGGCGGAAATTGAGGGCCTGCTGATTTCCCACGACAAGGTGGCGGATGTGGCGGTGTTTGGCATCCCGCACCCCGAATTTGGGGAGGAAGTGATGGCGGTGGTGCAGCCTCTAGACTGGTCTGATGCGAACCACGACACCGAGGCGGAGCTGATCGACTGGATGCGAGACCGCTTGTCTAGCGTGAAGGTGCCAAGGAAGATCGATTTTCTGGAGCAACTGCCGCGGATGGACAACGGTAAGCTCTACAAACGACATCTGCAGGATGCCTACCGCGATGCAATGTGATTTTTTCAGCTGTCAAGCTGTTATGAGGCTGGATGAGTCTCTATGCTGGGCGCAGCGAACTGATGCATAGCTAGCGGGTAGTCAAGGAGCGGTAATTGGCCAGGAAGTCTAAGTTGCGGCAGCTCGAGGAGCACATGGACACGGCGCAGTCCTATGAGGACTGGCTGTCGGCGGCCCGCGAACATGACGCCCTGACCGGGAAAGCTGAGTGGCGGCAAGAGGAACCCTCAGAGCTCTATGATCATGCGCAGATCCGGTACCGACTGGATCGACTTCGCAAGTTTCGCAAACAAAAAGATTGGACCGGTTTGCTGTATGCGCTCAATGAAGGCATCCACGGCAACATGGGTGGCATGGGTAAGAGCGTGCTTTATCGTCAGGCCAAGTCTGGCACCAAGGTAGTGATAGAGCAGTACATTCAGGAAATCGACGAGGCGCTCAGACTGTTGGCCGAGTTGCCCGAAGAAATCATTCCCACTCAGCAGAAACTCGAATTTTTCTATCGCAGTAACGTCTGTTACGGGCGCTCTGCACTGATGCTCAGTGGCGGGGGGGTGCTGGGCTTTTTGCATGTGGGTGTGGTCAGCGAGCTGCTCCGGCAAGGGCTGCTGCCAAGAGTGATTTCCGGCTCCAGCGCGGGCTCGATTGTGGCCGCGGCGCTCGCGGCCTACACCGATGAAGAAATGGCAGAGCTAGATCTGATCGGGATGATGGAATCCGGCGAGGATGGCAATAAGGGTGTTCTCTGGCAGTGGGTGTCGGGGATGGGGAGCCGACTCACAGCGGAGGACACCGAGAAATTGATTGCTGCGACGATCCCAGACCTGACGTTTGGGGAGGCCTATGCCAAGACGGGACGTCAGGTCAGTATTACCGTGGCGCCCGCTGAGCCGCATCAGCGATCTCGGCTGCTCAACGCTGTGTCCTCACCCAACGTTTACCTGCGATCGGCCGCGATGGCCTCCTGTGCTATTCCCGGTGTGTTCCCCGCGGTAATGCTGCAGGCCAAGAATGAACGAGGGGACGCACAACCCTATTTGCCTGCCCGGCGATGGGTTGATGGCTCTGTTGCCGACGACTTGCCCGCCAAACGTCTGTCGCGCCTGTTCTCGACCAACCATTATATTGTGAGCATGGTGAACCCCATAGCGCGGGCATTTTTGCCCCGGGATGACAAAGTTGGACCGTTGCGCCAGGCGGCCACTTCTTTGGGCATGGGAATCGGCAGGGAGATGCTGAATTTCTACCGGGGTGTCGCAAAAAAATACGGAGAGAACTGGCCTAAATTCAATATGATGATGCATAGTGTTCATGCATTGCTTGATCAAGAATATTCAGGCGATATTAATATCGTCCCGAAATTCCGGTTTCAAAATCCGTTGAATCTGATCACGCAGCCCAATGAAGCAGAGCTGCGCCAGTTGGTGAAAGAGGGGGAACGGGCCACCTACAGCCGGATTGAACCGATTAGGCGGTGCACGCAAATTTCCAGAACCCTGGAAGAAATTCTGCACCGCTTTGAATATGGAGATTTAAGACCTGCTCCGGGCACTTATCGCAGACCCAAGAGCTCCAGACGGAGGCCGCCTCCAACAGCAGCGCAGAAAAGAGCGTTGAAAACTGAAGCGGGGATCCGCTCTGGCAAGGCCTCCCGCTCGAGGACCGCCGGCGGGGCAAATCGGTCAGCCGCCTCAGTCAAGAAACGCAGTATCGCCTAGCGTTCGGTTGCCGGGCACTAGTCTGCCAGCTACGGGATGCAGGCCGCTCCCAGCGCCGCCAAAGGACCCACCATAATCGCTCGACTGTCGGCTTCTGCGCTGGACGCGGTGCCAATCTGTGCGCGTTTCTTGATGCCCTGCAGGATGGCCGCAATGCGGAAAAAGCAGAACGCCATATAGAACGGCCAGTCATCAATGCCGCTTCGGCCTGTGCGCTGACAATAGGCCGCGATGTAATCGTCATCTGAAGGCAGGCCCAGCTCGGTCCGATCCAGACCCGCCAGTCCGGAGATACCACCTTCGCGTGGGAACTGCCAGGCCATTAACTGGTAGGCAAGGTCCGCCAGCGGATCCCCGAGCGTAGAAAGCTCCCAATCGAGAATGCCGATGATCCGGGGCTCCGTCGGATGAAAAATCATGTTGTCGAGGCGGTAGTCCCCGTGCACCAGCGCGACGGTCTCCTCGGCGACAGGAATGTGATTGGGAAGCCACTCCATCAGGGCTTCCATATCGGCAACCGTCTCCGTTTCTGAGGCCCGATACTGTTTGGTCCAGCGTCCTATCTGTCTGGCGTAGTAGTTGCCGGGTTTGCCATAATCCGACAGACCCACTGTGTCGACGTTCACGGAATGCAATGCTGCGAGCACGCGGTTCATTTCATCGTAGATCGCGGTCCGCTCTGTGTTGTCGACCTCGGGCACTGCCGGATCCCAGAAAATACGGCCCTCGAGATGCTCCATGAGATAGAACATGGAGCCGATCACATTGTCGTCCTCGCACAGGGCGACAGCGTCCGGAACCGGTACGTCGGTGTCGCGCAGCGCGTCCAGCACCCGGTACTCGCGGTCGACGGCATGAGCGGAGGCCAGCAGTTCGCCCGGGGGTTTGCGGCGCAACACATATTGCCGCTCGCCCGCTGTCAGCTTGAAAGTGGGATTGGATTGTCCGCCGGGGAATTTTTCGGCGCTTAACGGTCCGTTCAAGCCCGGGACATTGGCGCGAAGCCAGGGTTCCAAGCGGGAGAGTTCAAGTTCCTGAGTGCTCATGACAATCCTCTGATATCTGTGTCTGCGCAGCGTTTTCGGGTGGTATCCCTGTCTGGAATCCGCTCTAAAGTAT
The DNA here is from genome assembly GCA_003331685.1 of Halieaceae bacterium. Next base: position 11,897 of record QOPK01000010.1, on the reverse strand, counting down.
TGGCATGATACCTGCCGATAACGATGCGCTGGTAGCTAGTCGCTACCGAGCGCATAGGGTATCGTGCGATGGCTTTATCTCACAACGCTATATTGCTGACTGAAAAACCGACCTACAAAAATAAGGGGCATTCAGGATGAGCACTCAGGTCATGGAACACTATCGCAACGCGGTTCAGATGGTCACTGCACCCGATGCGTTTCTCGAGCTAACGACGATCGAGCGAGGCGGCCAAACCCTCAAAGCTTACAAGCATGCTCCCGGTTCCATGCGCGATCTATGGATGATGGGTCAGGGCTATGCGGATCAGGAGTACACCGTTTATGGCGATGAGCGCTGGACCTTCGCCGAGGCAGGTCAGCTGGTCGCTAATTTCGCGACGTGGCTGCAGATTCAGGGCATTGGTTCGGGGGACCGGGTGGCTATTGCTATGCGTAATTACCCCGAGTGGATTTTTGCCTACTGGGGCGTGATCGCTGTCGGCGGGGTTGTCGTGGGTATGAACGCCTGGTGGGTCGCAGATGAAATGGCCTATGCGTTGAACGACTCCGAGCCCAAACTGCTGGTTGCTGACGATCAGCGACTGGCCGTGTTCGCAGACATTGCAGGTGATTTCTCAGATCTGGCTGTCGTCGCTGTGCGTGAGTCCACGCCGCCGGTACAGGCGGTGCAGTGGGCCGACGCGGTGAGCGAGCCCGGGGAGTTGCCCATGCCCGCCATCGACACCGACGACGATGCTTGTATCTTCTATACGTCTGGTACCACAGGTCGTCCCAAGGGCGCTCAGCTCACGCATAGGGGTTGCGTTCACAACATTATGAACGTGGCGGCCATGGGGCAGATTTTTGCGACGACGCAGGCGCTGGGTCGAGGAGATGTGGTCGATGCACCGGTGTCGGCGCCTGCCGCGACGTCTCTGGTGGCCACACCGTTGTTTCATGTCACAGCCAATAATTGCGTCATGCACGGCGCGACCTTGAGCGGCGGCAAGCTGGTGCTGATGTACAAGTGGGATACCGAGGAAGCGCTCAAGCTGATTGAGCGAGAGCAGGTGAACACCTTGAGCGCGGTGCCGATGATGACGCGCGAACTGCTCGCGCATCCCAATTTCGGCGACTACGACACCTCTAGTTTGGCGTCGCTCGGTGGCGGTGGCGCAGCGATGCATCCTGATCTGCCAAACAAAGTGATTGAGAGCACGCAGCGCGCGAAGCCCGCTCAGGGCTACGGCATGACGGAAGTTTGTGGAATCAGTACCTATACGGCAGGCGATTTGTTTTTGGCGCGACCAGAAAGCTGTGGGCCTCTCGTGCCGACGTTGGAAGGGAAGGTGATTAACGAGGCGGGTGAAGCGCTGCCAGTGGGTGAGGCCGGCGAGTTATTAGTTAAAGGTGCGCCCGTGATCAAGGGATACCTGAACCGTCCGGAAGCGACCGCAGAGACCATCGTCGATGGTTGGTTGCACACGGGCGATATCGGTTATTTCGATGAAGATGGATTTCTCTATCTGGTCGATCGCGCCAAGGACATGATTTTGCGCGGGGGAGAAAATATTTACTGTGCCGAGGTTGAAGGCGCGTTGTATACCCACTCGGCCGTTTTGGAGACGGTGGCTTTTGCGGTGCCCGACGATCGTTTGGGTGAGGAGGTGGGTGTTGCTGTGCACTTGAAGCCCGACGCAATGCTGGATGCGCCCGGTTTGCGTGAGCACATGAGCTCACGCCTAGCGGCCTTCAAAGTGCCTCGCTATGTGTGGTTTCTCTCGGAGCCATTGCCGCGCAACGCCAACGGTAAGTTTCTCAAGCGAGAGTTGAAAGAGGTGTTGGACCCGGCATCTGCTGATTGAGCAAGCGCATGCAGTGTATGGCAAGGCCCCTGTCAGGCAGATGCTATAAACAGGGACGCTATCGCGCGACACAGAGCGCCCTCTCCCGATAAAACCAAAAGAGTTCAGTTGGGCTGTGCAGCACATTGGCGAGATTAGAGGGCATGCGATCCGCCGGGGTGTCCTCGGCTGAGATATGGGGCGTTAATGCCAACGTGGTGGCTAACGATCACCGGCAAGAACTACTGTTAATCAATGCAACATCAGGAGGGCGACATGCTCACCAGGCAGTTTACGGAAGAGCAGGTGATGTTTAGGGAGGCCTATCGGCGATTTCTCGCGGAAGAGGTAGTGCCCCACATGGAGCGGTTCCGAGAGCAGGGTGTGGTGGATCGCGGCATATTCAAAAAGGCTGGCGAGCAGGGCTTTCTCATGGTGTGGCCGGAGGAGCGATACGGCGGCATGGATGATTACGACATCCGCTGGGAGCAAGTCATCATCGAAGAGCTGGCTTATGCGCGCTGCAGCGATTGGTTTGGCTCCCTGCATAGCCGCATTGTCGGGCCCTACATCACCCGTTTCGGCAGTGAGGATCAGATTGAGCGATATATCCCGGGCGCCGTTTCAGGTGACATCATTCTCGCGGTGGCGATGACGGAACCCGACGCAGGCAGCAATCTGGCAGGAATGCGAACCCATGCCGTTGAGGAGGATGACCACTGGGTACTCAATGGTCAAAAGACCTACATATCCAACGGTATCAACTGTGACCTGGTGGTCGTGGCCGCCAAAACAGACCCACAAAATAACCCCCATGCGATGACACTGTTTCTGGTCGAAGCGGGTTGGGAGGGTTTCGAGCGGGGCCGCAATCTTAATAAATTGGGCCTTAAGGCTCAGGATACGGCGGAGCTCTTCTTCAACAACATCAAGGTGCCAAAGAGCAATGTGTTGGGCGAGGCGCACAAAGGGTTTTACTACCTGATGGAGGGCTTGGCAGAGGAACGCTTGCTCGGCGCGATGGGCTACCTGGCAGCGGCGCAGTTGTCCTGGGACTTGACCGCCGATTTTGTGCGTGAGCGTGAGGTGTTCGGTAAGCCTTTGTCGGCCATGCAAAACACCCAATTCAAGATGGCAGAACTTCGCGCCGAGCTTGATATTGCGCAGTCTTTTGTCGATCAGGCGGCGCTCGCGTTCAATGCGGGCACGCTCTCAGCTGAGGACGCCGCGGCTGCCAAACTTAAGACATCCGAGTTGCAGCAGCGTGTCGCCGACGAGGGTCTGCAGCTGCATGGCGGTGCTGGGTTTATGGATGAATATCCGATAAGTCGCCAATCGGCCGATGCGAAGATTGCCACTATTTATGCTGGTAGCTCTGAAATCATGAAGCTGATTATCGGTCGGCACTGCCTGGGGGATCACTACGACCCCTTTAATCAACGTAATTTCTGAGGAGCGCAAACATGGGCGCGCTAAGCGGTTACAAGGTGGTTGAACTGGCGGGGATTGGCCCTGCGCCGATGGGAGGCATGATCCTCGCCGACATGGGAGCCGAGGTCATCAGGATCGAGCGTCCGGGTGCGGCGGATCCCAAGGTGGCGGAACCGATCAGCGGCCGTAACAAGAAATCTGTCGTGCTGGATCTCAAGCAGGATGGCGGGAAAGCCGCACTGATGACGCTGATAGAGCAGGCGGATGCATTGATCGATCCATATCGCCCGGGTGTTTGCGAAAAGCTGGGGTTTGGTCCTGAAAAGTGTCTTGCGCGCAATCCCAGACTCGTTTTTGCGCGCATGACAGGTTGGGGGCAGACGGGCCCGCTTTCCCAGGCCGCGGGTCACGATCTGAATTACATTGCCATCACTGGCGCTTTGCATGCCATAGGGCGTCGCGGCGAGCGACCGGTAGTGCCACTGAATCTGGTGGGGGATTTTGGCGGTGGCGGCATGTTGTTGGTGACGGGTGTGATGGGAGGCTTGCTGGAGGCCGCCAAGTCGGGACAGGGGCAGGTGATTGACGTGGCGATGGTCGATGGGACTGCACAGTTGATGTGGATGATGCAGGGATTTCAGCAGATCGGTGCCTGGAATGCAGAAGAGCGGGAGGCGAACCTGCTCGACGGTGCCGCCCACTTCTACGACACCTACGAATGTGCTGACGGGAAATATGTGGCGATCGGCGCGATTGAGCCCCAGTTTTATGCCGAGCTGCTTGCAAGAGCGGAGATCTCGGACCCCCAGTTTCAGGCACAACATGATGCTGCACAGTGGCCTGAGCTCAAGCAAAAATTGGGGGCGGTGCTGAAAACCAAGACCCGCGACGAGTGGGATGCAGTGATGGCGGGCAGTGATGCCTGCTTTGCGCCTGTGCTGACGATGGTGGAGGCCACCGCTTACGGCGCTAACACCGAACGGTCGGTCTACACCGAGGTCGAGGGTCTGACGCATCCAACGCCGGCGCCACGATTTTCGAGGACGCCGTCGCAGATACAGCATGGAACGCAAGCGCTGGGGGCGGACACGGTCTCGGTGCTTGAGGACAGTGGAATGGAGGCGTCTGCCATACAGGCGTTAATGGAGACGGGTGCTGCGGTGGGATCCAGGTAACTAGCGGAGAGTGACAGATGAGTGATTACGAAACGATTTTGATTGAGCGCGAGGGTCGTGTTGCGCGGGTGTCTTTTAACCGACCGGATAAGCTCAATAGCTTCAACGGGACGTTGCGTAGGGAGTTTGTGCGCGCCGCGCAGGAAGTCAATGCTGATAAGGATATTTGGGTGGTGCTGCTGACGGGAGCGGGCAGGGCATTCGGTGCCGGTGCGGATCTGTCCGACACCTCGGAGCCTATGCCCAAAGGCGGAGAGGGTGTTGAAGATCAGTTGAACGCCGAGTACAAGCCAGGTGTGCTCGCGATCCATCATGCACGCAAACCCTGGATCGCTGCGGTCAACGGCCCTTGCGCCGGTATCTCTTATTCCTACGCCATGGCATGCGATTTGATGATCATGGCGGAGAGCGCCTACCTCTTTCAGCCGTTCGTCGGTATCGGCTTGGTCCCGGATGGCGGCGCCACCTGGCTTCTGCCGAGCTTTGTGGGTGCCAAGCGTGCTTTTGAGCTGATGGCGTTTGGCGAAAAGCTGGGCGCCGAAAAGGCGGTGGAGTGGGGGCTGGCTAATCGCGTGCTGCCAGACGACGACTTCGCCGGTCACGCTATGACATATGCGCAAGAACTCGCCGGCAGATCGCCCTTGGGGCTCCGTTATGCAAAAGAGGCGCTCGCCTTTGGCGCATCACACAACCTGGGGGATACGATTACCAAGGAGGCGGCGCTACAGGCGTTCTGTATCGATAGCGATGATTCGAAAGAGGCGATCAGGGCTTTTTTCGACAAGCGTCAGCCAGATTGGCAAGGCAAATAGCGACGCCGTGTTGGCCTGAGCGCGCAGGCAGCAAGGGCGGCGCTGGCGGCATGCATGGGTCCCATGCATAGTCGGCATGCATGGATAGTGGCGATCAGGCGAATAATGAGAAGCTTCAGAGAGGAATCAGTAATGGTTAAGTGGAGAGAGAAGTCAGTGACTGGCATGGCGTTACTGGGCGCTCCCGCGATGCTTGCTATCGCTATTGCATTAAGTGTCGCACCCAGTGGTGCTGTCCATGCTGGGGAAATGCGGCTTCTGTGGGGCGATACCCACCTGCATTCCACCTATTCGTCTGATGCCTTTACCAATGGCAACCTGACGGCTTCTCCGGATACGGCCTATCGGTATGCCAAGGGCATGCCGGTTGTGCATCCCGGACACAAAGCTCGTGTGCAAATTGGGACGCCGCTGGATTTTCTGGTGGTGTCGGATCATGCCGAGTACCTTGGAGTCATCCGGAGTCTCTACCTCAATCCCATGGTCACAGAGGGACTAAGCTGGCGCGAGCGACTGTGGACTCGTTTTGTTCAATATTTATTGCGTGACGCCATTGATGGTCAGGAGGGGCGAGAGCTGTTCACATCGATCCTGCCTAAGCCCTCAGAAAATGCCGTGACAGCAATGGCGGGCTGGGAAGAGGATCGTGTCAGTGGTTTGATTCCCCGGCAGCCAACGGTCGAAATCGATACGTGGAAGTTGATTACGGATACAGCCGATGCGCACAACGATCCCGGACAGTTCACGGCGTTGATCGGCTGGGAGTACTCCCTGATACCAGGCGGTGCGAATCTGCACCGAATTGTGATGGCGGATATCGACGCTGAACAAGCGCAGACCTTTGCCCCATTCGGTTTTGATGACAGCTCTTTTCCCAGTGATTTGTGGTCCTGGTTAGAGCAGACCAGTGCCGCGACAGGCGGCAACTTCCTCGCGATACCTCATAACTCCAACATTTCTAAGGGCTCGATGTTTGATGTCAGAGACATTCGTGGCAACGATATCAATCAGGATTACGCAGAAATTCGGCGTTACTGGGAGCCGGTAGTTGAGATTACGCAGATCAAAGGAGATTCCGAGACGCATCCCGCGCTATCTCCAGATGACTCTTTTGCCGATTTTGAGACATATCCCTACTACATCCAGCGCGAGTGGACCGACTATGTGCCGCAGCCCGGGGATTACATTCGTAGTGCTCTGAGAACGGGCCTGGAATTAGAGTCCACTATCGGTGTGAACCCCTATCAGTTTGGGGTGATCGGATCGACCGACGCCCACACCGCGCTCCCGTCTGCCGAGGAAGATAATTTCCACGGCAAAATGGCAACCGATTCGATTCCATCCAGAAAGGACGGGGGTTGGTCTGACGACGCGCGGGGTACATTTGGGTGGGGCATGAGTGCGTCAGGTCTAGCGGCCGTCTGGGCGGCTGAGAATACCCGCGAGGCTATTGTAGCGGCAATGCGTCGCAGAGAAGTGTATGCCACTAGCGGGCCTCGTATTGCGGTCCGTACTTATGGTGGATTGAATCTTCCTCCTACGGTACTGGATACCCCGGGTTTTCCCGACAGCATTAAGGCTCAGGCCGTGCCAATGGGCGGCGAGATCATGGGTGCCGGCGTGGGTGATCGCTTTAGCTTGGCGATTGAGGCACAGGCTGACCCTAAAAGCGGTCATCTGGATCGTATTCAGGTTGTCAAAGGATGGATTGATGCTACCGGTGAGACCCGGGAGCGGGTTTATGACGCGGCGTGGAGTGGCGAAGACCGTTTGCTGCCAGACGGTTCGTTGGTGGCGGTGGGGTCGAGTGTGGATCTGAATACCGGCCTGACCGCAAATACCATCGGCGCACCCCGCCTCACCGCTGTGTGGCAAGACCCCGAATTTGACCCAGCGCAATCTGCTTTCTACTACGTGCGCGTGTTGCAGATTCCCACTGCGCGACATTCGCTGCTCGACAAGCTGGCGCTTGGAGATGAAGATATCAATACCCGCAGGCCGCACACGATTCAGGAGCGTGCATACACTTCTCCTATTTGGTATCGCCCCTGAAGCTTTCGGAGAGCAGCGGGTGGCGCTTTAAACCGCGATGCAGACTCTGAGGCCCTCTAGCGCGGACTGCGCTTGGGACAGCGCGAGTAGGCAGGCGTCTCTGGAGGCTTCCAGCTCCAACAGCTCTTCGTCTCGTATCGTAGGATTCAGAGACTGCAGATAACTGAGTCGGCTCAGTTCCTCGCCATAAAATCGATTCGCTGCGTCAACCGCCTCTTGGCTACGTCGACTGACCTCGTCTCCGGCGATCTGCTCCAAGGTGGGTAGTAACTTCTCTAGCAGCGGTCGCAGCTTGTTCAGGGCGCTCGCGCTCGTTGCACTGGGTACACTTTGTAGCGCTTCGGTTAAGAACGTCGATGACAGCTTATCCCCAACTTTCTTCCCTGCTTGAGTGAGCAGCGTTCTCACCGGATGTGAATCCAGGAACTGGCCTGTAGTGAGATAGAGCGGCGCGAGGCACTCAACTCGATGCACACTTTCGAGCAGGATGGTGCCAGCAGGGACGCCTCGATGTTTGAATGTTCCCATGCTGGCTTTCCCGATGTCGCTACCCAGTAACGCGGCCATGGATTCCATAACGATCGGATGCTCCCACGTCATAAACGTGACGTCGTCGCGGCTCAATGCCGTAGGCCGGTGATAGGTAGCTGTGACGCCATCTTCTGGGAGCCCCGGCAACTGTCCGGTCGTCAGGTTTTCCGTCGGTCTGATTAGCGACAGATTTTCGTCGAGATATTCTTGCTCAATGCCCATCCGGTCAAAAAGGTGCTCACAGAAGTCGTGAAGTGCCGCGGCGGTTTCACGTTGCTCAAGGGTGGCAATAATGTGTGCGCCTGCGCCTGCATCATGTGAGTGACGCTCAAGTAGGCGGTCACGGCCTGCCTCACTCTCGCGCGACAATTCATCCCGTCGCGTGCGGGTGTTCTGCAGCAGCAGGTCGAGTTCGCCCGCTCCGGCGACAAGTGCGCCAAGCGCATCGGCAAACTCACTGTGCAGTTGATAGCCAACGGAGCAGGTGGCGGCGAAGGCGTTCAAGCCCTCATCGAACCAGCGAAACAGGGTTTCCTGGCCGGTTTCCGCCAAATAGGGCACATGGATGTGGATATCAGTGCCTTGACCGATCCGGTCCAGACGACCGATGCGTTGTTCCAGCAGATCCGGATGGAAAGGCAGGTCAAAGCAAATCAGGTGCTGCGCAAATTGAAAATTGCGGCCTTCACTACCAATTTCTGAACAGATCAGCGCCTGAGCGCCGCCGCTTTCCTCGGCAAAGTAGGCCGCAGCGCGGTCGCGTTCGATAAGGCTCAGGTCCTCGTGGAAGGCCGCGCAACGAACACCGGCTTTCAGGTGCAGAAAGTGCTCCAGCGCAATCGCTGTTTCTTTATGCGCGCAGATCACAAGCACCTTTTTGGGCCGGAGGTTTTTCAGCTGTGTTTCCAGCCACTCGACCCGAGGGTCCTGTTCAATCCATATGGATTCTGGGTGCAGCGTTTCGGGGTGGAGTGTCTGGGCGTCATGCTGATACAGAGCTGGCGGCGCAAGCGAATAGCCGTGGTGGTGTCGTTGCGGAAACCCGGACACCCCCCGCCGTGAATTGCGGTATAGCACGCGCCCGGTACCGTAACGGTCAAGCATCTGTTGAATCTGCTCTTCTGTATCGGCCTCAGCGTCAATCCCCTCGGGTAGCGTGACGGCCTCACCCTGTTCCAATTGATCGATCAGGCGGCTCCATTCGGTAAATTGGGCGTACTCGGCGGTGAATTGGTCAAAATCTGCGAAGCGCGCAGGGTCGATCAGTTGCAGTCGGTCAAAGTGGCTTCTCAGTCCAGCCTGCTCGGGAGTGGCGGTAAGTAGCAGTAGGCCGCGCGCGCGAACCGATACCTCGCAGACAAACTGACCCAAGTCAGTGCGTTGCTCACCAATTCCGGTGATGTGGTGTGCCTCATCAATGACCACCATGTCCCAGTCAAGGCCGCTGACGATTTCTCTCGTTATCGGGTCATCTGCAAACAGGCTGATCGGAGCGATAACCAGGGCATTCTCAGAAAACTCCATTTCGATGTCGGCGTCTTCCAGTCGCTCGGTATTGAGCAATGAGAATGCAAGGTGAAAGCGTCTCTGCATTTCAACAAGCCACTGGTGCGCCAGTGTCTCAGGCACAAGCACCAAGACGCGGCGAACCCGTTGTCGATGTAGCTGCTGGGTGAGGATCAGTCCTGCCTCAATGGTTTTGCCGAGCCCGACCTCATCGGCAAGTAACACGCGTGGTGCAAAGCGTTTCCCCACGTTGGCTGCGACATACAGCTGGTGCGAGAGTAGGGCGGTTCGTGGACCGAGCAAGCCTCCCAGTCCAAAGCCTTCTCCTTCGGCGGCGTGCTCCAAGGTGGTCATTCTGAGACCAAAGTCTCGAGGCTTACCCAACTGATTATTCAGCAATCGCTCGATCGGCGTATTAAGCTCGATGTGGGCATCAAGCTCGGTCTCCACGACCGAAAGATGCTCTCCAGATGGTCCCTCTGCTTCATAGGTCATCACCCCGCCGTGTTCCTGAAGCGCGATGACCGTCAGCATACTGCCGTCCATGCGTGTCAGTTGGTCACCGGGGTTTAGAATTAGTCGGGTCAGGGGTGCGCGATCGATCGCATACACCCGCTCCTCCTCCACGGCGGGGAAGTGCAAGGTGACCCGACGTTCATCGGCGTGGGTCACGATCCCCAAACCCAAAGTGCTATCCGCGTGACTGACCCATCGCTGGCCAGGTAAGAAATGATCGGTCATGGATTAGAAAAACAGTCTGTAGCTATTGGCGCGAGCGTGCTCGAGAAACGCTTCCGTCGGCAGTGATTTGATCTCCGCCAGCGTCTCGGCAATCAAGGGTAAGTAGCAGGGCGCGTTGGGTCGCCCACGATACGGAACAGGCGTCAGATAGGGTGCGTCTGTCTCGAGCACAATGTGCTCCACTGGGGTGGCGTCGACTACGGCTCTGACGTTGTCGGCATTGCGGAACGTCGTGATGCCATTGAAGCCCAGCATAAACCCCTCGCTAAGACAGTACTCGGCCAGTGACAGGGAGCTGGTGAAGCTGTGGATGACCCCTTTTCGTTCCAGCGCGCTGCTGTGATTGGCCAGAATCGAGCGCGTATCGTCATCAGCCTCGCGGGTATGGATGACAACCGGCAGCGACAGCTCGGCGGCAAGCGACAGCTGCTCATCGAACGCTTTGATTTGTGCGTCTCGGTCAGCGTGGTCGTAGTAGTAATCGAGTCCGATTTCGCCAATGGCCACGACGCGCGCATCTGCTGCGCCCGCTTCGACCCGCTTTGCCAGCGCGGGGCTCCAGCTCTCAGCCTCGTGAGGATGAATGCCTTGAGTGCACCAAATGGAACGGTGCCCGTTGGCGATATCGCGCACCTGATCAAGGTTATCGGCCGAGACAGAGATCGTAACGATCCGCTCAATTCCGACACGAAAGGCTTCATCCAATGTCTCGGACAATGCCTGCGAGTCCAGGTAATCCAGGTGGCAGTGTGTCTCAACAATGGGAGTGTTGAACTGCGGAATCTCTCGGCGGCTGGTCTGACTCATTAATGGGGGTAGGACATCGCTGAAGTGCGAAGTATGGCACAAATGCCTGCGGTAAAGGCCTGTGGCGCCCCATTATCCCTGCCGGAAGCCCGGCGCTCAGCTTCTCGCGATGAGCTATCCGCGATGAACTGTCCGGAAGCGCATTGATTGGACTGTGTCGATAATTTCCTGCCACAGCCACTGATGAATGGGCGAGCACTCGGTACGCCGGTGAGCAATCAACGAGTACTGCACGTTGAATGTCATCTCAACGGGTAAGGTTAGGGCGACCATATCGCGCGTCGCGCCCTCGTTGCGCGCCAGGTAGGCCGGGCAAATAAGGAGATAGTCCGTCTCTCTCAGAATTTCAAATGCCGTCAACAGGTGCGATGTTTCGAGAATGCCCCTGTCGCTCTCGAACAGACCACGCGCCAGCACCTGACCTCCAACCAACTCTTCACGGTCTGCAACATAGAGTGCCACCTGCGGATACTGGCGCATCAAATCAGCGGTGACGGTCTGGGCGACAAGAGGGTGGTCCTGCCGAACGAAAATCGCAAGTGGGGAGGCGGCCAATGGCGACACAGAATACTCCGGGGGGTATTCGTCCCGCTGTATTTGTATCGCGAAATCCAGCTCGCCGCTCGCCAACTGATCTAGCTGTCGCTCGGCTCGTGTAATGGTGCGAAGCCGCAACCGGGGGGCGCTGGACTGCAGTCGCGCGGAAAGTGGAGGCAATAGCGTGAAACCGACATATTCGGAAATGGCCAGCGTGATCTCGCCTTTAAAAGCGGCGGGAGTGAACTCTCCGGCGTCCAGCAGCCCGTCCACCTGCCCGAGCAGGCTTTTTAGCTCCCCCGCCAGCCCGAGCGCTCGGGGTGTCGGCTGGATACCGCGCTTACTGCGCACAAACAACGGGTCATCGAAGGTTTCCCGCAGTCTGCCCAGCGTTTTTGACATCGCGGGCTGGGTAATAGACAGCCTGTCAGCGGCGCGCGAGACACTGCATTCTTCAAGCAGAATATGCAGTGCGACCAA
>QOPK01000001.1 GCA_003331685.1 Halieaceae bacterium | reverse complement strand
CCGATGGTCTCTCCGGGGTAGATCCGTCTGAGGGAACGTTCGTCGTTCTCGCGCGCCACGCGATATAGATCTGTATCGGTGAAGCCGGCGCGATTGAAAATCAAGCTCAGGTTATCGCCATCCCCCACGGTAAAATCTTGCCAGGGAGGCTCGGGTACCTTTTCCTCGATACCCTCGAGCGTCGGTGCCTCGGCCGCCATCGACTCTGTGGCTGATCCGGTTGTATCACTCTCCGCCTTGGCGATCGGCGCGTCGATCTTCTCGGGCTTCGACAACGACAAGCCCATTATCAGTAACAGTGCGCCTACCATCGTCATCCAGATCAGCGGACGACGATGCAGTGGCGTCTCGGGCAAAGTCAGCGGTGTAGCCCCTCGAGGGGCAGGTTTACGCGGCATGACGGTTCATCGTAGCGCTGGCGTGCTCGTCATTATATACGGCCCGATCGCCGCTTCGGGTAGCGCTGGCGGCGGTCGATACGGAATTGCTGCCGGTCCCATGACCTGCGGTTTATGGGATACTCCGACATCACACTGATTTAACTCAAATTAACGCCGCTTTTGCAAAGAGCACACTGCCGATTATGCCCAGCGAACTATTAGATGACCTGCGCGCGCGCGACCTGGTTTTCCAGATTGCGGGTGAGGATGCGATTGTGGAGTGGCTCTCCGCAGAGCCGCGCACCCTCTACTGTGGATTTGATCCGACCGCCGATAGTCTGCACATTGGTTCGCTGGTCCCGCTACTTGTACTGCGGCGCTTTCAGGAGGCCGGTCACCGCCCCATTGCATTGGTGGGTGGCGCTACGGGTTTGATTGGTGACCCCAGCTTCAAGGCCGCGGAGCGACAGTTGAATACCCCGGAGGTCGTGGGTGGCTGGGTCGAGAAAATACGTGAGCAGGTCAGCCAGTTTATTGATTTTGACGGCGATGACCCGGCGCTGGTGGTGAACAACCTGGATTGGACAGCCAACGTTGATGTGCTCGATTTTCTCCGCGACGTTGGCAAGCATTTTTCAGTGAATAATATGATCGGGAAAGAGTCGGTTCGCCAGCGGCTAGACCGCGAGGGAGCCGGCATCAGCTTCACTGAATTTAGCTATATGATCCTGCAGTCCTTCGATTTTTCAGAGCTCTACCGGTTGCATGGCTGTGGCCTGCAGATCGGGGGTTCCGATCAGTGGGGCAACATTACGGGCGGGATCGATCTGACACGCCGTCTGCATGGTGCACAGGTCTTTGGCTTAACGCTGCCTCTCGTGACCAAAGCCGATGGCACAAAGTTCGGTAAAACCGAGTCCGGCACCATTTGGCTCGACGCCAATCGCACCTCGCCCTATGCCTTCTATCAATTCTGGTTGGGGACGGCCGATGCCGATGTTTACCGCTTTCTGCGCTACTTCACTTTCTTGCCCATTGACGAGATCACGGCGATTGAGCAGGCCGATGCGGAGCGTGCGGGCCGGCCCGAGGCGCAGCAGATTCTGGCGCGAGAGGTGACCCGACTGGTACACGGTGAAGCCGGACTGAGTGCGGCCGAGCGCATCACCGAGGCGCTGTTCTCAGGGGATCCGAGCGCGTTGGGCGAGGCGGATCTTGAGCAGTTGGCGATGGATGGACTCCCCGCTGAGCAGATCAATATGAGCGACGTGCCGCCGACATTCACCCAGCTGTTGGCGCAGGTCGGCGTCGCGGCGGGTAAGCAAATCAAGGATGCGCTGGCGCGCGAGGCCGTTTTGGTGAATGGACAGCCTGTGACAGGCGGGCCGACCGTTACCTGTGAGGAAGCGCTGGCGCCGCAGCGAGCCCTGCATGGCCGGTTCTTCCTCGTGCGTTTTGGCAAAAAGAAGTACCACCTCCTTTTTAAGGATGCCTAAACTCAATCAGTCCGATCGAGATGCCCATCTGCTGGCGCAGATACAGAGAGATTTATCCGCAGCCACCACTTTATTAAGGGACTTACCCCGGGGCGTCACGGTGTTTGGCAGTGCGCGCACAGCGCCTGATGATGCGGCCTACCAGTGCGCCTGGCGCTTAGGCACCTGGCTGGGCCGCGCCGGTCTGCCCGTGCTAACGGGCGGAGGGCCCGGCATCATGGAAGCGGTGAATCGAGGGGCGCGTGAGGCGGATGGCATTTCGGTAGGGCTTAATATCGAGCTGCCCTATGAGCAAACACCCAATCCGCATCTGACACATCGACTGCACTTCCACCATTTTTCAACCCGTAAGCTGATGCTCACTCGCTATTCCCGAGGCTTCGTCATCTTTCCTGGCGGTTTTGGTACCACCGATGAATTGCTGGAACTGTTGGTCGCCTTTCATACGGATCGTGGCGCTCGTCACCCCATGGTGTTGGTCGACAGCACGTTCTGGTCAGGTTTGCTGACCTGGTTCACCGAGCAGCTGGGGTCCCGGCAGTTGATCGACCTGCACAACACTGATTTCATTGACGTGGTCGACGATGAGAAGGCTGCACTGGACGTGCTGCTGGGTGCCGAGGCTGCAGCCGATCTGATGAGCCGGTATGCTGAATAGGCGGGTGTCTCAAAGGAAGCGCGCGTGAAGAACCTCTATTTGCTACGACACGCTAAATCGAGCTGGGATGACCCGGCTTTGAGTGATGGCGAGCGACCATTGAATGGACGAGGGCGTCGCGATGCACCCCGCATGGGTGAAGCACTCGGCACTCGCTTGGTGCCCATGACTTTTCATGTGAGTCCTGCCGAGCGGGCCCAACAAACATTTCGCGCCGTGCAGAAAAATTGGAAGGGGCTTAAAAAGCAGCACGGTGTGACCACCCAGGCGCTCTACACCTTTGATTATCGAGAGGTGCTCGACTGGATCTCGCTGCAGACCGATGATCTAGAGCGCCTGGCGATGGTTGGCCACAATCCCGCTTTTACCGATCTCATTAACTACTTTGTAGGCCCTGGCACATTAGAGAATTTGCCCACAGCGGGCTGGGCGGAGCTGATGCTCCCGATAGACAATTGGTCGCAGGCCGCGGGGTCGGAGGGGCAGGGAGAGCTGGTTTATCTTCTCTTCCCCAAAGAGCTGGAGGGCGCAGACTGATGCTACCCGTGATCTTTGGTCTGTCCGGGCCGTGCCTGACGCAAAACGAACAGGCGTTTTTCAGGGACGCGAGCCCCGCGGGTTACATTCTTTTTGCTCGCAATATCGAGAACCCCCAGCAGCTGCGTGCCTTGACTGACTCCCTGCGTAATCTGGCTGGGCGAGACGACTTGCCTATACTGATAGACCAGGAGGGAGGGCGCATCGCTCGGCTTGGTCCACCACGTTGGCGGGTTTGGCCCGCGGCGGCGGCATTGGCCGGCTTATCCGATTCGCTGTCGTCGAAAGACCTCGATCGCGCGATCGCCAGGGTGCAATGCAATTACGAAGCGTTGGGACTGGAGCTGGCGGCAGTGGGGATCAATGTCACCTGTGCGCCCGTGCTCGACGTGCCCCAGCCCGACGCTCACGACATCATCGGGGATCGCGCCTTTGCGCGGGCGCCCGAGACAGTGGCCACACTGGGGCAGGCCTGTCTGGCCGGGCTGCAGGTCGCGGGTGTAGCCGGCGTCATCAAGCATATTCCCGGTCATGGTCGGGCACTCAGTGATTCCCACGAATCTCTGCCGCGGGTGACAGCGAGTGAAAGTGATCTGGCCGCGGACTGTTTGCCCTTTGCCGAGTTGGCTGATGCAACTATGGCTATGACCGCCCATGTCATCTACGAGGCGTGGGATGCTGAACATTGCGCCAGTGTCTCTCCCACAGTGATTCAGGAACAAATCCGCCAGTGCATCGGCTTCGACGGGCTGCTGATTAGCGATGATCTGAATATGAAGGCCCTGTCCGGGGACATTCCGGCCCGCGCTGCAGCGGTGTTGGCGGCGGGGTGTGATATTGCACTCAACTGCTGGGGTCGGCTCGACGACATGAAGGGCATTGCTGAGCAGGTGCCGGGCATGACGGCGGAAGCCACCGAACGCCTCGCTCGCGCCTGTGCATCGCTCCGTGTCGCGCAGGCATCGTCAGCCTTAAATGCGCGCATCGATGCGTTGGTTGCGCGGCGAGATTCGTTGGTCTGACATACCGGGGGTGCATTGCGGGGGCGATTCCCTACAATGGCGCGATGCGTATCAGTCGGTTGCCCCTTTTTTTTCTAACACTGCTGCCAATCCTATTGGCGGGGTGCAATGCCTTAACGCCCAGCCGCGACGGTGAGCCAACCGCTGGTAGCGGCTGGCAGGTCTGCGACGCTGAGCGACCCAAGGTATGCACCATGATTTATGACCCGGTCTGTGCCCGGCGGAGCACGGGTGAGGTCGCTGATTACGCCTCAGCCTGTAATGCCTGCGCCGATGTGACCGTGACCGCGTGGCACCCTGAAACCTGCGAGGAATAGTATGTCCCTGACCAATCGCATCTTGCTTGCCATGGTGGCGGGTATTGCCCTCGGTTCACTGCTCGAGTGGCTCATGGGCGCGCTGGATCCCGCGGGAGAGCTGCACGTGTTTATCGAGAATGGCTTGATCCTTGGCTTGTTCGATGTTGTAGGCAGAATCTTCATCGCGTCGTTAAAGCTGCTGGTCGTGCCGCTGGTCATGGTGTCGCTCATCTGTGGCATGAGTTCACTTGGCGCCAGCTCTCGGATGGGTTCCATTGCGGGCCGTACCATCGGCCTCTACTTATTTACTACCTGTGTGGCGGTCACGCTTGGCCTGAGTGCAGCGCTGCTGATTGGTCCCGGTAAGGGTGTTGAGGCCATAGCCTCGGCGGGCTATGAGGCTAAGACGCCGCCTCCTCTGACCGATACGCTGGTGAATATCTTCCCCAGCAACCCATTCAAAGCCATGGCCGAAGGCCAAATGCTTCAGGTGATCGTGTTCGCCCTGTTGGTGGGATTTGCCCTGACCCGGGCGGGCGACGCGGGAGAGCGCATCGCAAATTGGTTCCGCGACATGGAAGTGATTGTGATGAAGATGGTAGGGGTCCTTATCGAGCTCGCGCCCTATGGCGTGTTTGCGCTATTGACCAAGCTGTTCGCGACGATGGGTTTTGGCACTATTGTTGATCTGGCGGCCTACTTCTTTACCCTGCTTGGCGTACTCCTGTTCCATGGCTTGGTGGTGTACACGAGCCTGCTCAGGGCCTTGACTGGTCTGAGCCCGGCGGTGCTACTGCGAAAAATGCGCCGGGTGTGGGCGTTTGCGTTCTCGACGGCGTCCTCCGGTGCCACGCTGCCGATTACCCTGCGCACGGTGGAGAAGCGTCTAGGCGTGAGTAAAAGTGTCGCCGGTTTTTCGGTGCCCCTGGGCGCGACAGTCAACATGGACGGCACCGCCATCATGCAGGGGGTAGCAACCGTATTTATCGCTCAGGTCTACGGCGTGGATCTGACCAGTGGGCAAATCCTCATGGTGGTGCTGACTGCGACCCTGGCATCGATCGGTACCGCAGCGGTGCCCGGTGTCGGGCTGATTACTCTGGCATTGGTGCTGCAGCAAGCGGGTCTGCCAGTGGAGGGAGTTGCCCTGATTATCGGCGTGGATCGTTTCCTCGACATGGTGCGTACTATGGTGAATGTGACAGGGGACGCCACTGTGGCCACGATCGTTGCGTATCAGGAAGGCCAGCTCGATCAGGACATCTACTTCGACCCCAATGCTGATCATGGCGGTGACCTTGAGGAACCCCAGACAACAGGAGCGGCCGCATGAGCGTAAAAGTGCAGGTCGTACCTGTCACGCAGTACCAACAGAACTGTTCAATCATCCAGTGTCAGGCGACGGGCCTTGCGGCGATTGTGGACCCGGGCGGCGATATTGAGCGCATCGAGGCGGCCATCACGAAAATGGACGCCACCGTAGAAAAAATTCTGCTTACCCATGGGCACATGGATCACTGCGCCGCGGCGGATGTGCTGCGTCAGAAACTGACGGTGCCCATGGAAGGCCCTGAACAGGGTGACAGCTTCTGGATCGACAAGCTTCCCGAGTGGTGTGAGATGGCTGGCTTTCCGAGAGCGGAGCCCTTTACGCCGGATCGCTGGCTAGAGGATGGCGATACGGTCACCGTAGGCGAGCAGACGCTGGAGGTCATTCATTGCCCGGGCCACACTCCGGGGCATGTGGTGTTCCTGCATCGGGAGACCCAGCTTGCCTGGGTAGGCGACGTGATCTTTGCCGGGTCAATCGGGCGCACCGATTTTCCCATGGGCAATCACGAGCAGCTGATTCACTCGATTCGCGAGAAGCTCTTTCCGATCGGTGACGACATCCGCTTTGTCCCCGGCCACGGCCCGGACTCGACCTTCGGTCAGGAGCGCATCAGCAACCCCTTTGTGGCCGACAAGCAGTACGGCTGATTACGGGGCGGGGTAGGGATCCCCCCCAAACACCGTCGCCTTCACTTTGATGTGCCGCAGCGCATCACCCGGCACGGTCATGGGGTCGGCCTCGAGCACGACGAAGTCCGCGCGCTTGCCCGCGCGGATTGACCCGATTTCATTTTCACGGCCCATCACGGCTGCCGCACCCGAGGTCACCGCTTTGAGTGCGGAGGCCCTGGAGAGACGCTCTGTTTCCAGACCCTCAGCGCCACTGATGGTCTCACGTTCACTCGCGGCCCAAACTAAGGTAAGTGGAGACAGGGGCGCCATGGGTGCATCCGAGTGGAGCGTTAGCGGTACGCCGTTGCGCTCAAGCGACCCGAGGCGCGTCATTTGCGCTGCGCGATCGGGCCCGAGCCAGTCTCCGGAGTAGGCCTCGGAGAGGATGTAATGGTAGTACGGATTTACGGACGCCTGTGCACCCAGCTTGGCCAGTTGCGCACTCTGCTGCTCGGTGCTGTAAGCCAAGTGCTCAATGGTGGAACGATGATCCGGGCGCGGGAAGTCCTGCTGTAGACCCTCGATCAGCCTCAGGAATCGATCCACGGCCGCATCGCCGTTGGCGTGGGCGTGGAGCTGAAATCCGGCGCGCCAAAACACCTCTCCATAGGCGCGCAGCACGGGCTCCGGCACCATCCAGACACCCTCATGGCCATCGAGATAGCCGGGTGGGCCCATCTGGGCGAGTCCCGAGAAAATCGCGCCGTCGATCATGAGTTTGAAGTGGTTGCCCACCATCACGCGATCGTCGTTACCAGCTTGCCATGCCAATATCTCCGCCAAGGCCTCCTCGGGGGTTTTCCCGCGGGTCAGAAAGTCGACAATGATCGGTGTCAGGATGAGTCGCACCGGCACGGGGTAGGCGCTGGCTGCGGCGCGCACGCCCGCGATCTCGCCGACGGGATTGCCGAAGATGCCGGTGCCCATGTCCAGTGCGGTGGTGACACCAGCCTGATGCAGCATGGCGAGAAAGTTAAACATGCCGCCGCCGAACCGCTGTGGTGTGAACAGGAAACCAAGCTTGGGCACCACGGCCTTCAAGCCATTCTCGTAGAAGTGGCCTCGTGCCCAGTTAGCGCCTTCGTCCATCTGCGCGTCGGCCTCAGTCACTCCCAGCAAAGCCCACGCTGCGTCGTTGCCAATCAGCTCATGGAAGGAGCGATGCCAAAGCATCACGGGCTGCTCTCCAAACATCTCGTTCAGATCCTCCCGCCAGATCTCACCATGCCAGAGGGGGTGATAGCCCCAGGTAATGAAGGGCACGGTGGGGTCGCTGTGCTGGGTTGCGAGCGCGGTCAGTCGCGCACGATAGCCTTCGGGAGTGGTCTCGCCGGGGAATTGTCCTGTGGGCAGGGACCAGTCATCGGGCGCCAGAAACGGGAATTGGGTGAGCACTGCGGGCAGGGCGGGGTGCACGTGGGGGTCGATGAATCCCGGCAGCAGAGTGTCGTTGGCAAATTGGCGGTCGACCCGGCCGTTGCGGGCCTCAATAAGGGGTTGCAACGTGTCTTCACTACCCACCGCGACGATCAATCCATCCTCCACTGCGACCGCAGTGGCGGTCGGCAAGGCGGGCTCCATGGTGCGGATCAATTGAGCGGTATAGACCACCAGTTCAGCGCGTGTAGGCGCTACTACTGTCAGCAACGCTAACGCTGCTAACACAGTTCGCAGGGGGAAGAAGGTCCAATGGGGCGATTGAAAAGCGCGGGCCATAACGGCAGGTCCACTTGGCTTGAGAGATCAGCGGATGACTTTAACCCAATCTCCGGTGCGCGGCTCGCCGCTGGGGTAGTAGCCATTGATCAGCCGCAGCTGATTTTCGGCATCGGGCAATTTCACGCTGCTCGCCAGTGACGCAAAGGTCGCCCCACGGGGCACCTGAATGTAGTGCAGCGTGTGGCTGGTGCCCGTGACTTTCTCGCGGCCTGCTAGGGGGCGGAAGCTGTCGATAATGGTCCGGAAATCCTTATCGGCCGCGCCAAGATCTGGTGCTTCGCCCTCAAACAGAAAGCGGTAACTGTGATCAATCACTGCGAGCCGAACGGACTGCCCACCGCTTGAGGCCACGGCGGTGGAGCCGTTCAGGCCATATTGCTCCAGCACCTCGAAGTCAGTGACGTCTCCCTGGGCGCTGGCAATAAGGCTCGCCTCGGTGTCCTTGTCTGGGTCAATGCGTGCCAAACCAATGGACAACGTCTGACTGCCATCCGCCGATTTTGCAACAATCGCTCGGCTCGACTGGGCCACTGTCCAGCCGGGTGGGTGGGCAAAGGTGAAATTGAGCTTGTTGTGATAGAACCGGTTTGGCTCTCCCTGTGCGGCGGCACTCGCTCCGTAAACCATCCCTTCGGTCTGCCGGCGGTACTCGCCGGGGATCTCAGGGTTCTCGGGCATCTCGTCAATATCGAGCTCGTTTGCGGCCCTGATCACTGTCTGCAATCGCAGGTCGTTGCGCGGGTGGCTGGCGTAGAGCCCGTGGTAGGTGCCGGATGGTTTGCCGCTTGCCTTGGCTTTTACGCGCCGGTACTGCTCCTGATCCTTCAGCACACCGATTACCGACAGCATGGAGTCCACGTCGTAACCCGTTTGATGCAGATACTCTGCGCCGGCTGAGTCGGCTTCGAGCTCCATGTCGCGGCCGAAACCCGAGATGATCTCGGCGCCGTACATGCTGGCCGCGTCATAGACATCGCCTGAGCCAGTTAGGATATAGGCAGACACGGCGGCGACCTTGGACGTGAAGGACGCAGTTTGTCGCCGCGAATGATGCCGCTCGGTGATGTGGCCAATCTCATGGGCCAGTACGCCGGCGAGCTCCGCCTCGGTGTCGAGATACGCCAAGAGGCCGCGGTTGACGTAAATCAGGCCGCCCGGCAGCGCGAAGGCATTGATGTCAGGTGAGTCCAGCAGCGTAAAACTGAATTCTGGCTTGGTGATGCCCGAGTCTCGCAATAGACGTTCACCCACCCCTCGAACATAAGCGTCGAGCTCTGGATCATCGTAGATCCCAATGTTATCGATGAGCTTTTGGTGTTCTTCCGCGATGTCATCGGGCAGTTCCACGGATTTACCGCCGATGGTGACGGTGGAGGCAGCACTGACACTGCCCGCCCATGCCGCCCATAAGAGCGCTGTGAGTGTCAGTACAGAAAGTCGCTGCGCGAGAAGAGCGTTCATGACTCAGTGAAAGGCCGAGAGATATTCCAGCAGCTGATCGCCCAGACTGTCACAGGCCGTGCCTTGCACTGGCGCGATGATCGGAATCGGCACGACCACAGCCGGCATGTAGTTTTGCCCGCTCGTTTGTGCGCTGACCCGGCCCACCTCGACTTTGTCGGTGAAATCCCAAATGGTGGCTTCGTATTCGGATTCGGTTCCCCAGGTGCCAAAGCCAAAGCAGCCCGCGACCCCGGGGCCGATGCCGCAACTCATTGATCCGACGCTGTCGGTGTTCTCGGTACTGCCGTCGACCCAGATCATGTACTCGAGTTTCATTTCATGAAAGCGCGCTGCAACCGGGGGCAGCTGCAGGAGCCGGTCGATCGTCTGTGGCTGGAGCGGTGCAGTGCGTGGTTCGAACCAGGGGTAGAACTGGTTAATAAAAGCAATTTCATTGATCACTTCGATACTGGGGTCGCCACTGTGGATGTGATCGCCAATGCACTCAATGAAATCAAATTCGGTGTCGTAGTCTGGCTTGTGGCGCCTGCCCAGAATCACCACGCTGGACTCACCAATGCCAGCGACCGGTTCGTTATAGGTCATCTCATCGACGGTGGCATTCACGCACCCACCCAAGAGCACCGCCAGCAGGAACAGCCCGGCAACGCGAGCTGCCTGCCACGCTGTATATTGCCGGCTCATAGCGCCTCTCCAATATCCGGTTTGTCTTCGGCGGAGGAGGGTGGCTGGGTCGGTTTAGTAACAGGCTCAGGTTCGCTGGTGTCGTCGTTCGATGAGAGCAACGCATCCTGCTCGCGTCTCGCGATACTGTCCAACCATACTGCGACGTCCGGCGTGGTCCCGAATGAGGTAACGAAGTGTGCGCCCGCGTCACGCAGCGCGACCACTGCGGCGAGGTTGACCGCTTCCTCGTCGGTTTGCAGAAAGGCTGTGGGTGTCTTGCCGTAGGCCGTAATAGGCCAAGCAGCTAGACGCTCATCAGGGTTGAAGCTCAGCGCGCCGTCTTCCTGTTGATGGATAGCGGCAATATCTACCAAACGGAATTCATAACGCATCCAGATCTCATAGATCTTGACGTTGGTGTGTGTCGGGACCGTGTACTGCAAATCAGCAATGGCAGGTATCAGCACGCCGTCGATTTCAGGACCCCTGCTCTGCACTGTCTCCCAGTCGCGGATATGCACCACCTCTTCAAACATGCCGCCAAACAGGATGTCCCAAAACTCCACTTGCGCCTCGCCGGTTTTCACCAGCCAGTCTGACTCGGCGCGGCCTTTGGCCTCATCAAAAAATTCGTGCCCGGCAAAGGCAGAGGGATAAATCACCCCCAGCGTAATCGGCAGGGGATCAAGCAGCGGCGTGGGGAAATTGCCCTCAACCACCACCTGCTTTGTGGAACACCCAGCAGCGAGCAGCGCGAGGCACAGCATCAAAAGCCATCGTCCGAATCCGGACGGATTAAGGTCGAAAATCGTTGAGGCCAACGAAGCTACCCCCATTCCTTAGGGTCAGTTCTCGCATCAGTGTAGCAAACCGTACCCCCGTCGCCTGTAGCTCGGGAGGCCTGATGAACTGTACGGGAAAGCCCACTGCGTGGATGCGCACGCGGCGCTCGCCACTGGCGGCTTCTGCGTTCAAACGGTCAACGACTTGCACCACTTCCTGAATCGAGGCGCCGGTGAATTCATCGCCGAACACGTAAATCGAAATTTTCTTGCCGGGGTCGTAGAAGGTGCGCACCGCATTGGTGATGCCCTCTACTGGTGACGAGTTGGAGAACACATTCCAGTTGCGCAAATTCTGCAGTATCAGACTGCGACGGGCCGGGGTATCCGGTATCCATTCGCCACGGTAGCGGCTGAATAGATAATTGCCCATGTCATTGAGCACCTGAATGCCTTTGACTTCAGGATAGATATTCAGTGTCGCTTCCATCTCCTGAAGCATGCGTTCCCACGCATAGGAGAACATCGAGCCCGAGGTGTCGATGATGAAGATGATGTATTCGCTGTCGACCGGAATACCGCCGATGAGCTGATTCTTTTTCTCGGCGTTGCGACCCAGTAGCCGCAGCTCTTCTTCCGAAAGCTGTTGTCGCGCAATAGCCAGCTGTTCACGGATGATGGCGTTGGCATTTTGCGAGGTGCTGAGCGCGTCGTACTCAGAGCGCGTGCGTGCCAAGGTGCCCTGCAGAATTGCAATCTTCTCCTCGTATTCCGAGACCTGTTCACGTTTCACATTGAGGTCACGGTTGAGAATGGTGGTTTCGCCCCGGATCTCGAAGAGCTGCTCGGTCAATTCGGCGACCGCCGATTCAGCATCGACCATGGCTTGCTCAATCACCTGCGGCTGCACGGTCTTGGTGATCATGAGCAGCAGAATCACAGCGCCGAAGCCACAGCAGATCACGTCCAGAAAAGACAGTGAGAATTCAGCGGGGGCGCGTCGTGCTGGCATATCAGAGGCTCAGGGCCAGTCCGTTGAGGGTGAGAGAAAGCTACCGTTGGAGGCCCGGGCCAGCTGCCAGTACTCCGAGGCGGCCATGGGGTCGCCCTCCATCGGAAAAAGAATCGTGTTCACCGGCACTCCGGGCGGCAGGCGGCGAATCGCCTCGCGAAAATGCTTGAGGCGTTCGTTGCCGCTGACCCGGCTGCCCCGTGGCGCGCGTTCTCCTTGAGTCGGCAGGCCATCGGTCAGTAAAAAGATGTTGTCGGGCGGGCTGGGAAGGGCGGCCAGCGCGCCAAAGGCATTGTGCAAACTGGTACCGCCGGCTGGCACCTGTTCACGGAGCGCGAGGCTGATGGCCTCCAGCTTGGGGGTGTCGGCCACTTCCAGCCACTGGGATTCGGTGCCTGCCAGCGCGGGCTTGGCGTCAGTATTGAATGTCATCACCTGAAACTGGGCATTCACCGGCAGTTGGGCGGTCAGCCAGTCAACAGTGTCTAGCGTCCGCGACCATTTGCCTGCTTGCTTTTGTAGCTCGGGATCCATGTTACGCAGGCGAATCACGTTCACCAACTGATTCGCCAGCATGCTGGCCGAGGTATCCACCATGATGGCAATGCGCCGGCCGCCCAGGTTCAGGCCAGTGAGGTATTGCCGGTTTCCCTCGCCCACAAACTCTCTGGCACTCCGGCCGGCCTCAGCCTCGGAGGCCTCCTCAAGTAGGCGAATCTCTTCCTCGAGCTGATTGATCTCAGCCTGCAATTTGGCGATGGCATCACTGTCACTCACGCCGGATTCTTCGATTGAGGCGATCAGTGCTTCGTACTCATCAAGCTCTTCGGTGATGCGCCGGGCCAGGCCATCGGCTTCCACGATGTCGAGATCGGCCTCATCGAGGGCATTGCGCAGGCGCACCAGCCCCGCTTCACCTTCGCGAATATCTTCCTCCAGTAACTCGACTTCAGACAGCACTTCGGCATTCACCGTGCGGATCTCGACTTCGAGTGAGTGATCGATGATCAGGAACACGAGCACCACCGCGCCGAACCCGCAGGACATGATGTCGAGAAAGCTGAGGTTAAACGTGGAGGACTGTCGCTTGCGTCTGGCCACGAATCACGTATCCACAGTGATGAAGCGCACCTCGACCCCGCTGGCACATAGCCTATCGTCGGCATTGACCGCGACCCGCCCTTCAACAGGTTGATCATTGAGTTCAGCAGGGGTGCCGGGCGCAATGTCGATGACCCCGGACTCCGCCACGCTCACGCCATCGGCGATGTGCTTGCCTGGACTGAGCGGCACTGCATGGCCGCTCTTGAGAGAGTGGGTTGCGGAGCCAGGCGTTTGAATGATCTCCGGCGCCGTCTGGCCTGTTTCGGCTTGCATCGATGCGTCGGCACGCTGTTGTGACTCGGCTGGGGTCTGCCCGGGTGAAGTCACGCTGCCGCAGGGCGCCTCACGCTGGAAGTGCAGTTCCCCCGCCGATGGCGCCAGGGTATTTGCGATCAGGGGGATGACCTCTGGCCCTGTCGTGGTGGCCTGCACGGGCAAGTCCAGTCCGGGTAGGGCCGACAGCAGGGCGTCTAGCGCAATGTGTGCGGTACCCGGGGGCAACAGCGGTGCGAGTGCTTGAGTAAATGCCGCACCCACAGGTCGCAGGGCATCCGCGGCGATGCGCGCGGTATGGCCCTCTACTGAGCAGCTGACTTCGCTTTGAGTGCCCAGCGATCGGAGCAGGTCGGGGAGTTGTAAATAGAGCGCCTGTTCGGTCTCGGCGCGTCGTTGCGGGTCGAAGCGTGTCTGGGCCACAAACTGTTCGCCAATCCGCTCTGCAATGTCGTCCATCAGGCCGAGCAAACCGTGACCCGGTAGCAGTTGGGTCTCGCCCGCCCGCGCGACGCCTTTCTCAACACTAACCAACGTAATACTGGCTTGATGCAATTGCAGTTCGACATGGGCGCAGGTTTGCCCTGCGGCGGCCCCCACTAGCGCGCTGCGGTGCACCACAGCGCTGGCGGTGACGGGCAGGGTCTGCAGGATGCCAAGCAACAGCGATAACTGCCCGGACTCCATCGCCCCGGGAATCGCCAGCGTGATATCGCCACTCATGCCATCGAGCAACGCTTCGAGGTGGGCGTGTACGAGGTCGGCGGTGTGTCGCGCGGGCCCCAGCGCCGGACTCAGCGGCTGCGTCGAAAGCCGATGCCAGTAGCGGTTACTGATTTCCCTTGGAGCGCGGCGGGCTTGTTCCCAGGCTGGCTCGCCAAACAGATAGCGGTCACCGCTCAGCCACACGATGCCGGGTGACCAGAGCGCGTCGCCCTCGTTCCAAAGGCGCAGTGACGCGTCGTTGCAATCGAGGAGTCGCATCAGCCGCGCGGTACCGACAGATGTCGCAAGAGATGGCGGTCGATGTAGCGCTGGGTGTTCAGCACCAGTCGCTCCTGTGACAACTGCAACTGATGCAGCGCGAACATAATGATGATCGACAAGACCAGGGCCACGAAGGTGCTGTTAAAGGCCACCCCCAGGCTCACGGTCACCCCGGAGATATCGCCTTCCACCGCCTTGTAGGCCTGGCCCAGTGCGTCGCCAATACCTCGCACGGTGCCGATAAAGCCGATCGATGGAATCGCCCAGGAGATATAGCGCACCATGGAGAGCTCTGAGTCGAGCCGGTCGGCTTCGATATCGCACTGCTCGCGCACCGCATCTGATACTGCTGGAATACTGCCGGTGGTGGTAAAGCGACTCAGCGCATTACCGAGTGCCCGGGGGAGCAAGTAGTCCTGTTCTTCAGAGGGCAGCGCCTCGAGCGACCGTGACTGTTCGCGGGCATCCCGGGGCAGGATGCTGGTGCCTTCAGGGATGGCAATCAGATCGCGATTCAGCATTTGTGCTTCCGCGTGCGTGCGCGAGGCTTTGAGGCCCATGATCGCGAGCGCCCAGAGCATCAAGATAAAGCAGGCCTCCTGCTCGTAATCCTTGATCACGATCGCCAGCGAGCGGTTACCGGTGGGGGCTTCCCCCGCCGCCTGTTGGGCTGCCTGAACCGCAAGCTGCGAGTCTGCACTCGGGCGAATCACGCCAACGTAGGCGGCATGCACCACGATTACGGCGAACAGCAGGGCAAACACCTGATAGAGGAACTCTGAGGGTAAGCGCAGCTTCATAGTGGGCTCCTGTCGGGCTCAGATATCCACGGGAAATGACACAGAGAGATCCTCTGAGATGGATTCGGTGGGTTCATAGTCGAGCACGGCACCCGCCTCGGCAACCGCAGGCGCGACCGCCTCGTCGCCGGCGGGCTCAATAGCAGTATCGGGCTCTGCTACTACCGCTGTCTCTTCGGGCTCGACCGTCTCCTGCCCAAAGACAGGGGCAATGAGTAAAACGCTGAACAGCGCAGCCAGTGCCGCAACGCTCGCGAGGGGTGCTGGCAGGCTACTCCGCATAGCGCGCAATCCTGAAGCCGAGATCGTCACGTCCGCGCTCCCCATAGTCCCTGAAGGTCAGTCGCAGCTCGGACAAACGACTGAGCGCCCAGCTGCCACCGCGAATGGTGTAGTTGTCGCCGCGCTGGGCGCCCAAGGGATCGATCGCAAGCTCGGCATTGGGGGAGGGGATGGCATAACCGTCGTGTACCCATTCGGCAACATTACCACCCATATCGTGCAATCCGCGATGGTTGGCAGGGAAGCTCCCCACCGGCGCAGAGACGACGAATTGATCTGTATAGCCATTGAGAATGCGGCCGGTGACGAGTGCTGAAGTGTTGTCGGCCACGTTCGTCACAACGGCGCTCGGGGGGAAGTCATCACCCCAGGCAAATCGTCTCAGCGTATCGCCCTCTACCCGGGCAGCAAAGGCCCACTCTGCCTCGCTGGGCAAGCGGTAGCCGGTGCTGCTGGGGTTGAAACCGATAATGATGCCTTGGTTCTCGCGATAAAAAGGCGGCAAGCCCTCGAGCCGACTCAGCCAGTTACAGAAGCTGGCCGCTTGCTGCCAACTGATGCCCGCGACCGGCTGGTGGTCGCGATCGAGGGAGTAGCTCTCGATCAGGCCCGAGTCATGGGTGGCCTCGTACTGGCGGAACTGCGCGTTGGTGGTTTCGGTGCTCGCAATGTAGAAGGCGCGCCGCAATTCAACCGGGTGTTCGACTTCGTTGGCACGCCGTCCCGGGTCGCGACGCGACGCCCCCATGGTGAAGGGGTTCTGGGTTTCTACCGAGGGATCCACTAGCACCAGCGTTTGGCCCAGTGGCGTCGTGATTGTCGGCGTCATCGCCGCCTTGCGCGCTGCGGCCTCGGTCAAAAGTGTCACGCTGATCTGCTGCGGCAGCCCCGGTTTCGGCAGCACGTCGGTCTCGAAGGCGGCATACCCGTCAAGTTGCACAGCGATACGCTGTTGCACCGCTGGGAGTGAGAGGCTTTGACTCCCCGAGCCCACGCGCTGCCCGTTAATCAGTATGTCCGCCCCTGCCGGCTCGATGGCAAAACGCACCTCGCCCAATTCGGGTTTTAACGTGACGGCCCGACTGCCGGTTTCCCCCCTAGCCAAAGTCAGTGAGAGGCTGGCACCGAGGTAGCCCGCCTTGGAGAGGCTGATGGCGTGGCGATCGCCGGGGCTCAGGGGCACAACCAGCGGCGTCAGGCCGGCGAAAGCCCCGTTCACCGTGACGCCCGCACCCGATGGCGTACTCTCCAGCGTCAAGGTGGCGTCAGCCGGGGTCAGGGTCACCGCACCGAGGTCTTGATCCACACCCGCCACGATGCTCAAAGGCAGCGTCAGGGGCATAAATCCTGGTGCGCTGAGCGTTAGCTCCCGCTCACCCGAGAGCACTTCCACACCGGTGGCAGTTGTCTCGGCGGGCTGGCCATCGATGCTCGCCGTCACGGTGGTGGGCGTTGCACTGAATCGGACGTCCGCCCAATCCGGCAACAACACGACGTCCACTGTTTGGCTCTGGTTACGGCCAACGACGTCGATTTGTCCTTGCCAGCGCTGATAGCGATCGAGCACGGCTTCTACACGGTAAACGCCTGCCTCGAGCGTGAGGTCCACCAGCGGCGCAGATCCCAGAGACAGCTCATCCAGAATAATTTCGCCGCCGGCGGGTTGCGTGGCGATGGTCACGGTGCCAGGAAGCGGAGCAAGGCGAATATCAAGCTGTTGGGTATCGGCATCGCCCACCGTAATCGTCTGCTCGTAGGGGTGATACCCCTCGGCGTTAATCGAGAGCGTGTAGTTCCCCGGTCGCACCAGAAGCCGCTCCCCAAAGGACCAGTTCAGTCCACTCAGGGAGAAGTCGGGTTGTGCCTCAGCATCAATATTCAGGGTGAGGGAGCGCGCGGTGAAGAGAAAAAACAGCAGCGCA
Organism: Halieaceae bacterium; assembly: GCA_003331685.1. The sequence goes on along the minus strand of QOPK01000001.1, from coordinate 23,210 downwards.
GCGATCAGCACCCCGGCAACGCCGAGCGCAATCTGGGTCGCATTGAGACGCTTTTTTTGCTGGGATGACTGACTCAGCGGCTCGAAGGTGGTCGCTGCCAACTGGTCACCGCCCTGCGAGGGCGTTGCCGGCGAGAACGCGTCAGGCTTTAGGGTGTCAGGTGTGTCGCTGTCAGCGTCGCGCTCGGTCATGGTGCTAGCTCAAATCGTCTCGACACAGCGTACCTCGACCGCATTCGCTTGGTCGGGCCGCACCTCGAATTTGATCCGCACGTCGCGGTAACCGTTGCGGATGCCCACGGCGGTGTAAGCGCCGGGACGCAACGACAGTGTCTGTTCTGCCAGCGCGCCCAGCCGCCTGACGCGCAACAGCGTGATGTCGGTGAGTCCATCGGAGGTCATGGTCACCGCCACAGGGGTGCTGGCATAGGCGAGGGTATCGCGCGCCGCGGCAATTTGTGCTTTTAAGCGCTGGCCAGGGTCCACAATTGCTTCTGCCTCGGCGAGTGTTTCTTGTGCGAGGCGCATGATACGAGCGTCGATGAGGCGGTCGCGCTCCTTTGGCATGGTCTCCAGACGTATGTCCAAGTCAGCCCTCGGCTCGGCGCGTGCCACACCTTCTGTGGCGAACAGCATCAGCGCGTCGATCTCAAGGGCTTTTTGGTACAGACCCACCGCGTCGGCCCAGCGCTCCTCGCGCTCGGCTTGTGTGCCTTGTTCACGCAACCCCAGCAAGGTGTTCTGGGTGCGGGCCTGCTCCAGTTCAATCAGTGCAGCACCGGGCTCCGGCGCGCCGGGTATCAGTTTCGCAGCGGCGCGGAATTGTTGCTCTGCGTTGTCGAAGGCCTTCGCCCCCATGGCGCCGTATCCCGCGGTCATGGCGTCGGTGAATTGCTGACGGGTCAGCGCAGTGCGCAGCTCATTCAGGCGGGCGGCTGCCCGCTGGTGGGCGGGGTCTGCTCGCGTGGCGTCAGTGGCAGCCTCAACTGCGGCACCCAGGTCACCCGACGCCTCTCTCTCGGCGGCGGTATCCAGAGCAGCGATCACGGCTGGCAATGCGGCAAGTCGATCTTCCAACGCAATCAGCCGAATATCGGATGGTGCCATTTCGGCCAGCTCGGTAAAGCGTGCCTGAGCGGCTAGCACGTCTCCGTTCTCGATCGCCGTTACCAGCGTGTCGTGGAGCGCCTCACTGCGCTCGGGCAGGCTGGTTTCGAGCTCAAGCAGCTGATCGAGCGCCAGCTGGTACTCGGCGGTGGCCGCGGTGAAGTCGCGTTCCCGGTAGGCGGTATCGCCCGCCGCCGCATGACCCAAAGCCTCTCCATAAGTGGGTTCGCCCCATTTTGCCGCGCCGCGCTCCGCCAGCGATTCCTGGAGCGTGAGCAGTGACTGCAGCACTTCCTGCGCATCGCGTCTCAGCGCGCTTTCCTGCGCTTCGGCGAAGGGACTGCGTTCATTACCCGTGTCGTTGGTGACGCTACCTGATGCAACGATGTTCCTAGAGGATGCGGCCTGCTCCGGGTCAGTCAGGTTGGGTCCGACGTCATCAGGCGTTACCAGCTGCGGCAGGATAAAAAAAACGAAGATCAGTAACACCGCGGCGGCGGTAAGGGCAATAACCACCAGTCGTGGTTGTCCCCCCTCGGACCCGGGGTCAGCCGATTCTGTTTTGGCTGGTGCGGGCTCGAAGGTGGTGGCGGAGAGGGGCTGCTCTTTGTGGTCGGTCACGAGTCCCGCGATTCAGGGGCCGCAGGCAGGCTGTCGGCGGGTGGAGCCGGGGGCTCCAGCGCGGCGAGCTCCGCGGCGTAGATATCGGCAAGCAGCTCGCGCCACTGGCCGTATTGGTCTTCCACGTTGCCCGTCAGGCGCACCGTTCGATCCTCTAGCTCGATCACCCTCGGCGTGATTTCGGCGTCTAATGATTGCCCCAGTTCTTCCAGTGCCAGTGAGTGAATATTGGATTCGGCGCGTTTTTCCAGGCCTCTTTTCAACAGAGCGCCGCCGCCAAGTACGCCGACCGCACCGGCGCTGCGCGTGGTGCGGCTACCCGATGTCTGGGCGAGCACACCTGCGAGGATCGCTGCACCGCCAGCAATCATCTCGCGTTGCGCCTCGCTCTCCAGCTCACGTAGCGCGACGGTCTCCTCGTAGCTGGCCTTTCGCCACTCCTGATAAGGGCTATACATGTCCTCGGCAAAGCCTGAGTAGTGTCCTTGAAGCGTGTCGACAAAGACATAATGGCGTTGTCGCAGACCGCGCACGCGGTTCAGCATAGGGTCATCCTCTGCCGGTAATCGGCGCAGGCTGATCTGGCCTTTGTCATCTTCCTCGAGGTAATCGGCGAAGGCGCCGTTGGCAAAATCCCGGGCGAAACGCATCTCTGCTACCTGGCGGATGGTGACGCGGTCTTCGGAGGGGAGTCGGTTAAAGATGGCCAGCATGTCGTTGGCGATCATGCGATACACCGCGAGAAACGGATCCTGCTTGACGCGTGTGCCCTGTTCATAGGCGTAGCGGCTGGTGATCCCTTGATAGCGCTTGTCGAGCCAGAGTGTGCCGCGCGCGTCACTCACCAGAATTTTGAGCTCCAGCGCCTCGCCATCCGAGCGCAGTATGGTGCCGCGCACCAGTAAATCAGAAAATTGTCGATCGTCTGGCACGACTCTGACAGCGCCCCAGCCACCTTGTTCGGTGAGCACTTCGGCGAGCTCCGTGGCCATAAAGGTGGCTTCGGCTTTGCGCACCTCGGGGTAGACCTGCTCCTCGTCCTCAACACTGCTGATGCCCGGATCCAGTATGACGACCCCGACATCGAGCAACTCTGCTTCTGGCGTGAGCGTGGCGGGAGCATCGAGTACGGGCACGGAGGTCGACTTGACTGTCTCCGACACGCAACCGGTGAGCAAGGTCATGCCGAAGAAAAGCGACAACAGCGTGCGCATCATGCGTCAGGCTCCGCAATGCCTTTGTATTTACGGTATTCGGCCCACAGCTTTTCACGGATAGCCGGGTCGGACTCCCGCATCGCTGCCTCGCGGAGCTGGCGGGCTACCACGTCGTCGTCATTGCCGTTGGGGATATCTGGTGGCGGCGGGTACTTGGCGCCATCTGCAGGCGGTGCGCCACTGCGCCCGCCAATGCCCCCACCCACGGAGCCACTACCGGCGCTGGCCATCCCACCACCAAAAGTGGGTTCCTCAGTTTCGGTGGGATCTATCGCGCTACCCGCGGTCTGCGCAGCGCGCTCACGTGCCGCCTCTCGCTGGCGCTGTTCCTCGTCATAAATTATGCCGTCGAAATCCCGCGTACTTTCTTCAAGCTGCCGGTCGAGGATGGCGACTTGCTCCGCCGCGGTCATCGGGCCGCCGGCACCCATGTCTGATTCCATGCCGCCACTGGCGCGGGTCCCCGGACCTTGCTGACTCGCAGTGCCACCCGGTGCGCCGGATGATTGCGCAACCTGTCCATTGTCGCCCGTGCCGCCAGCTCCATCCTCACTGCCATCGGGTGAGCCACCCTCGGCGCCACTGCCGTCACCTGTCGAACCATAGTCCTCATCGAAGGTGGGCAGGGTATCGACCATGGAGGGCAGGTCAGCGCCTCCGGCCATATCGCCAAAGCCCGGCTCGCTGGAGGTGCCGTCTCCGGCCTCCGAACCAGTGCCCGCGGCATCGCGGCCACTGCCCGTGTTCGCAGAGGACTCGCCGCCCTCACTACCCGGCATGTCGCCCCCAGTTGGGCCGCTACTGCCACCACCGGTGCTCGGGCTCCCCCCACCGGCGCTTGGACTGCCTCCGCCGGCGCTACCAGAAGAGCTCGAGCTGCTGGATCCGGAACTACCGCTGGATGAGCTCGGCGAGCTGGGTGCGCCGGCACCCCCTGAGCTCGGTGATGATGCCCCTGAGCTTGACGGAGACGACGGCGGAGTCGGTATCGAGGGCGTGGTCGGCGTGCTGGCAGAGGGGCAACCCATCAATACCAGCATGACAGCAACGATTGCGCTGGCCGCCAGAGGGCGGAGCGAGGGGGTTGTGCTAAAGCATGAAGGGAATTTGGGGTTCATTAGGGTTGCAGGGCGATCGCTTCCGCGTTAGCCGGGTTCAAATCAAAAGACCACACAATCATACCAGTCTCCACGGCGACGCCTTCCTCATATCTAGGCCGGAACCGGGTACGTCGCATTTTGCGGAAGAGGCGGTCCACGGCGGGGTCGTTGTCCACTAGGGGTTCTTCGGCGTCCTCAGAAGCCTCCTCGCCTTCGGTGGTGTCTGATTCTGTGACCGTAGTGACCGTGACGCGTTCCAGTACTGTAATTTTTCCCGCCTCGTTGAGCTGAAACTGCACCACCAGCGGCCCGGAGGCGTCGCGGCGGAAGGGTGGCAGTGGCCGCAATGTGTCGATATCGGGTAGCGGCGTGGCGGTCTCAAACAGTGCTCTCCGCATTACCGGATCGTCCACGGGTGGTTGTTCCTCAGTGAGTGCCATGATCGAGGTGTCTTCATTGGCTTTTTCGGTCTCTGCTGCGGGCGCAAGCTCGGCGACTATTTCCTCCTCGGCGGGCGCATCGTTAATGATCTCTGCCGCGTCTAACGCCTCATTAAGGGCTGCTACCTCTTCTCCGCCTGCGACTGCGACTGCGACTGCGACCGCATCCGTGGGCGCCTCTTCAGCGCCCGTATCAGGGAGAGCGTCGTCACTGCCAGCATCGTTCATTGCCACCTCAGCGGTGGCTGACGCCCCGGCTCTAGCATCCGCCGCGGGACCCGGTGAGGCGGCGGCTTCAGGTGCCTCGGGCACCACTGGGGGTGGCGTGATGCGCCGCCAGGCTTTGTCGTAATAGCTGCGGGAATCGGACCGGCGCCCCATCCACCGTGCCCAATCTCCGAGCCTTGTCAGGTCGCGGGCTTGCTCTCCGGCAGACGAGCCATTCACCACTTTCAGACCAAATATGGTAGACAGCACGGCCTCGCCTCGCCGGTAAGCGCCGCCGAGGGCAGAGGTTTGGCGATAGTTGGTACCTTCAAAAGCACTGCCACTGGCATTTTCGCGCTGCAGGTCGGCAAATCGGTACTGAAGCCGCAACATACCCTCGAGCGGTTTCAAGAGTTCTAGCGATCGCTCGCCGTAAAGCTGTGTGCTTTGGTTGTAGGCAAGCCGGTAGTACTCCCAGCTTCGCGCGAGATGCTCGGGGTGTGCCTCCTGATCGCCCAGACGCAAGTCCCATGCCTGCTCGGCCCACTTGCCCTGATCAATCAGTGCGGCGATGGAGGCAGGTGTGCCGGTCAGTGCCGCGGATTCGACCCGTGCCAGATAGCGCTGATGCTCGTCGGCCTCGTCGAGCCTGCCCAGTGCAATCAAACTGCGGATCTCAGCGCGCAGCAGCGGGATTTGGTCGGCTGCGTAGAGCCCCGACTGAACCCGACTTACGTGCACGCCACGCTTTAGGACTTTGGCTGCTTCGGCATGACGATCCAGCGCCTGCAGGTTCAGCCCCAGCCCCAGTAGCTGTTCGGTAAGCCCGGGCGCAAACGCACCGGCGCTCTTTTCCATGGACTCGATGTAGTTGCGATAGATCCCAAGTGTGCTGGGCTCGGCTGGGGGCGGGGGTGCGCGTTTGGGCTCCAGTGGCGCCACCATATCGATTACGATGGTCGCCGCCTCGGTTTCTGCGAGTGCGTCGCTGGGGTCCTGTGCCACGGAAATAAGCGGCACCACCCCAATTAAAATCAGGGTCAGTAGCGGCAATCCATGCCTCGCTGACGGGCGGCGCGTATGGGCCAAGACCGCTCTCCGGCGCTCAATACGGCCAGTGAGTATAGATCGATGCAGCGAAAAAAAGCACTCAAGGGGCGGAAGTCCGCTTCAATGTGCTTGAACGGATACCGGACAAACGCCGCCAAGGCGGAGCGAGGAGCAGTATGAGTCAGTTTTTATCGCACACCGCGGTGTCGTCACAGGGGAATTCGCGGTGGCAGGCAGAGGTGCATCGAGGCTGGCGCATCGGTTCAGTGGCGAACGGCGGCTATGTGCTCGCCCTCGTCGGCCGCGCCTTGTCTGACGCCCTGAATCAACCCGACCCACTTAGCATCAATGCGTTTTATCTGGCGCCGGTGGCGCTGGGGGAGGTCGAGGTGGCCGTGGAGTCGCTTTCTGAGACCCGCAGCACTCACTTTGCCAGTGCTGATCTCAAGCAGGAGGGACAGCTCAAGTTGCGCGCCACTGCGGCCTATACCGACCTCGATCGACTCAGCGGCCCGGATTGGACCAACGTGTCGCCGCCCGAAGTACCTGCCTTCGATGACGTCGCCGCGCCGGCCATGTCGCATCTGGAAATTCACCAGAGCATCGATCTCCGCATGGTGCATGGCTCCGAAGTCTTCACCGACGGCAAAACCAATGATTCGGGCGAGTTTATTGCCTGGCTCGCACATCGGGACGGCGCTGCGCCGGGGCCGATAGATCTATTGATGTTTGCTGACATTATGCCGCCGCCGATCTTTACGATTTATGGTGCTTATGGGTGGGTGCCCACTGTGGAGCTCACCGTGCAGGTGCGGCGCAAGCCTTCGGCTGGTCCGTTACTAGCGCGACACACCACGCGGCAGGTTACTCGCGGTGTGGCCGAGACCGATACCGAGATCTGGGATAGCGAGGGCGATCTTGCTGCGATGGCTCGGCAGACCTACAAGGTACGGATGCCGAGGGGCGACTGATTCATCTTGGGTAGCAGACAGACAAAAAAGCCCAGCCAATGCTGGGCTTTTTTATAGGCAATTTTGTGCTCGGCGAGTGTAGCGATTATTCGGTGGCGACATGCCCACCGGGTCGGCGCATATCGGCAAAGCCCTGCATCCAGCCCTCGTCGATCATGAGCGAGTTAGAGCGCCCGATGGTGCGGCGGGTCGGCGTGAGGTTGTGACCCCACTCCTTCAACAGTCGCTGTGTATCCGCGCTAATGCCAGGCTCAACCAATGTGCGATCAGGCATCCACTGATTGTGTACGCGGGGAGCGGCGACAGCCGTGGCAATGTTCATGTCAAACACCATGGCATTGAGGAGCGTTTGCAGCACGGTGGTGATGATGAGCGATCCGCCCGGGCTACCCGCAGCCAGCCATGGTTGGCCGTCCTTGAACACCAGCGTGGGGGTCATGGAGGAGAGCGGTCGTCTGCCCGGCGCGATGGTGTTGGCCTCGCCCTGCACCAAGCCGTAAGCGTTGGCAGCGCCCGCCTTGGCGGCAAAATCGTCCATCTCGTTGTTGAGTAGCATGCCGGTGCCGGGCACCACAATGTGTGAGCCAAAGCTGAAGTTTAAGGTGTAGGTATTGGTGACCACATTGCCGTCGGCATCAGCTACTGAGTAGTGAGTCGTGTCAGGACTCTCATTGGGTACCGGGTTACCGGGGCCGATTTCATCTGGCGTCTTGGCTTGATTCGCGGCGATTAATTTCCGTCGCTCGGCCCCGTAGTCTTTGCTGATCAGTGCCTCGATGGGGATCACGGTCTGGTCCGGATCACCGAGGTAGCGGCTGCGGTCGGCGTAGGCGAGCTTCATGCTCTCAATCACCCGGTGCAGGTAGGCGGCGCTGTTGTGGCCATAGGACTCCAGTGGATAGGGCTCGAGGATATTGAGCATCTGCAGAATATGAATGCCGCCGGAAGAGGGCGGTGCCGCCGAGACAATCTCGAAGTCGCGGAAGGTGCCCCTGACCGGCGGGCGCTCCAGCACGCGGTAGTTGGCCAGGTCCTCTTGGGTGATCAGCCCGTCGTTGGCCGCCATGTCACTGGCAATCAAAGCGGCGGTCTCGCCGGTATAAAAGCCGTCAGCCCCTTTGTCGCGGATGCGCGTCAGCGTGCGCGCCAAGTCGGCCTGTTGGAATAGCGTGCCGGGGGAGGGCGCCGCGTCTCCGCCTTGCAGGTAGATGCGCTTGGCTTCCTCGTTTTTGGCGAGGCGTTCAGCCCGCGCGCTTAAGCTCATATGTAGCGCTAGTGACGTATCGAAACCTTTTTTGGCGAGATCGATGGCAGGTTGAATCACCTCTTTTAATGAGAGTTTGCCGAAGCGCTCTTGCGCGTGAATCAGGCCCGCTACCGTGCCCGGTACTCCGGCCGCCTGATGCGAAAAGTAGGCCTTGGCTTCATCGACGGAGCCGTCCTCCCCGAGAAACATGTCGTGCGTTGCCGCAGCGGGTGCGGTCTCGCGGTAGTCGATAAAAACCTGTTCATCGGTCTCGGCGAGATGAATCAGCATGAAACCGCCGCCGCCGATATTGCCCGCCCGGGGAAGCGTCACCGCTAGTGCAAACCCTGTTGCCACGGCCGCATCAATGGCATTGCCACCTTGATTCAGCATGTCGAGGCCAATCTCGCCCGCCAACTTCTCGGGGCTTACCACCATGCCCGCGCGGCCGTAGGCGGGCAGGTAGCGGTTCTGATAATCGATGATGGGCGCGTCGGCCGCGGGCATCGGCGGCAGGGTGCTCTGGGCGCTCCCGAGGGGAACGTTGCCAAGCGTGAGCGTCAGACAAAAAACGAGGAGTGGAGAAGTGAAACGAGCGTTGGCCAACATGGTGTTTCCTAAGTTCTAAGCCCTGTCCGGCACTGGGTGACTATGGGTTATACGGTAGGTGCGCCAAAAAGGTGCATGAGGCTACCACAGGCTTTGGCCTCAAGGGCAGACACCTGCGGTACACTTTCTCTGGTGTTTTGACCCTTCGAGATGAGATGCGTTTTAGCGACCACAGACGGCAGTACACATCAGGCGGTTTGCGGCGTGCAGACCTTGCCGAGGACCCGGTGGCGCAGTTTGTGGCGTGGCAGGATCAGGCCATAGCGGCGGGTCTTGCGGATCCCACGGCCTGTGTACTGGCCACCCGCCAACCCGACCTCACAATGCGCCAGCGTATGGTGCTGATGAAGGGTATCGACGCGCGTGGCTTGGTGTTCTACACCAACTACCAAAGCGGCAAAGCGGCGGCGCTCGCTGAGTGCGATCAGGCCTCGATGCTGTTTCCCTGGAATGAACTCGACCGGCAGTTGTCGGTGAGTGGCGCAGTCGAGCGCGCCAGTGAGGAAGAGTCCGACGCCTACTTTGCGTCGCGCCCACGCGACAGCCAGTTGGGGGCCTGGGCGTCATGGCAGAGTCGGGAGATAGAGAATCGAGAGGCGCTGATGCAGCAGCTGGCGGATGTCAGCGCCCGCTTTGGTAATGGTGAGATTCCCCGGCCCCCACACTGGGGGGGTTACCGATTGGTACCCGCAAGCTGGGAGTTCTGGCAGGGCGGTGAGAACCGGCTGCACGACCGCTTTTGGTACACCCGCAACGATGAGGGTAACTGGAAGGTAACGCGGCTGCAGCCTTAGGCTAGTTTTCAGCGTTAGATCGCCCGGCGGCTGAAGTAGTGGGGCAGCTTGGGTAGCCCGAGGAGCTGGCGCCGAATCAAATCAAGCCCCGCCGCTGCGACCAGTTTCTGGAACATGGCGCGGTCAGTGGGGAGCACGGTTTGCAGCGTATGCATCTCGTCAGCCGAGCCCCAGGCCAGCCATACAGTGCCGACCGGTTTCTCCTCAGTGCCACCATCGGGTCCGGCGATGCCCGAGACTGCGACGCCAATGTCGGCCGCGGATCTTTCCAGCGCTCCGCTCAACATTTGCCGCACCACAGGCTCACTGACGGCGCCTTCGGTTTCTAATGTCTGCTCGTCGACGCCCAACACCGAGTGTTTGATCGAGTTGGCGTAGGTCACAAAGCCCGCCTCAAACACAGCGGAGGAACCGGGTTCGGCGGTCATCATGGCGGCGATTAGCCCGCCGGTGCAGGACTCCGCCGTGACCATCTTTTTGCCTTGCTTTCGCAGTACTTGTTGTAACGCGCCTGCGAGCGTGACGTCGTCTTCGCCGATAATGTGATCGCCGATCAGTCGCTCCAGCGTTTGACGGCACTGGTCCATTGCGAGTGAGGCCGACTCGGCTGTGAGTTTGATTTCCAGCTGCGGCATGCCCGCCCGAAAACCGAGCACCACATTGTCGGGCCAGGGCTCACTGTCCTCGTCGATTCGCGCCTGGGCAGTGGATTCGCCGATGCCAAAGGTTTGCAGACGCACCCGGTGGCTTTCTCCACCGCCAATGGCTGCCAGGATCCGTTTACACACTTCGGGCAGCATCGCGCGCAATTCCCCGGGCACGCCGGGCGTTGTCAAAACCAGCGTGCCGCCCACATCCATCGTAAACCCAACTGCGCTACCTCCGGGGTTGTGAATGATGGCCGCCCCGTCAGGGAGCCAGGCCTGCTTCAGGTTGGCGTCATTGGGTTCAATATTGCGCGCTGCGCACCAGTCTCGCACATGCTTGTCGGCCTCTGGGTGCAATACCAATTTCACGCCCGCTGCCGCCGCCACCAGCTCGGCGGTGAGGTCATCCTGGGTGGGACCCAGCCCGCCGTTCATGATCAGGATGCGCGCCGCACCGGTTGCCCGTTGCAGTGCGATAAGCAGCCTCCCCCGGTCGTCTCCTAGGGTCACTTTCTCTGCGACGCCGTGGCCGAACGCCGCCAGTGACTGGGCGATCATCGATGAGTTGCTGTCGACTGTGTCCCCGCTCATCAGCTCGTCACCGGTGAGCAGCAGGTGAATATCGTTATGGGCCATGGCTAATGGGGTTTACTGGTGGAAGACGTTGGGTAGGCAGGATAGCGCGTCTGTCTAACAACAGGCGGGTGCTGATACGTCACGCGTCCGACTGGGCGCTGTCGGCCCCGGCTTGCGCCTTTGCGCTGGTCTTTGCCTCAATCTCCGCGCGCAGTGCCGTTGAATCATCTTCTGGTTTGGGGTCTTTCGGGGGCTTCGACCCACATCCCTCAACCAGTGAGAACTGGGCGAGGAAATCGCCCTCTGCGGGGGCACCAACAAACGTGACTTCCACGCTCTGCAGCAATTGGAAGCGTCGAGTCGTGCTGGTCAGGCTCATCGTCCACTTATCAAAGCTGAACTTTTCTTCCTCGGGCCGCAGGTCTACCAGACCCTCGAGCCCGTTTTCATCGAGCTTGACGGTAAAGCCTGAGCTGATTATGTGACTCACCTTGGCTGTGAACTGCGACCGTCCCTCGGCTTTGAGTTTGTCAAGATAGCGTGCGGTCAGGCGACGGTCTGCCGCCGCCACTGCTTCGCGACTGCGGCCAATCGCGCGGGTGATCACAGGCAGCTGGTCGACCGGGTAGCGAGCTGTTTTTTCGCCGGCCAGACAGGCACTGATTTGCAGGTGCACGAAGAAATCTAGCGCCTTGCGCAGCGGCGATGTGAAGTTGGTGTAGGCCTCGGTGGCCAATCCCATATGAGGCCCGCCAGTCTCGCTCAGCACGGCCCGCGACAGCAGTCGGTTGACCATGTCTCGCAGCGGTTGCTCGTGGGTGGCTCGCCCGAGATCGGCCAGTACCGTGCGATAGCCCGCTACGGTATCCAGCGGTATGTCCTTCAGCTCGGCGCGGTGCTTTTCCAAAAAAGTTCTTGCTTCTTCACTTCGGTCCTGTCGAAACCCCTGATGAACGACGAAGGGTCCAGGTGCGCCGGCCGCGCTCAAGAACTTGGCCGCACATTTATTTGCGGCAATCATGCATTCCTCGACCAGATGCTGCGACGATAGTTTTTCGTAGTTGTCGATTTCGGCGATCTGCTTGTCGTCGCCCAGCATCCAGCGGTACTCACGTCGCTCTTCCATGACTAGCTCATGTTGCTCGCGTCGCTGGCGCAACGTGCGGTATACCTGAACCAACGCCTCCAGTGGGTTGGTGTGGGCGATCAACTCGTCACTGTTACCCCTAACGTAGCGGTCCACCGCCGCGTAGGCGAGCTTGGCATGGGAGCGAATGATCGCTTTGTGAAACTCGAAGCCCTCGATTTCACCGGCCTCGGAAACCTGCATTTGGCAGACCAGCGCGGGTCTTGGCGTGTCCTCTGCCAGCGCGCACAGGCCCTGACTGACGGCCTCGGGCAGCATGGGGATCACGTCGCCATGAAAGTAAACCGAGGTGCCTCGCTCTGCGAGGAGGGCGGGTAGGTTCTCCATGTCGGCAAGGTAGGCGGTGGGGTCTGCCACTGCCACCGAGAGCTGCCAGCCGCTTGCCGTAACCTCTGCGTGCAAGGCGTCGTCAATGTCAACGGTGCGCGCGGCGTCGATTGACACAAAGGGCAACGCGGTGAGATCCAAACGTGCTGGATCTTCCAGCGGCCTGTATTGGGATGCGGCATCAATAAGCGGCTGGGCAGACTTCTCGTTCCAGTGCTCCGGCAAGCCCGCTCGTGCGGCGCAGTAACTGTTCTCTATGCCGGGCGTTGTCTCGTCACCGAGGCGTTTCAGGATCTTGGCCGAGGGTTTGCCATCCTTGATCGGGTGCCGCAGCAGTGCGCAGGACACTAGATCGCCGGGCGCCACGCCGTTGCGAGCGTGCGGCGGAATAAACAGCCAGCGCGAGAGGCCCGCCAGGTCGGGTACAACAAAAGTGGCCTTTCCTTTTTGCACAATACGGCCCACGAATTCATCGAGCCCCGATTTGATCAGGCGCTCGATCTCGGCGACTGTGCGCCCTGGTTTGTCCTGTTTGCCCTTGACCGGGGTCGCGGGGCGGATGCAGATCGCGACTTTATCGCCGGGCAGGACTTTCAGCATTTCATCTGGCGGGATGAACACTTCACGACCATCGTCCGTCACCGCGAATCCATAGCGGTGCTGCGTTCCTTTAACGGTGGCGTCGACGTGCTCGTTCTGCGCTTCGAGTTCTTCTCGAAGGCCTTTGAGCTGCGCCATCGCATTGCGATCTAGCATGGCCGGTATCGGCTCCTGAGGATTTTTTCTTATCTCACCGTCGCGATCACTGCTGAGTGCGCTAGCGAGCTGATAAGCGATGCTATCGAACTTCTGGGTCGCTGTCAGGGCAAACCGAATGCGTGTTTTTTGCTCGCAGTCGTTGACAGGGCAGCGACGGATCGGTTTACTGACTGCGTCCGAAATGTGGAGAGTAGGTCACCGTCTGTGCCGATCCGAGCGGGTCATTTAAGAGCGCGTCAGCAGACCACTTCAAGCGCCATAGCAGCGCGACGGACTTCTCACCCTCAAATTTTGCCTACACTGTTCCGAGCAGAGAGCGACATGATGCCGTTCTCACGGGACACTGTTTTACTTCTTTTGCCATTTTGCGAGGAGATCATATGTCGCTGACTGCAGCCGAGACCCATGAAGTAACCCAGCTCGAACCTGCACACCGCAAGATCTATGTTTTGGATACCAATGTGCTGCTGCATGATCCGACCGCGATTACCGCTTTCGCCGAGCATCAGGTAGTGATCCCGATGACCGTCCTTGAAGAGCTAGATCACATCAAGGACCGGCGCGATAAAAGCGTGAGCCGCGAGGCGCGGATTGCTATTCAACTGATCGACAAGATTGTCGGCAGCGCCTCACCCCAAGAAATTCAAAAAGGCGTCGAGATTCCCGGATCCAATCTCGACGACAACCGCCTTGGTGCTTTGGCAATCTTTCCTGATCAATTGATCGCCGACGATGCGAAGGTCCCGTTCCTCAACACCAACGAAGATCACGCCAATGACAACCGCATCATCAATGTGGCGCTCCGCCTCAACGCGGATCATCCAGGTGCCTTTGTCTGCCTGGTCACCAAAGACATCAACATGCGGATCAAGGCTAAGGGCTCGGGCCTCGAACACGTTGAGGATTATCGTCACGACCGTGTGCTCGATGACATTGATCTACTGTCGACAGGCTATGAGTGTTTTGCCGGGGACTTTTGGTCCAGCATTGAGCAGGTGGACACGGTTCGCGAGGAGAACCTGACGCTGCATCGCATCCCCCGCGCCGAGTTGCCCGATGCCTACCCCAACCAGTTTGTTTACGACGAGCAGGAGTTCATTGCCTACGTCGATCACGTCGACGACGACTATGTTTATCTCGCCGTCGACAGCCGCGACCATCTAATGAATCAGCGCTTCTGGGGTTTGTCGCCGCGTAATCTGGAGCAGGCTATGGCGATGCGGTTACTCGACAGTGAGGACGTTGACATGACGGTCCTCACCGGTCCTGCCGGCTCGGGTAAGACCCTCTTGGCATTGGCTTACGGTCTGCACGCCATTCTTGAGCAGCGCAAATACAACAAGCTCATTGTGGCGCGATCCACGCCGCCGATCGCCGAGGAGATCGGCTTCCTGCCCGGCACTGAGGAGGAGAAGATGGCGCCGTGGCTTGCGGCCTTTGACGATAACCTCGAGATCCTTCACGACGCCGATGAGTGTTCTAACGGCAGTATCGAATACGTGAAGGAACGCGCCAATATCCAGTTCAAGTCACTGAACTTTATGCGGGGGCGTTCCTTTAACGGCGCCTATATCGTTATCGACGAAGCGCAGGGCCTTACCCAGTTCCAGCTGAAGTCGATCATCAGCCGCGTGGGAGCAGATTCCAAGCTGGTGGTGCTGGGTAACCTCGCGCAGATTGATAACAAGTACATCTCGCCGCTGACATCAGGCTTGACCTACCTTGTAGAAAAGCTCAAGCATTACCCTCATGCCGGCGTGATGCACGTCAACGGCATTGTGCGGTCACGCCTGGCAGCGTTCGCAGAAGAGAATCTCTAGCTATTAACGGCGCGTTCGGCAGAGCGCGCCTGACTTTAGCGGATTTGTTTTTCTAGCGTCTCGCCCGGGTTGTCGAACAGCAGGAACTCCAGTCTGAGTTCAATCCGCCACGCCCCTTCCCGGTCAAAATAGGGCTCGTCCACGCGCCAGTTATAGCTGGGCTCGATTTCCCAAAATAGCCAGTCCCGATAGGCCTGTCGCCTGAAGCGAGCGCCGACTTTATAGTTCTTGACGAAGTCGTAGGGCTCGGTTTGCCCGTCTGCGCCCACATATAACCAGGTGGCGCCCACCCGGCCTCTATCGCCTCGCCAGCCGCGCGCGTAGGACAGGCTAGAGGACCATTCTGTGCCGTCGGTTTTTTCGCCGTAGAGGAGTCGAGTGTAAGCCCTGACCAGCTCGCGCTCGCGCAGCGCTTTGTCTAGTACGAACCGCGACGAGCCATAGCCGCCTTCGCCGAGGTCATAAGTGAAGCGCTGGGTGAAACGAAAATTGAGGTCCTCGGCAAAAGCGTCTTGATAGACATACTTCACCCCGGGTTTTGGCCCGGAGCTACCGAACCCGACGGTTAGATCAAAGCGTTGCTTTCTGATGTCTTTGGGTCCCACCTGGTACTGCAAGCCAATGCGGTCTTCTGAGGGGTCCTCCACACCGTCATCGCCAAAGTCATCCATGTCCTCGCCGCGGAACACCAGATCCAGTCGTTTGGAAATCTGCGGTAGAGAGATTTTACCCCCCAGTCGGAACTTGGCCTCGTTATCGAGGCGCTCATCCCAGTTATAGATGGTTCTGAGTCGCAGTCGTGATTCCGCCTGCTCCAGGTCGCGTTCGTCATTGCCGAAGAAATTATCGACCCACTGGGTCATCTCGTTGGCTTTGCGCGCTGCGTAATCCTTGCCGTCCTCCAGCCAGTCATCCTCTGACTCAACGACCTCATCAGCCAGCTCGCCATCAGAGCCGGGCATCTCTTCACTACTCTGCTCTGCGCTGACCCCAATCTCATCTGTGTCAGCGACCATGTCTTCCTGCGCGCGTGCTGGATTCCCCTGGAGGGAAAGTACGGACACTAGGACGGCGGAGAGCAAAAAAGTAAGGTGCTGAGACATTGTAAGCTGCATCAGGACGCTGGTTTACGCTAGGTTACACTACCACCATGGAATCTGTAATGACCGCGCTGCAGGCAATTTTGCCGCAGCACCTGCTCTCTCGCCTGTTGGGCAAGCTTGCTCAGCTGGAGAACCCCGTTTGGCTGAAAAATTTCCTGATCCGCACTTTTATGGCGAGCTACGATATTGATTTGTCCGAAGCGACCTGTTCGTCAGGCGAGGACTTCCCACATTTCAACGCCTTCTTCACTCGTTCGCTGCGCGAGGGTATGCGCCCGCTAGCCAGCAGCCACTGGTGCCACCCTGCTGATGGGGTGCTCAGTCAGCGGGGTGCCGTTGCGTCCTCCGAATTGGTGCAGGCCAAGGGCAGGACCTATTCTATTCAGTCGCTGCTTGCGGGGAGTGATGAAGAAGCCGGTCGTTACGCGGAGGGATGCTTTTCCACCACTTATCTTGCGCCGCGTGATTACCATCGTGTGCACATGCCCATCCGCGGGCACTTGGTGAAGACGCGCTATGTTCCCGGGGATCTTTTCTCCGTCAATGCCGCGACGGTTGAGCGGGTCGACGGTCTGTTGGCACGCAATGAGCGACTGGTCTGCTTTTTTGAAACCGATCAAGGCGGCGTAGCGGTGGTTTTAGTGGGCGCTATGATTGTCGCGGGCATCGCCACTGTGTGGGGCGGGCGGGAAACGCCGGGTGGTCAAATACGCGAGCAGGTATGGTCTGCGAATGACGCCCCGCTGTTGGAGGCGGGCCAGGAATTGGGTCGCTTTTTTCTTGGCTCGACGGTCGTGCTGGTGACCGAAGCGGGTGATCTCGAGTGGGCCAATGAAGCGGGTGATACTGTCAAGGTGCGCGCAGCGCTCGCGCAGGCGCCGGAGCGGGCAGGGTCCTATTAAAAATCGTACTAAAGAGTCCACCTAAGTAGTAGCTAGAGTGGCCACGATCTGCTGAAAACTCTCGAAGCGCTCGCTGCTGATTTCCCCATTCTCAACCGCAGCGGTCAGTGCACAGCCGGGTTCCCTCTGATGCTGGCAGTCCCGAAAGCGGCACTGACCCAAAAAGGGCGAGAATTCCCTGAAGCCGTTGAAGACGGTTTCGGGTGCTACGTGGGTGAGCCCAAAGTCGCGCACCCCCGGCGAGTCGATGAGCCGGCCACCTCCCGGCAGATGGAACAGCTCGGCAGTGGTGGTGGTGTGTCGGCCTTTGTCGGCGACTTCCGACAGCGCGCCAACACGAATCGATGCCTCCGGCAGCAAGCGCTGAATCAGCGAGGACTTTCCGACTCCCGACTGTCCTACCAACACAAGCGTGTCCTGCCCAATGAGCGCTGTCAGGTCACTGGCATCGGGCAGCTGATTATGGGTGGTCAGCGTGCGGTAGCCTAGCTCGGCATACCGGTCGAGCTGCCTCGCTAGTTCATCGCCAGATTCGAGTAGGTCGGCCTTATTGAGCACCAACGCGGCCTCGACCTCCATGTTCTCTGCCGCAACCAGATAACGGTCAATCAAGTTGGCCTGGGGCGCGGGCTCCGGCGCAAAGACAATCAGCATAAGGTCGATATTAGCGGCGACAGGGCGGAGCCGCCCCTGAGCGTCGGGCCGCTGTAGCACATTGCGTCGCGTGACCAACGCATCTACTACGCCGGTTTCCTCCGTCGGTAGCCAGAGAATTTCGTCACCAGCCACCGGGGACTCAAGGTGCGCCCGCAGGTGGCAGAGCAGGCGATCGCCAGAGCGTGTCTCAATGAGTGCCTGCTTGCCATAACGCGCGATCACCGCGCCGGGTTGCCCTGTCTCTGCGGCAATATCACCCCCGGACGAGCGCTGCGCCTTAATGCGGCGGGCTTGCTGATCGGTGAGGCGACGTTTGGTCATCGTGCTAGTGTATGCCACCCAGCGACGCCCTGCGCATTGGCAGGCGAGCACCGTGGGTTGGTGTGGCTAGCGTCGGGTAGAAAAGGAGTGAGGTAATGGCGGTCAGTGACCACAATTGGATTTGGGTCGATATGGAGATGACCGGGTTGATCCCCGAGGCGCATCGCGTCATTGAAATCGCCACTATTGTCACTGACACGAACCTGACCGTGCTGGCGGAAGGCCCGGTGCTGGCGATCCACCAGCCTCCCGAGGCGCTTGATGCGATGGACGAGTGGAACACTCGCACCCACGCTGGCTCGGGCCTGGTTGATCGCGTTCGCGCGAGTTCCGTGTCGGAATCGGCAGCGGCCGAGTTGACGCTTGAATTCCTCCGCCAGTGGGTGCCCGAGGGAAAATCGCCTATGTGCGGCAATTCTATTTGTCAGGACCGCCGCTTCATGGCGCGCCATATGCCGGAGCTCGAGACATTTTTCCACTATCGGAATCTGGACGTCAGCACGCTCAAGATACTGATGCAGCGGTGGCGCCCGGATTTACCCCAAGCGCCCAAGCAGGGCGCACACCAGGCGCTAGAAGATATTCGCGAGTCGATCGAGGAATTGCGGCACTACCGCACGCATTTTATGCGCGTTGAGTCACCCTAAAGCGAGGTGTTGAGGCAAGCGCAGTGCCGCAGGGAGCGCAGTGATATGAGGGACTCAATGGTGTTGTGCAAGCGCCCACTGAGCATGTTCGCGCACTAACTCTGAGGGATCCTCCAGCGCTGTTTGAAGTGCTGCGCGAATGGCGTCAGTAGATTCGGCGTTGCCCAGCGCGATGGCGATATTTCGGCGCCACCGTTCAAACCCAATGCGGCGAATCGCTGAGCCTTCAGTACGAGCGTTAAAGGTTGGCTCGTCCCAGCCGAAGCACTCCAGCAGGTCGATTGCGTCGAGACCATGACGGGGCGCGAAATCAGGCTCTCTGGTTTGCTGGGCAAACTTGTTCCAGGGACATACCAGCTGACAGTCATCACAACCATAAATGCGATTTCCCATGGCCGGCCGCAGTGATTCGGGAATCACGCCGTTGAACTCAATGGTCAGGTAGGAGATGCACTTGCGCGCATCGAGCACCCAAGGCGCGGTAAACGCATTGGTGGGACAGACATCGAGGCAAGCACGGCAACTACCGCAATGCTCAGTGTCCTGCGGCGGGTCTGGAGGCAGTGGGATATTGGTATAGATTTCGCCGAGGAAAAACCAGGACCCCGCTTTGTCGTTTAACAGCATGGTGTTCTTGCCAATCCAGCCAAGCCCGGCGTTTTCAGCGAGTGCCCGCTCCAGCACGGGGGCGCTATCGACAAAGGCGCGATATTGGCCGCCGCCCAATTGCTTCTCGATGCGCTTGGCCAATTTGGCCAGCCTGCCACGCACCAACTTGTGATAGTCGCGCCCCAGTGCATAGCGAGAGATATAGGCCTTCTCGGATGATGCCAGGACGGCCTCCGGGTCCTCTCCCGCGGGCAGGTAATCCATTCGTGCGGTGATGACGGTGCAGGTGCCCGGTACGAGCGCATCGGGATGGGTGCGTTTGTGGCCATGGCTGGTCATCCACTGCATCTCACCGTGGTAGCCGGCCTCCAGCCATTTGCCGAGATAGTCTCGGTGCTGGGCGAGATCAATACCGGTAAAGCCCAGCGCCTGAAAGCCCAGCTCGTGACCCCACTGACGGATTGTGTCCAGTGGCGCTGTGTCGGCAGGATCAGGGCTGCTGCCCGCTTCGGCAATAGGAACTGTCATATTGGGATTGTGACAGATGCCCGGCCCGGCGCGGTACACTTCGCGAATGACCGAGGCCTTGTCCTATCACCGAGAATTTGAGTTGTCTGACGAGACGGCGACGCTTGCGTTGGGCAGCCAAGTGGCGGGCGAGGCGCAGGTCCCACAGGTGATTTTTCTGCGCGGTGATCTGGGCGCTGGCAAGACGACCTTTAGTCGCGGATTCTTGCGTGGGCGAGGCCATGATGGATCGGTGAAGAGTCCGACCTACACCCTGGTGGAGCCCTATGAGTCGGTGCCCGGCGGGCCGGTCTTTCACCTTGATCTTTATCGTCTTGGCGATGCAAAGGAGTTGGCGTATCTGGGCCTGGATGACTATCTCTCTGCAGAGGGCATTCTCCTCATCGAATGGCCCGAGCGTGCAGAGGCACAGCTGCCGCCGGCTACCCTCGATATTACGTTGGCGTCCGAGGGTTTGGGACGGAAAGCCACGGTGCGCGCTGCCGATCCCGTCTTGCTTGAAGCGTTGTCAGATTGACATGCCCTTGAATCGGAGAAAAGCCGTCAGCCAAATCCCGGCATCAGTCCCTCTGCGCGCCGCGCACGCTTTGCTCAGGGCACTTGCGGCGATCGCGTGGGTGCTGGTGTCAGTGTTGACTGTCTCCGCAGCCGACGTCGACGCAGTGCGACTGTGGCGCGCACCTGACCACACCCGGGTGGTACTTGATCTTTCTGAAGCTGCGGAGTTCAGCACGCTCTCACTCGAGAACCCCGAGCGATTCGTGGTCGATTTATCGCAGAGTCGATTGACCGCAAGCATTAACGCGCTGCCCCTCGAGGGAACTCCGCTCAGCGGGGTGCGCTCGGGTATTCGTCAGGGCGCAGATTTACGTCTGGTTTTTGACCTAAGCGCATCGGTCAGCACCTCGGTGTTTTTGTTGCCACCGAATGACACTACGGGTCATCGGGTGGTGATTGACCTGTTTGATAAGACACCCACCGAGGAGCCCGAGCCGGTGTTGTCGGTGGAGTCGCTGGAGAGCCGTCGAGATATTGTTATTGCCATCGACCCCGGGCATGGCGGTGAGGACCCCGGCGCGCTGGGGCCGGGCGGGCTGCGAGAGAAAACCGTGGTGCTGCAGATTGCGCGTCGTTTGGAAAACCAACTGGCGAAAATACCGGGCTTCAAGCCGGTGCTGGTTCGCACCGGGGACTATTATGTGAGCCTGAAAAATCGTCGCGATAAGGCGCGGGCGTTGGAGGCAGATTTGTTTGTCTCGATTCACGCCGATGCGTTTCGGGAAAAGTCGGCCCACGGCGCATCAGTTTATGCGCTCTCGATGCGCGGGGCGACTTCCACCACGGCACAATATCTCGCCGACACCGAGAACTCTGCGGATCTCGTAGGGGGGGTGGAACTGGCAGAAATGGATCCCATGTTGGCGGGGGTACTGGCAGATTTGTCGATGACGGGTACGCTGGACACCAGCCTGAATTTGGGTGCATTGATTCTAGAGCAGATCGACGGCGTCGCCCGCTTACATAAAAAGCGGGTGGAGCAGGCAGGCTTCGCGGTACTGAAGTCCCCGGACGTCCCCTCGCTACTCATTGAGACGGGATTTATCTCCAACCCGGGTGAAGCGGAGCGTCTTGCCATGCCGGCATATCAGGACAAGATGGCCAGAGCAATTCGTCGCGGCATACAGAGCTGGTTCGCCCGCCAGCCGCCGCCCGGCACTTTGCTGGCCTGGCAACGGGAACAGGGCGGCAGAGAGGTCACTATCGGAGCAGGGGACACACTTTCAGAAATTGCCGAGCGCTATGGTGTGACCGTCGCTTCGATCAAAACCAATAACGGACTTAGCCGCGACATGATCTATGTGGGCCAGACATTGTTGATACCCGAGGCATGAGCGTGATCCGACTCCTGGAGCCGCGACTCGCCAACCAGATCGCAGCGGGCGAAGTGGTGGAGCGGCCCTCTTCGGTGGTCAAGGAGGCCGTCGAAAACAGTCTTGATGCGGGCGCCACCCGGGTCGACATTGATGTCGAGGCCGGTGGCACTAGGCTGCTGCGTATCCGCGATAACGGCGCAGGGATCAGCGAGGCCGATATTGCGCTGTCGCTGGCGCGTCATGCGACCAGTAAAATTGACTCCATAGAAGATTTGGAGGCGGTGGCATCGCTCGGTTTCCGCGGCGAAGCATTGGCCTCTATCGCCTCGGTTTCACGGTTAGTCCTGACCTCGAATACCGATGAACACTCCGCACAAGGGCAGCAAGCGCTGTGCGAGGGGCGCGAGATGGCGGTGTCGGTGCGCCCGGCGCCGCACCCCCGCGGCACTACCCTCGAGGTGCGTGATCTGTTTTACAACACGCCCGCACGACGAAAGTTTCTGCGCACCGAAAAAACCGAGTTCGGTCACATCCACGAGGTCATTAAACGTCAGGCTTTGTCCCGACCGGACGTGACGTTTACGCTGCACCACAACGGTAAGCAAACGCTGCAGTTGGGCGCGGCAGGCAATGAGAGCGAGCGCAATCGGCGCATTGCAACCATTTGTGGCAAAGCGTTCGCCGAGCACGCGGTGACGATCGAGCGCGAGGCGGGTTTGCTCAAACTCTGGGGCTGGGTGGCGGAACCGACGTTTTCCCGTAGCCAGGCAGATCTGCAGTACTTCTTCGTGAATGGCCGGGTGATACGCGACAAGTTGGTCTCTCACGCCATTCGGCAGGCCTATCGTGATGTGCTGTTTCATGGCCGTCACCCCGCTTTTGTGTTGTTCCTCGAGCTTGATCCGGCGGGCGTTGATGTGAATGTGCATCCGACCAAGCACGAGGTGCGGTTCCGCGAAAGCCGTGGGGTGCACGACTTTTTATTCGGTACATTGTCCCGGGCGCTGGCAGATGTCAGACCGGGTCAAAGCCAGTCATCGGCTGCGGCGGAAATGGTCGAGGCGGTTGCGCAGCAATCGACCATGGGGCTATCACCCGGTGGATTACCCGCTTCGTTTTCAGTCCAGGCTGGGGCGTCAATCAGCGGCGCGGGTGGCGACCGTGGACAGTTTGGCACGGTGAGCTCCGGGTATGCCTCGCCGATGCTGCAGCGGGCGAGCAGTGCGCTCCAGCCAGAGTTCAGTGAGCAATCTGCCGAGATTCCGCCGCTCGGGTTTGCCGTGGCGCAGCTTCACGGTGTGTATATCCTTGCCGAGAATCAGCACGGGATGGTGCTGGTCGATATGCACGCGGCGCACGAGAGAATTACCTATGAAAGGTTGAAACAGGCCAGAGAGGGTGCGGGCATCACACGCCAGCCGCTGCTGGTGCCCATTACGCTCGCCGTATCGAACAGAGAGGCGGCGATCGCTGCTGAGCAGGCTGAAGAGTTGGCATCGCTGGGAGTGTTGGTTGAAGCAGTCGGCGAGGAGGCAGTGGTCTGTCGTGAACTCCCTGCGCCGCTCAAAGACGCCGATGCGGAAGCGCTGGTGCGCGACGTGCTGTCTGATCTTCTCGAGTTCGGCACCAGTGACCGCATTGCCAGCTCACTTGATGAATTACTCTCGACCATGGCCTGTCACGGCTCGGTGCGTGCCAATCGTCGTTTGACGCTGCCCGAGATGAATGCGCTGTTGCGTGATATGGAAGAGACGGAGCGATCCGGGCAGTGCAACCATGGTCGGCCCACCTGGGTGCAGCTGGGTATGGCAGATCTAGACAAACTGTTTCTGCGCGGACGCTGATCGTGACCGAACCCGTGTTGGCCTTGATGGGCCCCACCGCGTCGGGCAAGTCGGCATTGGCCGAGCGGCTCGCCGAGACCTTTGAGGG